>NZ_JAWQUM010000012.1:0-240898 GCF_033447125.1 Rhizobium sp. PL01 | reverse complement strand
ACGCAGGTTCATCATATCGTCGGTCATCGGTGGTGTCCTTCAGGTTGGTTCTAAGCAACCCGACCCTACCGGAAATCACCGATGGCTACGAAACCCAGCTACACCACTCGCTGGGACACGATCTGTCCGAGCCTTGGACTTTGAGTATCAACATTGTTGAGTGGATGGGACTCCTAAAAGAGAAAATGCAAGCGACGAAAGCGCCACCACAAAAGCGAAGGCGAGAAAGACCTTAAGAAGGCCAGAGATTTCCCCCGATGATGAGCGTTCCTGATCGGCCTCTGGAAGGGTTCCCCCCTGAAACATATGCAACCCCTCTACCGTCTCAGCGTTTCCACCAGGCTAATAGCGAAACGAAGTAGCAATTGGACTAATTGGACTAATTCACACTTATTGGGAGTGGTCGCGTGACACATGCGTGACACGTGCAATTTGAGGTATAACCTGGTTTGTGATGGTCGCTCAGCAGGGCTGCTCCGACAGTTGGCAACTTCGTCAAGACGTGGACCTCGTCCTCCAAAACGTGGCGACTACGATTGCGATTTTACTTGCGCAATGTCACCAGGCTCGTTTGCCAAGGTAATATGAACGCATTTGAATGCGATCGGACACCACCTGAAGTCAGGCGGTTACCTCCCACGCCTTGAAGGGAGTCGAACCGCTGACCTGATCAGCAAAATTTCTAAGTGACTGAAATTCCGTCATTTCATTCAGGCGCATCGTCTGTGCGGCATGAGCACATGTTCTGGAACTTGCCTCGTGGCGATCTTTGAAGCCCACATCAAACACCGGATAAGCCGTCGATGACAACGTGCTTCCATCGACATTATCCCACCTATCACCGGGCACCATCTCAGCACAGAGGCTTATTTAACAGGTGACATTCTCACGACCGTTCCGGTCGCGCTCATGCCCGCCCAGATATCATTTCTGCCTACGATAACGAAAACCCTGGTGTCGGCGGACTTCGCGACTATGCCTTCCCAGGTCGCGCGGTCGATTCCGGACGGCGTTGGATAATCCTCGGGGTGGGTATGCCACTCGCCGAGAAAACTCTTCCTGCCGAGGCTCTTCGTCCATGCGGCTATGGCGGCCACATGATGCCCGCGGTCTTTCCGGTCGAATAAATACGGTTTTCTGACGTCGCGGCGAAGCGGAGTGGTACAATCAGTTATCTCCATATGGTCGCCGCGATGGCTACCGATCAGAATGCCTCCAGCTTCGGTCCGCGCCTCGTCGCCAACGGTGAAACGCCGCATAATATCTGCGAGCGGGCTGGGAAGAAGGACGAAAGCTCCGGATTGCGTCGCGAAGATCAGATCCGGCTGCATGCGGGGCATTCTCGAGTTGGGCCCGGATTTCCATCCTTGACGTGGTAGGCCTGCGAGGCGTCGAAGAGATGTGAGCGGAAGCGCTGGCCTATCGAACCTGCCGCCCATGCAAGCGCCATCTCGCAGACGAGGGAGGCGGCCATCACCGATCTGGTGACCGGGTAAGGGATGTAATTCGGGTCCGCGCATTCCATGTTGCGTCCTCGTATTACTTCGACTCCTTGCCTCAGCGACGGATAGCGCGAGACGCCGGATAGCGCGGGCTTGAGACATTTTAGGCAGGCGTGCTCTCGCTCTCGGTCGTCGACCAGAAGCGCCTGTGCGAGTGCACCGTTTCCCAAAAGATATCCAAACAGGACGGGCGGCCAGCCGCTATCCGCGCAGACGGCCCTCTCGTTGACGGCGAGCGACAGCGCCTCTTCGCCCGTGACGTCAATGATGAGGTCGTAGGGTAGATATGCGCCGGAGACGACTTTCAACGCGTCCTCGGGCCTAGCGTCCACGTCGAGCATAGGCAGCTGTTGCTTGATAAATGCGCAGCAACCCTCGGCCTTGTTGACGTTTATATAAGGCAGACCTAGGAGATGACGCCCGAGATTGGCAGTTCTCAGTTCGTCGGTGTCCACGATCATCAAACGACCGCCGCTTTCTCCCGCCCCGGATTGCGCAAGCTGGTGGGCGAGAAATCCGCCGATCGTGCCAGCCCCAATGAGCAGGATGCGCTTGCCCGCCAGATTTTGTCGAGCCCCCAGGTTGCGGCTGAATATATAATCGGTATCCGCTGGCATGCCGATCGTCCGTCCTATTGTCGTCTTTGCCGCCAACTTGCGGAGCGCGGCCGGAAGCCCGGTCCGCCGCGACCTGAGGAATTCCTCCGTCTGCAACATCGGCGGAAGTGAAGCGTCGATGATGAAAACACCATTCGGAGCCCTGATCGCAACCCATCTCCTGGCTCCTTCACCCCGCACGAAACTTCGTTCGAGGACGCCGACGAGCGCGGGATCCAGCCAATTGAGCCAGGAATTGAAGTTAGAAAGCGAGGTTGGCGGCCAGTCTGCATCCGGATTGAGCGTTATCGCACTTTTTGTCAATACGACAACGCAGTCGTCACCTCGAGGGAGCGGGGAGCCGTTGGCACGATGAGCGTCGATCAGCCATGAACTGTCCGTGCAGAGGGTCGCCGTCGATGTGTCTGCGCCCCGCAGGTTCAAATAGCGGACCTTCGCTTGTCCAGTGAACCCGACAGGAAGATCGACGATGACAAAGGAGGAAGACCAGTAGGCCTGCATCTCGTTCGCGAAGTCGGCGTCGGACTTCCCACCTACGGCCTGGCGCATGACGTCATCCGCTTGCTGTAGGCATTGGAGAACCGTTCCGCCCGGATTGTAGCGGTCCAGAACGACCGTTCCCGCTGCGTAGTAGCAGAAAGACCGGCTCTCATCGAGGAGGTGCGGGAGCCGGCGGCCCGCGGTATCATATCCCTCCTTTACCCTTATCGGCGGAGGTCGGACAAAATCCAGATCGGTTACGTCTATGCTGACGGGAACCTTGAGCGCATAGGGATCAAGGACACCGAAATATATAACGCGCTCGCTGCACCAGTCACGCTCGAACCCCCGCTGCGTGAGCGCGTCATGAACCCGCTGGCTTGCGGAGACGTTGATTTCAGCCACTCTGGGACCTGCCGACGACAGGGGCAGCGACTTCCTTCCGGGGCTGCGAAAGCACCGTGATCTTGGCTGTTTCGACTACGCTGACGAGGTCCTGTCTGTCGGGGACGCGCGGTCCGAGCGAGAGCCGGGTATCGATGACGGCCTTGGAGGTATCCGTGACGGCGTCTATCGTGTTGCGCAGGCTGGCCGCGAATTGCCGGGCGTACCGTGCCGCTGTCTTGCGGTCCTCGGACGAAAGGCGGTTTATATCCTCGTCCTTGTCCGTCGGGTTCGGCATTGCATTTTCCAGGTAGCCCGGAAGCCTTTCGAGAACTGCCAACAGTGCCTGGTCTTCCCGGTCGGGAACAAATGGTCGCCTGATCTCTTCGAACGCCTTCCAGGCACACACCATCAGCAGGATGGAGGAAACACCGTTCAGGTGGGGCTTGTTGTGATCGCGCCATGCCTTGAGATATCGGCATATGCGACGCAGTTTTTCACCGTAGACCCCGACTGCCGCAAGAAACCAGGTCTTTATCTTGCGTGGATCAGATACCTTCCAGTCCTCTTTGCGATGTGCCAGCAATACGCTGTCCGACGGCAGGGCATCCCAGGTGTCGGGGCGGCGACGGTCTTCCGCGAACGAGGCATTTGCGCTCATCGATTTCTCGAGCAATACAAATTCGTCGTCCGGGATCGCGTACAAAGGGATGTCGATATGGGCTATCGAACTGATGACGACGCGGCAGCAGGTGTCCTTTTTAGTAAACTTCCAGCCTTGGTCTTCTGCGAGCTTTTCAAGAACGCCGTCGACGAATTCGAAGAAAAGCGCGGAAGCCTGCGACGGACGGGTTCCTTTGACGAATGACATGGGCAAATAGCAACCGTCATCGAGGTCCATCTGCTGTTCCGGCGGCCAAGCCGGGTCGTTCAACGTCTTGTACGAATGGCTTCCCTGCGTGAAGAACCTCGGTCGAATGGAGCGTCCAAATATCTCTTTGCTCTTTTCCTCAAAAGCCTCCCTGAGGCGCTCGCGTATTTGCCCTTTGGCCTCGAGCAACGCGGCCTTTGCGTCGTCCTCGGGCTCGATCTCCAACAGAAAGGACACGTCGGCCACCGTGGAGTATAGAAGCTTGGATACGTTTGCCATGTGTCCCGAGTCCCCCGGTTTGTCGGCAGCTGAATAAAGTCTGAAGTCCCTACAGGTAGTATGCGAATGGCATAAATTGTGCCATATGTGGATATCACATAGTTATTGCAAGATAAAGAGTTCAAGTATGGATTTCAGAATTTTGGCGCTCAGCGGCGGCGGCTATCGCGGGCTCTACACGATCGCCGTCCTCAAGCACCTTGAGCAGCAGGCCGGACGCCCGATCGGCCAGTGTTTCGACATGATCGCGGGCACGTCGATCGGCGGGATAATCGCGATAGGGCTGGCACTCGGCAAGAGCGCGGGAGATATCGAAAGGGTTTTTCTGGATCGCGGGGAGGATATCTTCCCCCGCGCCAACTCGATGGTCGGCAGGCTTCTATCGAGGCTTAAAAAGCCTTACGGAGCGAAATACCGGAATATCGAGCTTCGCAAAGCCATCGAACAAGTGATTGGCGGAAGTGCGCTCATCGGGGACGCGAAAACGAGACTGCTGGTTCCGGCCGTGAACATGAGCGCTGGTCAAGTGCAGATGTTCAAGACCCCACATCACGAGAGCCTTGTCTGGGACAAAAAGCTTTTCGCTGCCGATGTCGCGATGGCGACATCGGCAGCCCCGTACTTTTTCCCGATGGCTGGCATCGGCAATTCCCGATACGTCGACGGCGGCATCGTTGCTAACGCACCGGACCTTTGCGCGCTGCATGAAGCCACCTTCTTCTGTGGACAGGATATCGCCGACGTGCACGTCCTGAGTGTTGGGACGACTTCCTCCAAGTTTTCTTTGCCAAGTTCGCTCGGGCCGGATCTCAGCGCGATCTCCTGGTTTCGTAAGGACCGTCTCCTCTCTACCGTTATGACGAGTCAGCAGCAGCTTGTTCGCTTCATGATGACGCAGCAGCTCAAGGATCGTTTCCTGCGGATAGACGAAGAGCCCTCGAACGAGCAAACGTCAGATCTCGGTCTCGACATCGCAGACGAAAAGCGCCGGAAAACACTGCTCGGATTGGCTGAGAGCTCTTACAGGAACGTCGCCGCTCGGCCACAAATCCAGGCCTTCCTCAGCCATACACCGGTTCCGCCGGACTTCGTCGCCAGTCACGCTACGGCAACCTCGCGATAGGTGCGTGCCCGACAAGGCCGCACTAGAGGCGCTGTGCATCATCATGCTACTGGTGCCCATCAAGCAAGCAAAGCGCGACTTGCTGTTCCGGCATGGGCGTAGGCATCTTCTATATCGGCGGAATGCGCAACGAGTCGAAGGAGGTCGCCGACCTGCTCGGTCTGCCAGACCGCGTACGAAATCGATCAGCACGCTACGTAAGCTGGGTTGCCCCGGAGCTCCACGCAGTCACTGGCCAGCGCCGACGAGAGTTACGGCGCGGGTGGAGCTGCTGGGAGACCGATCGCTCGCCTCAGTCGCTTCAGACGACTATCATCTGCGACAGCCGGGTTGTGGGCCAGACGATCCAGTATTTCCGACGTATAATGCGGCCAGCGGGTGACATCGCTCGGAAGCAGCCGCTGAAGCACATCAAGCAGGGCTTCGGGATAGGTTTCGATAACACCGCCCTCCCCTTCGGAATGGATAGTGTAGGCGTCGAAATTTTCACATGGAACGAGCCGTCCCATGATCAACGTCGACACTTCCGGGAAGAGGTCGCCCGTCTTGAACAGAAAGGTACTCAACGCCCGTGATATCTCCTGAGACTTCAGTGCCTTCTGGAGCGGCCAGACTTCGCGAAAGAATTCGCGGATCTTCTCATTGGAAACGGTCTTTCGCTGTAGCCGTCTCCCGAGGTTCCAAAGAACCTGAATCGCAAATTGCGAGCCTCCATCGACAATAGCCTCCCTAAACTGGGCATTTGTGAATGGCGGCGTGCGCTTTTGCGACCATTCGATCCAGGCGTAGAGTATGATGTCGGCCAGGCTGTCCGTGATCGGCTTTCTTCGCGATCCATCGCCGACCTTCTGAAGGATTGATGGTCTCATCTTGTGCAGCAGCTGTGCAGGCGGCACCTTGTTCGCCCACAGGAAGCCATCCCAGAACGCGTCCCCATCAGCCCCCTCGGAATTCATGCTCGGCATAATGGTCGCCTCGAACCATTTCGGATCGACCAACCAGAAGAACACGAAACGGAATGATGCAAACACGAGTGCCTGGCGGCGCAGATCGCCGGGCAAAGACAGAATGTTCTCCATCTTTCCCTTCCAAACGGGATCCAGCCCCGATTTTCGGCGCCGCCCGGAAAGGCTGGAATCCTGAAGCAGGATCTGGGCCAGTTTCCCGACCGGTCTGTTCAGACCGTCATCGGCCCAGCTCCTCTCAGAATATCTTTCGCCGTCTGCGGCGGGAAGTAAGACGGCGGCATCCACCATCCTCTGCCAAAGAATATCCGACACCTCTGGAAACTCGGCGACCAGCCGTTTCGTCATCCGCAACATCCAGTCCGTCACCGGATAGAGAATCTGCGAGAGATCGGCGACGGTCATGTTGGCGAGCCTCGCGCAGATGAGGCCCAGCAACCTTTCCGGATCATCGACCCTCCTTTCTGAACGGAAGAACGATCCCCATCCTTCGATCTGGACCGTTCCATTCCGAGCTTCGTACAAGAGGGCGGCAAGAGCCTTGACAGGACGTAGCTCTACCAGGCCCGCGAAGGGATCGCGGTGGATATGGGCGCGATAATCGATTCCTTCGACAGCGGCAGCCATCGCGAAGATCTCGGTAATCGGAAGCGACGTCAGCTCGCCCGGCGCGTTCACCGTTTCGACAGAGAACACCCTTGGCTGTGTGTCCGCAACAACCTCGCCGATATCGGGTAGCTTGCCGTCGAACCGTTTGGCCAGGTCGGTAATCTTTCCGTCAACGTCGAACGAGAACTCCATTCCCTGCGCAACAAACCATCGCAACCGCTCGATGAGCGCCAGATCGTTGTATTCCCCGGCCCTGCTGGTATTTTCCCATGGATAGCTGGTCGAAGTCAGCTTGTCTTCGAGCTGGCGACGAGCGGAATGTGTCAGGTTGCTCCATCGCATGCGGAAAGTCATGAGAAGGTCGCGCTGATGGAGAGATCCCCAGAAGGCCTTGTCCGACAAACCAATCAGGGCTGCCGCCGCCTCGTCTGCCGATGTGAGGTCACGATGTCGCGCGGCCCAGATACGCAAGCGGGCAAAGATGCCATTGTCATCAACCGGCCACCGAAGAAACTCGGCGTGAGCTGCCGCTGGATCAACCGTCGCAAGGCGACGCACCATCCTTTGCGTTTCAAGGACCGGGCCCACAAGGCCATGGGCGTCCAGGTCCTGAAGCTGCCCATCGCTCTCGTACGTCGTCGGCAGATAGATCCAGTCGCCCTGGTGGACTTCTGTCTCAAGTGATTTTGCAAGGTCCAGGTTATCCCGGAGCCTTGCGACCGCGGTCGCGAGCATCTCATCCGGTATCTCGACCTCGATATGCGGTCTCGGATAGTCGATGCTTAATCTGAAAAGCCGATCATCGTCGGTGCCGCGCATCGAGTAGGGCGCCTCGATTCTGAGGCGTGGTTGCCGAGCCCCAATCAGCCGCCGCACCATCTCATCTGACCAACCCGTTGCTTTCGCTTCTGCTGAAACTGCGTAAGCCACGCGATCGGGGTCTTCACGCCGGTCGTCCCATATCCTCATTAAATAGCGCCATCCCCGGGCGATTTCGGGGGGCCATCTGTCACCTTTGTCCCTTATCGCCCAAGTTATCAGCGATTTTACGTGTGGGTGGAGGTCAGGCTGCTTCAACGCCCAGGCGAAGGCCTCAGGCTGGTCGGCGACATTCATCAACCAAACCGCGAGTTGACGGAGGCGACCGGGCAAGGGAGCTGCTATAGCCGCGTTCTGTCCGTAAAAGACCCCCGACTGTTGAGCCGGCCCCGGAGCATCCAACGGATAGAGATCGAAGCCATTCCAACTGTCATCCGGCACTTCTCGCTCTTTGGCAAAAAAGGAAAATTCGTTCTTTTTGGGATCTGGTGGCGGTGCGTCCGTGTCAAGCCCAAACCTGTCGAATGGGTCAACCGGCTCCTTCGAAGAATTCGTATCGGTTTCCGGCTGCCCGTAACGTTCTTTAGGATCTATCACCCTAATCCATGAGGCTGGAATCCCGCCGGTCGTCAGGTGTGCCAGGCGGCGTACGCCTTCAACCGATGAGAGAATATGGGCGACTTGACCGCGTTCGTGAGGCAACAGGTTTTCCGGTCCACGCGCGGCGTTCCGGAGAACGCCTTCATGCCACCCGTCAACATCCTTGGCTCGCTGGACCCATGCCTCCAGGGTCGACCAAAGAGCTTCGTGCCCATGCAAAGGGTCGTAGGCCATTGCACGTACGCCTTTATTCTCCCAGAGCGATGACGCAACTGTGCTTTCGCCGGACTGAAATACGTACATTTGCCCTTCCGTTTGCGAGCCACCCTTCAGGGCCTCCAAAAGATACTGAACCGGGGGATCGTCGGCCGAATAGCCCAGAAACACGATGCTAAACCGCGAGAGCAGCGACTGGATAAATCTGGCAGCCCAGCCATCGGCAAGATAGGCGCGTCCGAAATCTCCGCTCGACAGAACGAAACCTTGCTCATCCGAGCCGAGATAATCAGGGTCAACACGCCCATGGAGATGGATGACGGCATTCATGTCCGCCCGCCGAGGGTCCGGCAGATGCGCCGGACCGGTCGATCTGATCGCGGGATCGCAATCCTCGAACAGTCGGTCGAAATTGGTGGTTACCAGACGAACGCCGCCGGACGCACGGCCTGCCAGATCGAGGACCAGGTCGTGGGCTGACAGATCGGCGACACTTTGTGGCTTTAATGCTGCGGCGACCGCGGCATGGATGTCCTGGGGGTCGAACTCCCGCTCGAGCAGGGAGAAAACCCTGTCGGTTGCAACAAAGCTGCCAACGCCCTGGATGGGACTGACATTTGTCGCAAGGTCCAGCAGTTTTCTCGCAGGACTGTCTTTGGCAGGCCCGAGCCGCTCCATGACCTTAGCAGCCAGTTGCGCGAAGTTCGAAAGTCCCGCTCGTGCTTGGGAGACCCCGGCGCCACAGAAAAACACCACTTCGTTTCTGTCGCGGGCAAGCAGAAGGTCGTCAGGGATAGATGGGCCGTGCGCGGTGAATCTCATGTCCTAGATAAAGCAAGCTCCCCTTGCTTTGTCGAGATAACTTCAGTGCGCTATTGTTCTGTAACGAAATGGTTGCCTGGCAAATCAACTTGCGCATCTCCAGTCCGTCTAACACCTTATAGGCGGCCATGTCCGACGATTTCGGTGACGATCGCTTGTCCAGCGGACGCGTAGGCACTACCTCGAAGGCTCGACGCCCGATTTCCATCTTGACTTCAGGCCGGACCAGCCATTGCTCGGAGCTGGATGACAATCTCGTCGCTGAGAGGAACACGAACATTTGACAGGAGATCAAGAAGCAGTCGCCCGATCCTGGACTCGGCCGACGTATCCGAGTCCAGGAAGTCGTTGATTGCGCTTTGTGCGGTCCTGGGATTTGCGAGTTGAAAGCTTCTTTGCGCCACGACCTTTCCCCAGGCCTGCGCGATCCAGGGCAAAGAGAGCCGCATAAACGTGCCAGTCGGATCGAAAGCGGCCAGCTCCACGAGCCGATAACAGGAGATATACAAATCGACCGGCGCCATTGGCACATCGGATGAGGTCATGTCGCGTATAGCGCCCATGGCGCCCCAGTACGCTTGATCTTGTGGGGCCGATATGGCGCCACTACGAAGAGCTTCGAGTTCCTGCGCGTCAATGATTGGCAGATACGTGTTCGCCCGGGTTAAAACTGCTTCAGCGTCTACAAGTCTGTCCTGCAAGACCAGCATTGTGACGAACACGAGCGTGATCTTGGAAATTACCGACCGCCGACCAAGAAGCTCTTCGTCGTTGAGCCGAGGCACCCGGCCTCGAGCAACATTTACAAGGTCGAGCTCGCCACCGTCGTCGGCACTGATTTTCCATGCACGTGCAGCGACAAACCCGACCAACTTCTCATTAAACGATGCCGTTTCCAGGGAGATCAACGCCGATGCCAACTCGTCTTCCAGCAGAGCTGCATCGACGAGGGTAGGGATCCGTTGATCCCATCCACTAGACTTCAGCATCGCTCTTATGCCGGCATCAATGCCAAATAGGCTTTCGATACCGTCGAGGATTAGCCAAACGACATCCATGTCACCACGGCGTAGATCACCTACCCGGTTGTCCGGATTGGGGTTGCTGTTCATACCTGGCGGCACGGCGCTGTCGTCGATACCGACCTCACCGCGAACTGTCGAGCTCAGCCAGGAGATCGTATGCGGAATGAAAACCCTCAGAGCAGAATGCCTGAAGCTTCCTGCTGACGGCGCGCGCTCCAATGCGAACAATGCGTCGCGAAGAAGTGTGACTGGCCTTTCTTTTTCGCCCCCACGGTATCTGGCGATCGCCTCATCAACGCTTAGGCCAATCGCCATCAGGCCCATATCCGGCATTTCTGCCGCCCTCGCCCGCTCACCCGCGAGTTCGAAAAACAATGCATCGGTCGGATGCCGTCTAAGTTCAGCTGCGCCGATACCAAGCTCGCGGAGAAAGTAGGCCATCTCGACATTGCTATCGCTGGGCGACGAGATGAGGGGTTCGCCGACTTCAATCTGCTCGGCGTATCTTTTAAGATGGAAGAGTATCCTGGATTTGGCCCGGCCTAATCTCCATGAATGTCCGTCGGTCTGTTTTTTGGCGATTTCGATAATGTCGAGAGCCCTCTTAGAATCCTTGAGGTCCTCGTCGTAGATGACCGCCGCCGTCTCCCAGGCGGCCGCGGCCATCTCGTCGTCGCCAAGCGCTCGCGCTTTCATCGCCAGAGCCTCATAACTTTGGGCCATCTCCGCCGTGGCCGACCCGCCGGCAGCAACGACGGTCGTCCAGGGCTTTTTAATCGCGAGTCCCCGATCGACGCCAGGATGATCGAACGAGGAGAGCCAGAAGTCCTTTTCTTCCGTAGGTAGCACCGACAACTCGTCGAGCAATCTGTCGAACGTTTCGATATTTTTGACCGTCGAAAACTGCCAGGCGAACATGATTTGAAGCCCGTCTACGGAGCTCAGACTTTCATCCCCATCGTCTGCCCTTTGGACCGAAAACCCGGCCTTCCGCGCTTTAGACAATCGTCCGACCATTCCCGGGATCACGTCAAACGAGCCTGTCATCAATAAGAGCTTGCCGAGCAAACCTTCTACAAATCGTGCTGGTTCAGGCAGGGACTTCGATTCAATGTCGAATGTCGCATAAGCTGTCGATGTTCTTCCTGAGCCACTTGCCGCAAGAAGCAGCACTTGCATCATGCGAAGCTTGCAGGACAGTTCAGTATCCGCAGGAAAGATTGGCTGCGTCAGCGAAAGAGATTGCAGCAGCGGCAGGGCGTTCGCAAGCATAGGCAACTCGGCGGCTCCGGTTGAAACGACCGCCGCGAATATCGCTTCGATAGACTCCCTTTCTTCTCCGGCCATTGCGTTCAGGAGAGCACCGTCCATCTCCAATGCTTCGAGACCCGGCCCCTTGGTTCTAAATCTCGCAATGGCGGAGTGTGCCGCTTTGGTCGCCTCGGGACCGAGCGCAGCAGGTCCAAGATTGGTGACCAGAGAAGACGGACGATACCGATCATTACCGACGACGTCGATCCAAGGGCCAAGAAGGCGATCGAGCACGCGTCCGGGTAAGGGAACCGGAACTTCCAGTTCGCCGAGCGTCTTCGCAAGTTCTCCGTCAAAGTGTCCAATGACGAGCGTCAGGCGGCTCAGCAGAACGAGATCGTCTTGAGGGAGTTCTGCGAAGAGCCGCTGGCGGACGTCTGCACGCTCCGCCTCAATGTCGTCGTCTCGTCCCAGCAATGCAGGAAACGTTTTGAGCTCCGCCTCGGGCCAGCTTTTCCGCTTCAGGCCAAGTATGAGCGCATGCACAAGCTGGGGATGCCCGCCGCCCGCACCGAAATATACATATCGGCCAAATAAAGATGGATTGCCTCCATGCAGGGTCACCAGCTCTCCTACTTCTTCAATCGAAAGAGAACCGATCTCCTTGATAGCCGCTTCCGCCAACTGAACGTTTCGTCGCAATGATGCGGGCGGCGCCTGGGATGATGTAAACAACAGCTTCAGTCCGCTCGAGCTTTTCCCATACCAAAGATGTTCGATCGCCCGGCGCACCTCAGGAGCTCCGAGATTTTCGACGTCGTCGAGCATTAGGGCGACTGCGCCGGAGACACGGGCATCTGCGGCAGCGCGACGGATCTGTTGCGCTGTCTGGATGGCGTCAAGTCCCCGAAATCGGGCAACCTGCCAGTCCGACGATCCTTCGGCCGCCGCCATCCCCGCGATCGTCGTCTTGCCATATCCGGCTCCGGCATGAAGCCAGATGACACCGAATTCGATGAGTGCGTTCTGGCATGCCTTAACGAGTTGACGGCGGGGTGCGAGCTGAGAGATGATTGGCAAGGACAGTGGCTCGATCGCGGCGCTGGCCTCAACCCGACGGCTCTTCTCAGAGAGTGCCGCCAGCTTCTGATCGAAAATCTCCCTGGGCACCGAGACCGAGGTGGTTTCATCGAACAAACGAATAAGGTCGGCCCGCCGAAGCAACCGGTCTTTTGAGACGATGACCTCCAGAACGCGCTGTAGCATTCTGGAGACTATTGATCCGGCGTTGCTCGAACTCTGGTTCCGCCGATCGCACCAGGCGACAATGAGGTCCTCGAGCTGCTCCCTGAGTCCGTCCAAGCTCGGCTCACCGCACCGCCATTCGATCCGCGACAGAAGCACTCGTCGGAGTTCCTCCTCAGATGCACCGCTTATGAAGGTTCTTGCTCGAGCATCAATTTGCAGCGATAGAAGTCGCTTTCGCAGCGGTTCCAATGGCGCGCCAAGAGCTGCTAGGTTCCAGTAACTCAGTCCAGACGCTCCATTGATCCGATCTTCGAGGCGTCTTTCCAGCCCAACCTCTGACGTTGTAAGATATTGGATGTTGACGACTCTGCCCTGGTTTCGATCCTGGAGGTCGAACAATGCGTCGATCGTCTGCGCGACACTTGGGGTGTTGAGCGTCATCGGCTCGCTGGTTGCCTTGACCTGACGGGCATTCAGTAGATCATCGACGGCCACCGAATAGTCTTCGGCGAGTTCGAGATGAAGGAGGGCGTCGTCCTGGAGTGACACCCATGCCAGTGCGCTCGCATAAATTTGATAGATGTAGCCCCTAAGACTTTCTACGGCCTGACGGCCCGTGTCACCGGCAACGTCACCGAGCATCATTCACCGTTCCTCGAACCGCTTCGACTTTGCCTAGGAGGTGTTGCTTGCCGCAGCGATCGGGCAATATCTGGGTAGTAGAATTGTCGTTCGATGAAACCTTCGACAATGTCGATGATGTGCATCAACTGCTCGAAGCTTGGCTCATAGCCACGATGGGCAGACGCGTTTCCGGCGTCTGTCATCGCCTCGACTGCCTCCTTGTCGGCGGCGCTCATCATGCCTTGCACCACTAAAGCGTCTATCTTCTGTTTGAAATTTCCGGCGTCCCCGACTTTGAGTGTACTCGCAGCGTCGAAAAGCGTGCGCGCACATATCGAGGAGACGATGAGAAGATCAGCCGCGAGCGCTTTGTACAGCTCGTTGAACAGCTTCAGGAGACCGGGATCTGAAATCTTGTGCGTCCAAACGGGGCGCTTTCTCCGCACTCGGCCAGGATAGAATGTCTCGGTGACTCCGTGTTCAACCACCAAACGTCCGTCCGGAGTTTGCGACAGAGCATCGTGTTCCGAAAACCAGAAAGTCCGACGTGCGCTGATGCTGTTGCAGCCGCAGCACTCGAGGATGTCCCATGTGTCGGCCCAGGACGCTCCGTCGGCGTCAACGTCCGAGATGGAATAGGTGGCCCGGATGTCGGCATTCCTTGCAGGCCCGCACTCGTTGCAGTCCGCCTTAACAGTCTGCCGCTGCATGTGCGGCGCCTCCGATGAAGGTTGATGGTGCGGCTCAGCTTCTGTGGCCCGAAGCAGTCGCCATCCTGTCAATGTGATCTTGAGACAATCGTCCGGCACGAATTCAACGACGCCTTGCTCAGACGCCAGATCGAGAAGATCGTCGACCCGGTCCCCGTCGATGGCCCCAACGATCCCCGCTAAGGCATTACGATCTTCCACTTGCACCGTTTCCATCTCATCGTCGCCAACATGCCGGCGAATCCAGTTCAAGAGATTGAGAATTTGGGCGTCGATCGAAGGAAGTTTTCGCCCGCCGAGCTGATCAAGGTTCATTGAAGTCACAACCGGGGGATCGTTCGGTCTGGCGATATCAGCCGCGGTCCTGATCGCATGGCTTATACGAGCCGCAAATTTATCTTGGGTTTCCAATCGACCAGGAAGCATTGCAAGTGCGGACCCGGTCATCTTGTAGCGACCGCATCGACTGCAGTCGCAGACGACGAAATCCCCTGTAGTGCGTTCATCCATTTCGGCGTCGGAGCCGCAGATTGGGCAGACTGTCACTGAAAGATCTCGCGTGAAGCTTCTTGCATCAGTCATAGCCACTACTTCAGTTCATTGGAAAGTCTAAACGCGAACTAGACTACGCAGCTTGTGGGTTACGGGCACTATCAGCCTTACAACACACCCCACGCTCGAAACCTCCCCCTCCCCGTCATCTCTCTGAGGCCGAGCTCCGTCACGATCCGCCGCGCCGCCTGCGGCGTGACCTTGAGCGCTTTCGCCACCATCCCTGCCGACACCAACGGTTTCGCCATCACCAACTCGACCAGCTCCGGCAATCTCGAGGAGGTTCGCCGTCCTTCAAGTTTTCGATCCATCATCGTCTTCGCCAGCGTCAGCCGGTCATGCTCTTTCAGACCTATCTCGGCGGCCGCCAAAAATCCGTGGGCGATGGCCAGCAACCGGGTTTCACGATGGCGATGCCGGCGCCGATCGACAGGAATTGATTTCAAACCGAGATTGATCGCAGCCAGATGTGCGCCCGAGGTGATGCCGGCCTGGCGCAGGATTGCGGCGGCGAACAGCCTGCCAAGCCAAGGCGCATGCTGCAGCACCGATAACTCGTTCCAGGCATCGAGGGCGACGATCGCCTGCAGCACCGCAGGCAGATTTTCGGCCTGTCGCAGCACGCCTCGCCATTCATCGAGCCGGGCATCCTCGTCCCAGTCGAGATCGTAGATCATCGGATCTTTTTCCGCGCCCCGACCACTGGTGCGATCGAGGCGCGTGGCGTTTTCGATGGCGGCGTTCGATCGGGCCGGCATCGCATCGATGGCAGCGTAGTCGACGCCGGGGAGATTTTCGAAGTCGTCGGTGTCATCCCCCTCCCCTTTTAGATCGGGCGCCACCGCGGGCCGGATGGCACCGGCCGTCTCCACCTCGCCAGCGTCGGCCGACGTGATCTCCGCCGTCTTTCGCAGCGTCCTAAGCCCGTCGGCGGTCAACGCCCAACCGGACGGCTGGGCGGCGATGCGCCGGCGGGTGCGCAGCACGTCGCGAGCGATTGTCAGTTCATGGGTGGGTGTGCGAATATCTCTGACATCGTCGTGCAGGACGAGGTCCTCGAGATGCACGAGTTCGCCGTCGATCCACAGCGATGCACAGGCATCGGTGAACTGGGATCGTTCGATCCAGCCTGCGCCGACCGGCGAACGGGCCACGCGCTCATCGAGACGCGCCAATTCGATACCCGCCCGAAAAGCCGGCTCCAAAAGCGCTGTCATGTTGTTTTTCGCGAGATCATAAGTCATTGATTTTATGGTAAATGATTTGTTACACGAACGCTATCTGAATATTGCGGTTCCTCACATCGTATGATTGCCGGCTAGCGCTATAACCATCGATAAGTACTGCTTATCGATGGTCATGGACAGTATAGTGGTGGATCACCGCTCAAATAATTCAAACTAGTTCTATATCTATATTTTACCAAGCCGAAAATTGGTTTCGATAATCAAAAAAATCTAATTTTATCATGAATGGTATTGTCCACAGGTAACCTAGACGCGATCCGGCCCGATACATTCTTTTTTAAGCGCCGGCTCCTATTCCCCCTCGCCCTCGGCATTGGTGCCGATAGCAACAGGGTAAGAGCATGCCAAAACACGATCTTTCATCACATCATTTTCAGCGAAAAATCTCGGACTTTTGCGGGGTGCGTATCGCGCCGATCGTCTCGAAGCCAGTACTGGAGAATATCAGGTCTTACCTGATCAGCCTCATCGTCTATCGCAATTCGCCACCTCTGCTGAATGGCCGGATAGACTGGACGACGATCGCCCACAAGTGCGGACTGGAACACGAGCTGACCGCGGATTTGAAGAAGCAGCTTCGACTTGGACTGGACGCAATCATCCGCTGGCTTGGCGCGCCGCCAGCAGCGGAAGACATTCGGCCGGCGACGCGGAAGACGCGATCAAGCGAGACCCATCTGCAAAAGCCAGCAACCCCTGCGCCGTCAATCCGAAAGCCACGGCAGACTGGCAACAACGATACCCGTCTTCAATCTGCCTCAGTGCCGAAAGGGTTTCAACCGAAGCCAATCCAGCCGTTTCCGGATCCATTGTTCGAAGCGAGCCAAGATCCTGCGGCCTTTCAGGATGCTCTCATTTATCACATGCGCCGTTTCGGCGAGAGCTACTGGCAGCTCTATCGCACCGTCATTCGCCTGGGCGAGACATTCGATGACAAAACTTTGTTGTCCTGGATCCAAGGCGAGCGGGTACCACGTTCCGTCGCCAGCTTCGGGATACTGACGCGCATCGAGCAGCGATACCGATTGCCGCCGGGATATTTTAAAGCGAAGCTACCCCATCAAGCGCGTTCTCTTTATGGTCACGACCTTGGAGATATCAGCCCATCGGAGCGGCGAAGAATTGCGGTCCATCTTCCGGACGATTTCGCTAGCCTGCCGTTCACTAAGCGCGAGGAAATCGTGGACTGGGTGCGTCGTGTCATTATATCAGGCGCGACTGACTATCGGCGCTACCAGGCTGCCGCGGTCAAACAGCGATATGCCATCCGTTTTCCAGGCGTCACCTATGGCGGTGGGTCTCTATCACCCCGAGCCCATGCCCTCACGGTCAGCGCCCATCATAGCGTTGCGGAACCCCAACATGACCCTGACCTCCTATGCGGGGTTGTCGATGCCCCGCTGCAACTGGCCATGGAGATGGCCGACTTGATCCGGTTCAAGACATCGACGCTCACGGCAATCGGCTTTCAGCGCAATGGGGTCTGGGGCGAGGAAACCGCCTCACAGAAGATCGAGCATCTGGGCCTGATGTTCGGGGCGCTTGCCGCCTCGCCTGCAGGCGTTATCAAGGGGCGTGGCGTCCCGCTCAGCCAACTGACCTTCGGCCTGCTAATCTTCCCGGGCATCTGGGACTGGTACCTGCAGTGGCGCGAACAGCGCCGCGGCTTCTACACAAAATGGGAAGAGGACATGCTGATGGTAGCACAAGCCCTCACCCGTTCGGCGGTCGGCTGGATCCGCCAGCATCCAGAGCTCTTGAAGAACGTCAGGCCGATCGACGGCCTGATCGCGCCCGAGGAAATCGCATTTGCTGCACGAGACTGGCATGGCGCCTGCGATGCATTTCATCGGCACGCCGCCAGTCGATCCAAGGAGGTGCAGCGGGTGATGCGCGTGCATCGCGATCCATTCGAGCCGATCATGTGCATTCTGGAGGCGAACAAGCCGCTCGCGGAATACCGCAAGATCACCGACGAGATCTTGAAGCGCATGCCGGACGAAGATCGTTACCCGCGGCCGGCGGCAGAGGCAGTCCGCTCCTTCCTGATGCTTCGCCTCGGTCTGCATCTCGGACTTCGACAAAAAAACCTTCGCCAGCTTCGCGTCTGCACGCGCGGCCATTTCCCAACCTCCGAGCGACGGCTGGAAGATATGAAATGCGGTGAGCTGCGCTGGAGCGATCGGGAGAGTGGCTGGGAGGTATTGATCCCGTCGGCAGCCTTCAAGAACGCAGGCTCGTCCTTCTTTGGACAGAAACCGTTCCGGCTGATCCTGCCGGACCTGCTTGATCTCTATAAATATCTTGATGCCTATATCGATCGCCATCGTGGGGTCTTGCTTGGGTCGGCAAAGGATCCCGGCACTCTGTTCGTCAAGACGGTGAAGACGACCAGCCGGGACGCGGCCTACGACTCCACCAAGTTCTATGAGGCTTGGCGAACCGTGATCCAGCGGTATGGGATCTACAATCCTTATACCGGCCGTGGCGCCATCAAAGGCCTGCTGCCGCACGGCCCTCATAACCTGCGAGACATTTTGGCAACCCACATTCTCAAGCAGACCGGGTCGTACGAACAGGCAAGCTATGCCATCCAGGACACCCCGGATGTAGTGCAACAGCACTATGGCCGCTTTCTGCCGCAGGACAAGGCAGCATTGGCCGCGAAAATCCTGAACCAGGTTTGGGAAGCAGCCTAGTCCTCACTATGGGATGGCGGCAAGCGACGGCCCGCATCCGTTAAAGCGCCCGCCTGCCGCAACGCTCGGGGAAACGACCCTCGCTATTGCGGCAGGCAGTGCTCGAAATGTTGGTTGACACGGCCCACCACTTAATTTTCGAACTGTGCGAGTAAAGGCAACGCCGGCGCCGTGCTGCTATCAGCTGGCGGCATTTTTGGCTTGCGCATGACGGGCTTGCCTTTCTTAGCTTTCGGCGGCGGGATGTCGGGCGCCGTCAGATCGAGTTGCTCGACGCCCGGTAACAAGGTCTCGTCAACCGGCTGCAGTATGTCCGCTTTCAGAGATGTAGGTTCCAGCACCACCGCGGCCTGCAACGGTGGCACGATAACGGTCCGCGGTTTCTGGGATTTTGGGACTGCCCGTTGCTCCGGGACGTCAGGCTCAACAAAGCGGGAATAGCGAATCATCGGCACTGAGCCTCCATAATGTTCGCTAAACGTTCTCATTTGAAGACAAATGTGTCAACGCAAGACACAGGGTGCTTTACACAAAACGGTACTTCCGGCGTGGACTCATAGAGGAAAACAGAGACCGTCTCTCCGTTAGATCAAGACCGAGGTCGTGGGACGATAAAAACGCGATCGCGACAATCCTTCCCTCTACGGGGATCGTCTATCATCTCCTGAAAACCTCAAGCGAATTGATTGACGCTCCGCCCAGGTCGCGAAAGACTGCGCTCTCTGTGTGGTTTGGAGCCGATCAAGAACACTAACCGCACGCCATGTCTTTGCAATATAAAGACCGATAATGTTGCATTATCGTTTGTTCGTGTTCTCAACGACGTGCTTGCCGAATTCCTCGGCTAATGCCGCCAAATATCACTCCCCGCCTCCGATATATTATCGGCAGAGAGGGGTTCCCATATCGTAAACATCGTCGACTGGCGTTGTCGTGCCTCCCTCCCCTCTCTTGGAGAAGACTACCGTGTCCGCGACGCAGGAAAATCGGTTTGCTTTAAGCGTCAGCACCCCGTAAATGGCTAGACAGGCTAGATTGGAGCGGAATATGGAATGGCAGTTACAGGATGCGAAGAACCAGTTCTCCAAAGTCATTCAGAAAGCCAAGTTTGAGGGGCCGCAGGTTGTGACTTTACGGGGAGAGCGAACTGCAGTCGTGCTGTCAGCCAAAGACTATGACGCCCTTAAGGCCGGGCGGGCGACGCTTGTCGACGATCTTCTTGCCTCGCCACCGTGGGACGATTCTATTGCCGATAGTATTTCGGCCCGCGAGCGGTCGTCCAGCCGTGCTTTGGAGTTCTGATGTATCTTGTCGATACCAGCGTAATATCAGCCGCGACGCGAGGCGCACCGGAAGCGGTCACCTGGTTGCGCGCCCAGGATCCCGCCGCGATTTATCTTAGCGTGGTCACGCTTGGTGAAATCACGCGGGGGATCGCTCAAAAGCAAACGACAGATCGGCGTGCAGCTGCTCACCTTGCAGAATGGCTGCGCAAACTCCGCCATGATCATGCTGCGCAGATACTCCCGGTTACCGCTCAGGTGGCTGTAGAATGGGGGCGGCTTTCTGCTCTTCGGGCGTGCGGTGACGTTGATGGATTGATCGCAGCCACCGCGGTTGTTCATGATCTTGTTGTCGTAACGCGCAACGGCGATGGCTTTACCGGCGCGGGCATAGCGGTCGTCAATCCGTGGGATCTCGGCTGATGGCGTTGGAGGTACGAATATGACGACTGACAAAAACCAAACTGTCCCCCCTGAGGTTGGTTCTCCCGCTCCTCTTCCTGTGGCCAATGAAGCGTCTGCGACTGAACAACCAGCTGCTTTTCCCGCCCATCTCGATGGCCTTGCGGATCGTGCCCGTGGCTATGTAGAGGCGGCCAGTTCCGCAAATACGAGGCGCGCCTATGCGAGCGATTGGAAGCATTTTTCAGCGTGGTGCCGGCGTCAGTCTCTCTCCCTCCTACCCCCTGAGCCACAGATTGTCGGGCTCTATGTCACCGCTTGCGCGTCCGGTGCGGTTGGTGGGGATAGAAAACCGAACTCCGTTTCAACGATCGAGCGACGGCTTTCTTCTCTCACCTGGAACTACGCCCAGCGTGGTCAACCGCTCGACCGAAAGGACCGGCATATTGCGACAGTGATGGCCGGCATCCGCAACAGCCATGCCCGGCCGCCGGTGCAGAAAGAAGCGGTGATGCCGGAAGACATTATCGCCATGCTCGAGACGCTCGATCGGGGAACGTTACGCGGCTTGCGGGATCGGGCGATGTTGCTGATCGGTTTTGCCGGTGGGCTTCGCCGCTCCGAGATTGTCGGGCTGGATGTCAAGAAGGATCAGACGGAGGATGGGCGTGGGTGGATTGAGATTTTGGAAAAAGGGCTGATCGTCACCCTGCGCGGAAAAACCGGATGGCGCGAAGTCGAGATCGGCCGTGGTTCATCCGATGCCACCTGCCCTGTCACCGCACTGGATACATGGCTGTCACTGGCCCGGATCGCGCATGGTCCTGTGTTCCGGCGCGTGACGGGCCAAGGCAAAGCTGTCGGTGCTGACCGGCTGAATGACCAGGAGGTTGCGCGTCTCGTCAAGAGGGCAGCTCTTGCCGCTGGCGTCCGCGGAGACCTCACTGAGGGCGAGCGGGCACTCAAATTCTCAGGTCACTCTTTGCGCGCTGGGCTTGCTTCTTCGGCTGAGGTCGACGAGCGCTATGTGCAAAAACAACTCGGTCATACGTCTGCCGAAATGACCCGCAAATATCAACGCCGGCGTGACCGGTTCAGAGTTAACCTGACAAAAGCTGCGGGCCTTTGAGCAGATCTTGAGACGTCGCTTGGGCACGCGTCTTCAACTCTGATTATCAGTTGTTCTGGAATACGTCGCTGCGGCCACTTGCCCACAGTCGGCGTGTGGTTGCTCGCTACTCAGTTCATGATCTTGCGATGGAATGGGAGGAGCACGACCGGTTGTTCGCACGACGAGAATCCCAACGGCGGTTTCTCCATCCGAAATGTTTTCCACACTCGAGGTGGAGAAAGCCGTGGGAAAAGGTGCGAAGGCGCGCTGGAACCGCATGTTGCGCTGCCCGGATGTGCGAAGCGGGCGAATGGCCGACGGGGTTGACGGCGCCATCTGGCACCGTCATTGGCGGTGGAATTCCTGATTGTCGGCCAACCGCTTTGAGTTAGCCTCCCCAAACAGTCCCGCTTTCTCCGGCTTACCATCAAGGGTGCCCGCCCCTTGCTAGCTTCGGCACGTTGAAAACAGCTGCGGGCTTGCTGCATCTAAAGCAGTTTGTGGTCTTCTTGATTCAGATTCCCAAAACGGCTGATTTGTGATCCCTTTTCCTGTTGAAAGGAGAATCACCACCCGCGAGGCGCATCCGATTGAATTGCGTGCGCGTGTTGTTGTGTTTGTCGAGGAAGGCAATACTCACCGTTAAGCGGCCCGATATTTCCGAGTTTCGTCAAGATTTGTGAACAACATGGTGATCCTGAAGCGGGTCTCCGGCGCGCTGAAGCCGGCCCGGCAGGGACATCTGGGCGGCGGCAAGCTGACGGGTCATGCGGAGTGGGTCCGTGCGCGATTGACCGAGAATGGCGATCTGCCGCCTGCTGCATCGGCGCGGGCTTAGCCATAAAGAAGCCTCAAGGCCGCCGAACAACTACGGCCGGAGATCGCCCGAACGCGTGATTTGTGGATCAACCGGCGCAAGCGGTCTTCAAAACGTCATTGGCGCGGCTGGCCTTTAGCTACGAGATCTCGACCAATACGAAGCTCACGAAGCGAACGGGATGGTTTGCAAGGGGCGACAGATATGAAACCCATGCGCTATTTGGATCTTGGAGGAGCCAAACATTCATCTAGTCCTTACCTTGACGCTTCCGTAGCAGCCGGCTGGGGGCGACAGGGGGGGGTCTGTGCGGTGCAGGTGTGAGGCGGCACTCTTAAAGGAGATATGAAGTCGCCCTTGTATTACCCTCCACCGGCCTCGCCGAGTGCGCGAGTGGCTCAACTCCGCAGGCCGGATGGGATGCTCTCGGATGTTCCTGACTGTGTGCCTGCAAGTGGCCATGGTGTCGTGCTGCGTGAGAGTAGACCGTCAAGCCGCACGCTATCTGTTCCCCGTTCCGAAATGCTGTCGTCTGGCGGCTCTCGCGACCGCCGCTTTAGAGCTGGAGATCAACTGAACGTCCTGCCAAAAAGGGGAAAGCCTCGCCCTTGCCAACGGAGCAATTTGTTCATTGTCGGGATGCTCCATGTTTCTTCGTACCCGACACGGCGAACAGGCTTACTGCAGGATCGGCGACGGCAGTATTGTACTTGAGCCAAGCGTGAATTGGTGCCGCTCCACCGATCCGCGTTTTATCCGTGCGGAGAGGGGCTTTCCGTTTTGGGTAAAGTTGTACATGTACAACTCAGTTGGCTTTGTTTCTTTGCTGTATGTCCAAGTGGCATGGCGATCCACCAATCCAAATCCTCATGCGTCGCCCAGGCGACGAGACTCGAGGGCGCATGCAGCCGTCATTCAAATCATCGGCGTATCCTGGGAAATTGCGGGCTGCGGATGGTTGGCACGACAGGAGACCTCGGAGGCGGCCTTCCGATTGCCGGGGAAAGCTACGGCAACGACCAACGAGCTGTCGCGCTATGCCGAGTTGTACATGTACAACGAAGACGCACCGAGTCGCGATGCTGTTGGTTAATCTTTTGTTAACGAAAAAGACTTTGCCACGCCGGATAGAATCGGGCCTAATGAGATCAGCGCATTTTTTGCGCTAATCAAAAAATAAGCGCGGATTGAGTCGGGGCCAATATGTTGAATATCGCAGGCAATAAAAATGGTGAGAGCCTGCGCTCTCTGATCTCGTCTGACGCGGAAGAATTGTCGCGTCAGTTGCAGGCGCACCAGCAGCGGACATTCCCCCCCACTGCTCAAAAAAGCATTCGCCAGTTTACGCCTGCGGAAGCCGCTGATTTCATCGGTATCCACCAGGGCTATCTTCGGCAGATTGTTGCGGATGGGCATGGACCAGAACCGTTGGCGAACGGCCGCCGCCAATATTCAGTACAGGACATCGAAAATCTTCGCCATCTTCTTGACGAAGGCGGGAAGGGGTCTCCCAAATACGTTCGCCATCGCCGTGACGGTGAGAAGCTCCAAGTCATCTCCGTGATGAATTTCAAGGGCGGTTCGGGAAAAACCACGACCTCGGCTCATCTAGCACAATTCCTCGCTTTACGCGGCTATCGCGTTCTTGCGATTGACCTCGATCCGCAGGCATCACTGTCAGCGCTGTTCGGTCATCAACCGGAATTCGATGTCGGCGAGAACGAGACGCTCTACGGCGCTATCCGCTATGACGACGCCAAGCGGGATGTTACCGACATCGTTCGCGCGACCTATACGCCCAATCTCCATATCATTCCGGGAAATCTGGAACTGATGGAGTTTGAGCACGAAACGCCCAAGGCCCTTGCCGGCCGGCACAAGACGGACTCCATGTTCTTCGCCCGCATTGGGGAATGCCTGGCCGAGATCGAAAGCGCCTATGACATCGTGGTGATTGATTGCCCGCCGCAGCTGGGTTTCCTGACGCTATCGGCGCTCTGTGCGGCGACGGCGGTTCTGATCACCGTGCATCCGCAGATGCTGGATGTTATGTCGATGAGCCAGTTCCTGCATATGACCGGTGATCTGTTGTCGGTTGTCGAGGAGGCCGGTGGTTCGATGGATTACGACTGGATGCGGTATCTCGTGACGCGCTACGAGCCAAACGACGGGCCGCAGTCTCAGATGTCGGGTTTCATGCGCTCCATTTTTGGAAACCGGGTTTTGGAAAATTCGATGGTCAAATCGACGGCCATCTCGGATGCCGGACTGACCAAGCAGACGCTTTACGAAGTGGACAGGAACCAGTTCACCAGAGGCACATATGACCGTGCGCTCGAATCCCTCACCGCCGTGAACACGGAAATAGAGGATCTCATCAAGCGGACGTGGGGAAGGAAGTAATTCATGGCCCGTAAGAACGTTTTTAGCCTGGTTGAATCCGATGCGAGCCCCGCGGTGGAGAGTGAACCTCCGTTTGCAAATTCGCGCCCGCTCGCCGGTTTTGAAAAGCCGCTGAAGCGCGCAAGCCCCGTTGGGGCAATATCTCAGTCGCTCGGTGGTGTTCATGAGAAGGCGCAGCGTGTCGATGCGCTGGAGAAACAACTCGCCCAGGGACAGGCAATCGTCGAGCTCGACACCGCAGTGGTGGACAGCTCTTTCGTCGTCGATCGTCTCGGAGTGAGTTCAGAAGACCAGGAGTTGCTTGTTTCCCAGATCCGCGAACACGGGCAACAGGTTCCTATCCTCGTTCGTCCGCATCCGGAGAGGGAAGGGCGCTTTCAAGTTGCCTATGGGCACCGTCGGCTGGCTGCCGTTAAAAAGATCGGTGGGCCTATCCGTGCCGTTATCCGCGATCTGACAGACGAACAGCTGGTCGTCAGCCAAGGGCAGGAAAACAACGCCCGCACCGACCTGACATTCATCGAGCGATCCTTCTTCGCATCACGCCTGGAAGAGCGGAATTTTAGTCGCGATGTCATCATGTCGGCACTGGGTGTCGACAAGGCCGCTCTTTCGCGCATGATCGCGCTGGTGAACCGCCTTCCGGCGGAATTGATCGAAGCAATCGGTGCGGCTCCCGGTTTCGGCCGAACACGCTGGGCCGAGCTTGCCGATCTGATCGAAGACGACAGCCGGAGACAAAGAGCGCTCGAATCTATTCTTGTATCTGGCTTTGACCGCCTGACATCGGACGCACGCTTCCAGGCGGTCTATGACCGGCTGCGAGAGAGCAGGGACAAGGCGCGAAGCGCGTTTTGGAACGTAGGCACCGGACGCAAGGCGGTGAGAATATCCGAGACGGGCGACGCGTTGAAACTCGTTTTCGACAAGACGGTTGAGCCCGATTTTGGCGCATATGTGGAAGGCAAGCTTGCCGCGCTTTACGAAGATTTCGTGCAATCGAAAGAGACAACAGGAACAGGAGACTGAACCGCAAAAGAAAAAGGCCCCCAAACGTTGCCGTCGTGGAAGCCCTTCTCTCTGTGTGACAACTAGAGAATCACATTTTCACGAATCATAGTCAAGAGTCTTTGGCATCGTTTTGGTGAGCAGATTTCTTTTGCCTGTTACAGGGTGAAGAAAATGCAGGTTGGAAGTGTGACGACGCCCTTTGGGCGGCGGCCGATGACGCTTGCCATGGTGGCAAATCAAGTTCTGGCTCAAGACATTGAGCCGGAAAAGTCGGTCGATAAGTGGAAACTCTATCGCGCTTTGTGCGAGGCGAGATCGCGCCTAGGCGTGACGGACCGCGCTCTGGCCGTGATGAACGCTCTTTTGAGCTTCTATCCCAAGAACGAATTGTCGGCGGATAACGGCCTGGTGGTGTTTCCATCGAATGCGCAGCTTTCTCTGCGTGCCCATGGAATGGCGGAGCAAACGTTGCGCCGGCACTTGGCCGTTCTGGTCGAGGCGGGACTTCTGTCACGTAAGGACAGTGCCAATGGCAAGCGGTATGCGCGCCGCGACCGGGCGGGTACGATCGACGAGGCCTTCGGCTTCTCGCTGGCGCCGCTTCTGGCACGGGCTGATGATATCGAGCGGCTTGCAGACGAAGTTGTTGCCGAGCGGCTGCATATCCAGCGGCTGCGTGAGCGATTGACCATCTGCAGCCGTGACGTATCAAAGCTGATCGAGACGGCACTGGAGGAGGGGATTCCAGGCGACTGGGCCACCACCCACCTGCATTATAGCAACCTCCTTGCAGCCCTCCCGCGCAAGCCTGCAGCGATAGAGCTGGCGGCAGCGCTGGGGGAAATCGAGGCGTTACGGGAAGAAACCGCCAAGCAATTGGAAATGCGTATTAATAGACTGAAACTAGGCGGCAATGCCTTACAAAATGAGCGGCATATACAGAATTCAAGTCCCGACTCTACATTTGAATCTGAACCTGCAAATGAAAAAGCGCAGGAGGAAAATTCCGTAGTCGAAACTCAAGGCAAGCATGATCGGATAAAGGCGTTTCCGCTCAACATGGTGCTGTCGGCGTGCCCGGAAATTACCATGTACGGGCCGGGCGGAAGCGTTTCCAACTGGCGCGAACTCATGGGCGCTGCGGTGGTGGTGCGTTCGATGCTTGGCGTCAGTCCGAGCGCCTATCAGCAGGCCTGCGAAATTCTCGGGCCCGAAAATGCGGCGGCTGTGATGGCATGCATTCTAGAGCGGGGCGGCCAGATCAATTCTGCTGGAGGTTATCTTCGCGATCTGACACGCAAAGCTGAAAAGGGAGAGTTCTCCATGGGGCCGATGCTGATGGCTCTGATGCGGGCAAACGGGCCTGGAGACCGGAAAGCCGGATAGGTAGGTGGAATCACTCAGCCGATATAGGCTTCGGTTGAGTGTCGCAGTCGGCATGAGCAAACCGAGGTCACGCTTTCGATGTTCAGTCGAAGTATTGAGCGTTCGCGGGATCTGATGATAGGGGGCTGAGATGCCCTCTATCTAAGCCGGCCTGCGCAGGCGTGTTGCTTGATCGTCCATGGGCGGAGGGGATCGGAAATACTCCGATGGGGCCGGTCGGCCAACGTGAAAACCTTGGACCTGATCGATGCGAAATTCACGCATAAGCTCCAGTTGCTCGTCCGTTTCGACGCCCTCAACCAGAATTTTATGACCGCGATTGCGGACCAGCCCGATGATATCCTGCAACATGGCTTTACCTCTCGGGGTACTGCTGTCGTGCAGGAACGAGCGGTCGATCTTGACGGTATCGAAGTCGATGAGACGGAGCCAGGAAAGACCGGCAAAGCCTGTTCCGAAATCATCAAGCCAAATTCGAATCCCCAGCATCTTCAAATCACTGATGCAGCGCAGGATGTCCGAGTTCATCTCCATCTCAAGACCTTCGGTGATCTCGAAGGCAAGCCTGACACCGGCCACGCCGGTATCTCCAAGAATCGCAGCTACAGATGTGGCAAAACCAGGCGTTTTAAGCTGAATGGGCGATACATTGACGCTGACAACACGAACATGGTTGTCGATCAGGAGTTCGGCACAGACGGTTCGGATTGCCCAGTATCCAAGATTCAGAATTGCGCCTGTGCGCTCTGCAATCGGGATGAAAAGACCGGGGGGAACCGCTGTTCCGTCGAGCATCTTCAAACGCATGAGAGCCTCGACGGCTTCGACACGGCCGGAAGAGACGTTGCAGATGGGTTGATAGACCATGGATACGAGATTCTGATCCGTGGCAATTTTCAGGAGAGCTGCGATATTCTCGCTTTCATCACTACTATGGGGATCATTCGGGTCAAACAGCTTTGCGCAGTTGCGTCCACTTGCCTTGGCGCCATACAAGGCGCGATCGGCTTCATGAATAATCTTCTCGAGTTTTGTGCCAGCTTGGCTTCGGGTGAACGCAGCGCCGACGCTAACGGTGACGATCGACATGCCATCGCGGCGCTGCTGGTGCAGCAGGCCCATGTTTTCCACGGTTCGGCAGATGTTTTCCGCCAGATCGGCCACCTGTTCCAACGTCTCGACGCGCGCAAGCACGATGAATTCTTCGCCGCCATAGCGACCAATCGAACCGTTGTACTGCTTTATCGAATCGGCGAGGGCGTCGGCGACCAGTATAAGGCAGCGATCGCCTTCCTGATGACCGTAGCAGTCGTTGTACTTTTTGAAAAAGTCGACATCGATAAGGATTGCCGTAAAACTGGTGCCGTGTTTCTGCCAGCCGTTCCAGTAATCCCTTAGCCTCTGGTCGATGGCCCGGCGGTTTTCCAGCCCCGTCAAAGGATCGGTGTTCGACAATCTGAGCAAAGCGTCGCCGCGCTCGGACGCTTCCTTTTGCTGCACCTTTGCCTCAAGCGCGTTCAGGAAAACCTTGTATCGCTCCCTGTTCAGTTTCCAGTTCACATAGGAAGTAAAGACAAAACAGGAGATGCAGAAAGTACCGAATGCGAGCTTGTAGGAGGGGTCTACGGGCGGAAACGACTGCAATGCGGCCAGGAAAATAAGCAGAATGACGGCTGATGCAACCAGCGACAGGCGAAACTGAAAGCTGAAAAACAGGTTGACGCTCATCATGAATATCGCGCCGAACACCATGTAATAGGAGATGCTGATGGTGTCCGTCGTCATCAGCGACGGGTATAACCAGCCGGCATAGGCCGCGACGAGGCCAGCTGCGC
Organism: Rhizobium sp. PL01; assembly: GCF_033447125.1. Lineage (NCBI taxonomy): Bacteria > Pseudomonadati > Pseudomonadota > Alphaproteobacteria > Hyphomicrobiales > Rhizobiaceae > Rhizobium > Rhizobium sp. PL01. Next base: position 212,007 of record NZ_JAWQUM010000012.1, on the reverse strand, counting down.
AGGTCGTGTCAATGACATCTGCACTGGCGTTCCAGCGAACCTCGGCTTCCAGCAGAAAGAAGGCAATCGTTCCGATGATGAAACGCGCTGCTATGACGTAGTTTGCAACATCTGGGACAAGCAGAATGTCGGTGACCGAGAACAGGAGATAGACGGCAATCGCAATCCACATTCCCTGCCGCGTATCCTGGCGCCGGATGCTCTGGCCTTCTTCACGGTAGAGTGTGCGAAGCTCCGCCGACGCCGGTCTTGGCGGCTCAGCATTGAGATCAATCTCCACTACGTCGGCCAGCGTGTGCTTCATGCACGTTCCATGGGGTTGCGTCGCATCCTTCCGCCTTTGAACTGCCCTTCCAGCGACTTCCATCACCCAAAGCATTTGCACGCGCAGGGCAGAGAGGAAACCTATCAATAAGAGGCAGCACTTTTCGGCACAATATTGGACGTACATTAAGTTTTCCTGAATTTGCCGAAGGTTAGCGGGCTCGTGCGATAGAACCAACTGATACGCGAGTGCGTTAACCATGCCATGCGGATACGTGCAATTTTGATTGGCACTGCACTCGTTTTTCTCCATAGTGTTAACAATCTGTTAACGCATGAGGCTCGAGTGACCCAATTCAAGATTGCTTTTGACGGCGAAAGCCTGATCACCCCAGCGGCCATAACCACCGAACTCTCTTCCTCCCAAACCGATCACCATTATGAGCAGCTCGCCACAGGCCGCGTAGAGGTCGCGCTCGCGCTGAAGATTGCTCAACAACAGATCCAGGAGGATCAGAACCCGGCGCTGATCATCCATCGGCTGATCGGCACGCTTCACGAAACGCGCCGCAGGTATCATCACAATGTCTGGCAGGAACTGATCCCGATCGTGCAGAATCATCCGGTGGCTGATTTCTTCCATGAGGATCCTTTCACCCGCTGGTCGTTCATGAAGCCGCGTGGTTATTCCGGCGATGCCCAGCTGATCGACTTCATCTACGGTCACCCGAGCATTTCGAAGGAAATTGAAAAGGCTTCGCCGCTCGGCAAGGAGCTTTACGGCTATACCAGCCAGTCCCCATCACCGGTAGCAGTACGCGAACGCAGGGATCTGCTGACACGCTATGTCGATGAGATCGCGGCTGAAAAAGGCCCTGAGACCGAAATTCTGACGGTTGCGGCTGGCCATCTGCGCGAGGCGGACAACTCTGTTGCGCTGCGCGAAAAGCGGATCAAGCGCTGGGTAGCGCTCGACCAGGATCCGCTCAGCGTCGGATCGATGGTACAGGGTTTCAACGGGACGTGCGTCGAAGCGATCGATGGCTCTGTTCGTGGGCTGCTGACCAAATCGCATACGCTCGGCAAGTTCGACTTCATCTACGCGGCCGGTCTCTACGATTACCTCGCGGACAAGGTTGCGATCAAGCTGACGCAGACATGCCTCGACATGCTGAAGCCGAATGGCGTGTTCCTGTTCGCCAATTTCTCGCGTGATGTCGATGACGACGGCTATATGGAAACGTTCATGAACTGGGCGCTGTTGCTGCGCTCAGAGGCAGAGATGTGGAACATCATCAACGCCAGCGTCGAGCGCAATTCCGTCGAGGCCCGTGTCGAATTCGGGGAAAATCGCCATATCGTTTACGGCATCATCCGGAAACGCAGCTAAGTCGCAGCGTCATGTCGGGAGCGGTTATGACGCTCCCGACATACATTATCCTTTGAACAGATACTGCGCGATCGACGCAGGCTTCATCTCGATGGAGAAACCCGCGGTCTTCGGCGGCATATAGGCTGCATTTTCGATGACGCACGGATCGATGAAATGCTCGTGCAGATGGTCGACATATTCGATCACCCGGCCGTCCTTGGTACCGGACACGGCGACATAGTCGATCATCGACAGGTGCTGAACATATTCGCACAGCCCCACGCCGCCGGCATGCGGCCAGACCGGCAGATCATACTTTGCCGCAATCAACAGAACGGCCAGCACTTCGTTCAGTCCGCCCATGCGGCATGAATCGATCTGGACGATATCGATCGCGCCTTCGGCAATGAACTGCTTGAACATGATGCGGTTCTGGCACATCTCGCCTGTGGCGACCTTCACAGCACCGATGCCCGCGCGGATCTTGCGGTGTCCGGCAACGTCGTCCGGGCTGGTTGGTTCCTCGATGAAGAAAGGCTTGGCAAAGGCCAGCTTGTTGACCCAGTCGATCGCCTCGTCCACTTCCCAGACCTGGTTGGCGTCGATCATCAGATAACGGTCCGGGCCGATCACCTCGCGGGCGATCCGCAGGCGGCGGATATCGTCGTCGAGATCGCGGCCGACCTTCATCTTGACGTGGTTGAAACCGGCATCGATCGCTTCCTGGCAAAGACGGCGGAGTTTTTCATCGTCATAACCAAGCCAGCCGGCCGATGTGGTATAGCAGGCATATCCCTCAGCCTCGAGGGTCGCGATGCGCTCAGCCTTGCCCGCCTCGGCACGCTTGAGAATGGCAACCGCTTCGTCACGGGTCAGCACATCGGTGAGATAGCGATAATCGACGATATCGGCGATCTCTTCAGCCGACATATCGGCGACCAGCCGCCAAACCGGCTTACCAGCCTGTTTGGCGAGCAGATCCCAGATAGCGTTGACGACAGCGCCGGTCGCGAGATGCATCGCGCCCTTGTCCGGACCGATCCAACGCAACTGGCTGTCACCGGTCAGGTGCCGCCAGAATTTGCCGGGATGGGCGAGAACGTCCTTCAGTTCCGTGCCAACAACCAGATGCTTCATTGCGTTGATCGCTGCGCAGCAGATCTCGTTGCCGCGGCCGATGGTGAAGGTCAGGCCATGGCCCGAAAGTCCATCCGTATCGGTGTCGAGAATGACGTAAGCCGCGGAATAATCCGGATCGGGGTTCATGGCATCTGAGCCGTCGAGGCTTTGCGAGGTCGGAAAGCGCAGGTCGAAGACGCGGAGATCGGTAATGCGGGTCATGGGGTTTGCTCCGGATTGTATCGGGACGTGCAGCGAAAGCGAGCTTATGGTGACCGGCGCGCACAAATCCCGCGCCGGTCAAAGCCCTAGATATCTGCCCGTGTGGTTTGCTTCTGGCTTCCGAGACCCTCGATGCCGAGTTCGACGACATCGCCGGCCTTTAGGTAGCGCGGCGGCTTCATGCCCATGCCGACACCGGGCGGGGTGCCTGTCGAAATGATGTCGCCCGGATGCAGCGACATGAACTGGCTGAGATAGGAAACGAGGAACGCTGCGCCGTAGACCATGGTCTTGGTCGTGCCGTTCTGCACGGTTTCGCCATTGACCTTCAGCCAGAGGTTCAGGTTCTGCGGATCTGCGACTTCATCCTTCGTTACCAGCCAAGGGCCGATCGGGCCGAATGTGTCGCAGGATTTGCCCTTGGTCCATTGGCCTGAGCGCTCGATCTGGAAGGCGCGTTCGGAGACGTCGTGGACGGTGCAATAACCGGCGACATAATCCAGCGCATCTGCTTCTGAGACATATTTGGCCGTCTTGCCGATGACGACACCGAGTTCGACTTCCCAGTCGGTCTTTTCCGAACCGCGCGGGATCAGCAGATCGTCATTGGGGCCGACGATGGCCGAGGTCGCCTTCATGAAGACGACAGGTTCCGGCGGAACCGCCATACCGGATTCAGCGGCGTGGTCGGCGTAATTGAGACCGATGCAGATGAATTTTCCGGTTCCGGTCACGCAAGGGCCGATGCGCGGCGAGCCAGAAACGAGTGGCAGGCTTGCCGGATCGAGCTGTGCCAGCGCGGCAAGTGCTGCGGGGTCGATATCCTTGCCGCCGATGTCGGAGACACGGGCGGACAGATCGCGGATTTGGCCGTTGGCGTCGAGCATTGCCGGCTTTTCGGCGCCGGGTTCGCCATAGCGAAGAAGTTTCATGAGCGTGTTTCCTGTTTTAAGGCGTCAGATCGTCCAGCCACCGTCGATGGCGTAGGCCTGGCCGGTCGTGTAGGTGGCGCCGGCGAGATAGACGGCGAGGTCGGCGATCTCTTCCGGCGTGCCGAGCCGGCCCATTGGCTGGCGGGCGATGAAAGCAGCGCGGGCGGTGTCGTAATCGCCTTGCGCGCGCATGCGCTCCTGCAGCGACGGGCTTTCCACCGTGCCGGGGCAAATGGCGTTGCAGCGGATGCCCTGCGCGACATAGTCGGCGGCGACGGCCTTGGTCAGGCCAATCACGGCAGCCTTGGTGACGCCATAGGCAAAGCGGTTGGGCACACCCTTTATGCTGGAGGCGACCGACGACATGTTGACGATCGCACCGTTGCCGCGTGCCAGCATGCTTGGAAGCACTGCGCGGATGGTCCGGATCATCGCCTTGACGTTGAGATCGAAGGCGAATTCCAGATCGCTATCCTTCATGTCGAGAACCGATCCGCCGTGAACGACGCCGGCGCAGTTGAACAGCACGTCGATCTCACCGATCTCGGCAATCAGCGTTGAAACCGCATCGGCTTCCAGCACATTGAGAATATGCGTCGAAATCCCGGTTTCCTTGGCTAGGTTGGCAAGTGCGTCGGCGTTGATGTCGGTGGCGTGGACGGTAGCACCAGCCTTGGCGAAGGCGAGGGCCGACGCCTGGCCTATGCCTTGCGCAGCAGCGGTGATCAGGACTTTCTTGCCGGTCAGATTGGCGGTCATGTCATTGGCCTCTTTTAGGTTTTCTTGCGTTCGACGATAAGAATGTGATCGGCGGCGAGCACGACTTCGTCGCGTTGGTTGATGACTTCGCAGCGCTCTGTGACGCGGCCAGATGCCGGCCGTTTCGGGTCGTCATCCTTGGCCGCGATCGTCACGCGCGTGCGGATCGTATCACCAATGTGGACCGGACGGACAAACCGCAAACGGTCGTAGCCATAGGAAAATGCGACCGGATTGATCAGCGATGCGGTCAGGCCGACGCCGATCGAGAAGATCATCGTGCCATGGGCAATGCGCTGTCCGCCCGGCAGGGTTTTGGCAAACTCGGCATCCATATGATGCGGAAAGAAATCGCCGGTATGGCCGGCATGAACAACGAAATCGGTCTCGGTGATCGTTCGCCCGGTGGTCAGCCTGCTTGAGCCGAGTTCGTATTCTTCGAAATGGATGGTCTGTTCACTCATGGCTTACATTTCTGGCAGGGGCGCAAGCGGCGTTGCCGGCTGCGCACTGGATTGATAGGCGGCTTCGACCAGCGCCATGGTCTGCCAGGCATCCTCAACGGAGCCGACCAAGACCTCGTCTTCGCCGGTGGCGAAGCGCTGCAGGTTGGCCATGCGGTTGGCAAAGGCATCGGGGAACCATGCGCCTTGCAACGGCACGAAAATCCATTCGTCACCACCGGATGGGCGGATCCAGAGTTCGTCCGGCTCACCGCGTGGATAATCGAGATTGACGCCGAGCTTGATATAGGCGGCGCCCTTCGTGCCGGAAATACGGAACTCGCAGGCCTGGAATTTGCGTCCGAAATCATGATCATGATTGACCGAGAGGACGCAGCGCAGCCTGTCGCCGTAATCGAGAATGGCCGCGGTGCGGGTCTGGGCCACATCATGATTGGGATGGCCAATGGTCTTGGCGTGAACGCCGAGCGGGTTGCCGATCAAACCACGGATGAAATCCAGGTAGTGGATCGAGTGCATGGCGATCTCGATGCGCGGCAGACCCTTGAGGAAAGGCCAAAGGCCCCACGGTGTCGCCAGCGCCAGCCAGGCGTCGAAATCGACAATCTCGCCAAGAAACTCGCGTTCCACAGCATCCTTCAAGGCCAGCATCATCGGTGCGAAGCGCAGTTGGAAATTCACGGCCGCCTTCAAGTGCCGGGCGCGGCAGATCGCAAGGATTTCCGTTGCGGCAGCAAGGTCCGAGCCCATCGGCTTTTGGATAAGGGCGCCAGCGCCGAACGGCAGTTTCGACAGGATTGCAGCATGCGTTGCAGGTGGTGTTGCGAGATCGAAAATGGCGTCTTCAACCGCGAGCGCCTCGCCTTCGCTGGAAAATGCCCGGATTCCCCAGGTTTCGGCCAGCTCCCGTGCCTTTTCTGCATTCGGATCGTAAAGACCTGCGACCGGAAAACCGGCTTTCTGATAGGCCGGCAGATGGGCGTCGCCGACGATGCTGCCTGCGCCAAAGATGACGATAGGGCGCGGTGCTGCAGGCTTTGGCCACCATTGGCGAAGGGTTGCGGGATCGAAATGCTCAGTCATGATGAAAAACCTCTTCCATCATTGCCCACCACTCACCGTCCTTGCGTGTGGCAAGCGGCTTCTGGCAGGGCATGCAAACCGACCACCATTCCTTGTTTTTGGGATGCGCCGCCATCTTGGCCATGTCGGCGTCAAAATCGGTCCCGGCATATTCCCAGTAACCGAACAGCAGGTTTTCCGGCTCCTTCAGGAAGATTGAATAGTTGGTGATGTTGCACTCCGAAATCAGCGCAAGGATATCCGGCCACACGGCGGCATGAAGCCGCCGGTATTCAGCGATTTTCGTGGGCTCCAGCCCGATCACCATGCTCATGCGCTGCATAACCGTCTCCCGTCAGGCCCGGAATTCGCGGGTGAATTCTTCGACCGAGCGCGATTTGACCGCATCCCAGTCCCAAGAAATGCCGATCCCAGGCTCGGAGGGAGCCAAGGCCTTGCCATCGACAATTTCCATGCGCTTGTCGGTCAAATCGTCGAGCTGCGGAATATACTCGACATATTTGCCGTTCTGTACCGCGCAAACGAGACTGACATGCAGTTCCATCAGGAAATGCGGGCAGACGGGAATGTCAAAGGCTTCGGCCGCATGAGCAACCTTCAGCCACGGCGTGATGCCGCCGATGCGGGCAACGTCGACCTGAACGATCGAGCAGGCACCCTTCTGCATATATTCGCGGAAATGGCGGATCGAATACATCGATTCACCGACCGCGATCGGGGTTGTGGTCGAACGTGACAGCCGGATGTGACCATCGAGATCGTCGGCGGGGAGCGGCTCTTCGATCCAGGCGAGATCGAGTTCCTGCAGGCGTCCGGCACGACGGATGGCCTCGTCGACGGCAAAGCCCTGATTGCAGTCGGTCATGATCTCGAAGGCCGGACCAACGGCGGCCCGAACGGCCGACAGCCGGTCGTAGTCTTCCGAACCATGCGGCCGGCCGATCTTGATCTTGGAACCGGAAAAGCCTTTTGCCTTGGCCTGCAGCGCATCATCGACCAAATCCTGCTTGTCGATGTGCAGCCAGCCGCCCTCGGTCGTGTAGAGCGCGCAACGGTCGCGGGCGCCACCGGCGAGCTTCCACAGCGGCAGGTTCTGTTTCTTTGCCCGCAAATCCCACAGCGCGATATCGACCGCAGCGAGAGCCAGCGCCGTGATCGGTCCGATCGTCGTTGCGTGCGTAGCAAATTCCATCTTGTGCCAGATCGCCTCGATGCAATCGGCATCCGTGCCGATCAACAGCGGCACGAGATGATCCGACAACAGCCGCATGACGGAGGAGCCGCCGGTCCCGATCGTGTAGCTGTAACCGGTACCGGTCGCGCCGTCGCTGTCGGTGATGGTGACGAAGGGAGTTTCCTGGCTGACAAAGCTCTGGATCGCGTCGGTCCGCTTCACCTTCGGTTGAAGGTCGACCATTCGCAGTTCAATTTTCTCGATACGGGCCATTAAACGCTCCTCAGGCTACCAGGCTCTTGCCGGTGGTCAAGTCAAACAGGTGGGCTTGCGAGAGATCGAAGCTCATCTTGACGGTCTGGCCAGAGGGCAGGGGGCGCGGATTGAGCATGCGCGATACCCAATCGCGGCCGTTGAAGCCGACGAAAACCAGCGTCTCGTTGCCGAGCGGTTCGGTGATGGACACCGGAAGCTCCAGCTCAGTGACCGCGTCGGCATCACCGGAATTCAGACCATGGCCCGTCGGATAGAAATCGTCGGGCCTGAGCCCGAATGTTAGCTTTTGACCGGAGGTCAGGCTCGGGCGGAATTTTGGCGGGATCGGCAATGTGGCGCCACTGGCAAACACCAGTTTTCCGTCGGCAACCGTCACGTCATCCATATTCATCGGCGGCGAGCCGATGAACCCGGCGACAAATTTGGTCAGCGGCCGGTTGAACACTTCTTCCGGCGTGCCGATCTGCTCGATATGGCCGTCGCGCATGATAACGATACGGTCGGAAAGCGTCATCGCCTCGACCTGATCATGGGTCACATAGATCATCGTTGCCTGCATGCGGGCGTGCAGTTTCTTGATCTCGGTGCGGACCTGCGTGCGCAGCTTGGCATCGAGATTGGACAGTGGCTCGTCAAACAGGAACACGTCGGGACGGCGGACGATCGCCCGGCCCATGGCTACGCGCTGGCGCTGGCCACCGGAGAGCTGCGACGGGCGGCGTTCGAGCAGGTGCGAGAGATCGAGAATTGCGGCGGCATCCGCCACCTTTTCCTTGATTTCCTCGACCGGACGACCGGCGATCTTCAGCGAAAAGCCCATGTTTTCACCGACTGTCATATGCGGATAGAGCGCGTACGACTGGAACACCATAGAGATGTTGCGGGCACGCGGTGGCAGGTCGTTGACAACGTTGTCACCGATTTCGATCGTGCCGCCGCTGACGTCTTCGAGGCCGGCAATCATCCGAAGCGTCGTTGATTTTCCGCAGCCGGACGGGCCGACCAGGGCGATGAATTCGCGGTCCTTCACTTCCAGGTCGATGCCGTGCACCACTTCCAGCGCGCCGTAGCGCTTGACCAGTTTCTTGAGACTGACAGGAGCCATGAAATTATCCTTTGACCGCGCCGAAGGTGAGGCCGGAGACGAGGTGTTTTTGTATGATGAAGGTGAGCGTCAGCGCCGGGATGATCATCACGACGGCCAGCGCGCACATGCCGCGCCAGTCGATGGTGAACTCGGCGGTATAGTCGAGCAGGCCGACCGGCAGTGTCTTGGAATTGACCGACCGGGTGATCTGCGATGCCAGCGCATATTCGTTCCAGGAAATCAGGAAGGCGAAGATGCCGGCAGAGGCGATGCCGGGGCCAGCCAGCGGGAATTCGACCTGCCAGAAGGCCTGCCAACGGGTGCAGCCGTCGATCTGGGCCGCTTCGGCCAAGTCCTTCGGCACCTGCCGGAAGAACCCGTCGATCAGCCAGATGGTGAAGGGCACGTTGAGCGCGACATAGGTGAGGATCAGCGCGAAATGCGTGTCGATGATGCCCGTGCGGGCAAAGATCATGAACAACGGCAGCGACAGCGCGATGCCGGGTACGGCGCGGGTCAGCATGAAGCCGAGGAAGATCGCTGACTTTGCCTTGAACTTGTAGCGCGCGAAGGCGTAGCCACCGGCCATGCCGATCGCAAGCGCAATGAATGTCGAGGTGATCGAGACGATCAGCGAATTGCGGAAATAGGACCAGACCGGGATGCCACCCTGACCGGCACCGGAAAACATCGCGCGATAGGCGTCGAGCGACAGGTCCTGCGGGATCCAGACCGGCGGTTTCGCCATGATCTCGACCGTGGGTCGCAGCGATGACAGCACGATCCAAAAGCCGGGCAGGCAGATGATCAGCATCGCCAAGAACAAGGTAATGATGTGCGCGACGGAATAGAGGCGCTTGCGCAGGCGGTGGGAAGAATTGATATCCATTACCACTCAGCTCCGATCTGCTGGCGCGCGGCTGCGAGCTTGCGGAAGAAATAGACGGTGAAGAGGATCGACAGCACGATGGCGAAATAGGCCATGGCATTGGCCATCCCCATGCGGGCGTCGCTGTAGGCGGTGCGTCCAACCAGCGTCCACAACAGCTCTGTCCGCTTGGCCGGTCCGCCGTCAGTCATGATCTTGACGATGTCATAGGCTCTGGCGACGTCCAGCGAGCGAATGGTCATGGCGATGAAGGCGAACGGCATCAGATACGGCCAGGTAATGTAGCGGAAAGTCTGCAGCGGCGTGCAGCCATCGACATGGGCGGCTTCGATCGGGTCGCGCGGCATGGCGAGTAACCCGGCAAGGATCAGGATGGCGAAGACGGAGGTCGATGACCAGACTTCGGCGACGGTGATCGAGAACAGCGCCAGATTTCCATCGATCAGCCACGGGATCGCCTGATCGGTAAGGCCCAGCGATTGCAGGCCGTTGTTGATCAGACCGATATTGTCGTTGAACAGGAATTTGAACTGAAAGCCGACGAGCACCGGTGAAAACATCATCGGGAACATCATCAAGGTGCGCAGCAACCGCTGACCATGCACGGCCTTCGAGACCAGCAGCGCGAGACCCAATCCCAGCAGCATTTCCGCATTAAGCGCAATCGTCAAGAACAGGACCGTGCGGCCGAAGGCCACCCAGAAATCCCAACTTGAAAGCACCGTCATATAGTTGCGCAAGCCGATGAAGACGTAGAGCGATTCCGGCTTGGTCAGGCGGAATGGTGTGAAGCTTGAATAGAAGGAGAGGGCCAGCGGCACGACGACGACAGCCGCCAGAACCAGGAACGCCGGAAACAGCAGCAGCACTGGTGCCGATAATCTGGATAGTTTCATGTCGCGCCCTTTGATTTGCGCCGGAAATTGAAAGCGGCGCCACGGCAAAAGCCGTGGCGCCGCGTCAGGTCAATCAAAGCTTGCCAGCATCCTGCAGGATGGTTGTGGCCTTCTCGGCAGCGGTGTCGAGCGCCTGCTTGGACGTCTTGTCGCCGAGGATCGCAGCCTGCAGTTCCGGATAGACCGAGTTGGAGATTTCGATCCATTCGGCGGTCTGCGGAACCGGGAAGGCGTGCTTTGCCGCTTCCTGGAAGGCCTGCAGCACTTCGGTCTTGTAGGCGTCGCCTTCGGCGGCCTTGATGTTGTAATCCCAAACGGCGCTGCGTGTCGGCAGCGGGCCGGTCGCCGATTCAAGCTTCTGGCTGTCTTCATTGGTCAGCCACCAGACGAGCGAGGCGGCGGCCTCCTTGTTGGCGCAGGATTCCGTCACCGAGAAACCGTGGTGACCGGACCAGCCGGTGCGCTTGCCGGACGAACCTGCCGGCTGGACCTTCACGCCAACATTGCCGGCAACCTTCGAGGACTTCGGGTCGTTGAAGAAGCTCGCCCAGCCAGGCCAGTCGAGATTGAGGGCGATCGAGCCGGAGGCAAAGCCCTGGCCAAGGTCATCCCAGAGATAGTTGGTGGTGCCGGCCGGGACGGCCTTGTCCTTGTAAAGCTTGACGAACCAGTCGAGTGCACGCACGCCGGCATCCGAGTTGAAGGCCGGCCGGCCATCCTTGTCGAGATATTCGCCGCCTTCGGCAACCAGCATTTCATAGAAGCGGCCGTTGATGGCCTCTTCCTTGCCGGCAAACTGCGTGCCGTAGAATGTCGGCGGTGCGGAGAAGAACTCGGCCTGATCGCTGACCTGCGCCCAGGTATCTGGCGGTGTCAGGTCGTAGCCATACTTGGCCTTGAAGGCCGTCTTCTTGGCTTCGTCCTGATAGAGGCTCTTCTGATAATAGAGAGCTGAAACGTCGAACTGCGCGCGCGGCAGCATCACAAGCTTGCCGTTCAGTGTCGAGGCGGCAATCAGCGCCGGTACGAACTTGGCGATTTCCTCGGCAGGGATCAGCGGTGTCAGGTCGGTGTAGATATCCGGATATTGCGGCGCGAACGACGAATGGTTCGAGCCGACGCACCAGCTGAGGCCGCCGGTGGCGATGTCCGACTTGATTTCCTTGTCGAGCTCGAAATGGTTTTTCTTCGAGAGAATGTTGACCTTAGCGCCCGTCGCCTTTTCCCACTCGCCGATGCGTTCATAGAGCTTTTCGTACTGCTGGCCGCCGATGAGCTTGGCATCGATGGTCACGCCGTCGAATTTGCCGGGCAGGTCTGCGGCATGCGCCGCGACCGAGCAGGCAAACAACATTACCCCGGCGGATACGCCGGAAAGCAGCTTGTTCATGATTTCTCCTCCTCACGTCCACACCATCCCAATGGTGGGAATTCCTCATTTGTGAGGAATTGATTTATATACAAACAGCAAATGGACCCTTGCGTCAAGCAGCAACTTTGCTTTGTCGCGCGCCTCGTATGCGTATATGAAGTAACTCATTCACAGGGGGATGTGTTGATGGATGCTGACGAATCCGACCGTTACCGCGCACCGGCGCTGGACAAGGGGCTCGATATTCTCGAGCTCCTGGCTGGTGTCGATGGCGGTCTGACGCAGGCCGAAATTTCCAAGAAGCTGGAGCGTAGCCCGAACGAGTTCTATCGCATGCTCGACCGGCTTGTTCGGCGCGGTTATGTGACGCGTATCGACGGTGATCGCTACTCTTTGACGCTCAAGCTGTTCGGCCTCTCGCAACTGCACGCGCCGGTGCGGCGGCTGGCGTCCTACGCGACGCCGCTGATGCGCGATCTTGCCCAGCGCAGCCGCCAGGCCAATCACCTCGCCGTGTTCGATCGCGGCTTTGCTGTCGTCATCGCCCAGCAGGAAGCCCCGGACTATTGGGGGATTTCAATCCGCGTCGGCTCTCATATCAGCCTTTTCGATACTGGATCCGGCCATGTTCTGCTCGCTTTCCGCAGCGAGGAAGAACGGCAGATGATGATTTCCGAGCATGTCAAAAGCCAGTCGGAGCCGCCGCTGTCGGACGATTTCTTCGAACGGCTCGATCGTATCCGCCAGCGCGGTTATGAAATGATGGCCAGCGCCCAGACTGCCGGCGTTTATAACCTGTCGGCGCCGATCCTTGGGCCGGATGGACGCGGTATAGCGGCATTGACCTGCCCCTATATCGCGCTGGTCAATGCCCCATCGGCCCCTGATATCACCGAGAGTATTGCGCTTCTGCAAAAGACCGCCGCCCAGCTTTCGCTGCTCGCTGGATCGGATGTCAACCACACGGAATGAGCATCGATAGCACGCGCGTGAGTGGTTGAATTCTTATTTGAATGACATCTTCTTGTGTGAAATAATTGTGGGAACGCCGGGGAGGACACGGACGATGATCATCGACACTCATTTGCATCTGATCGACAGGTCGGCGCTTGCCTATCCATGGCTGTCCGGCGCCCCGGCGCTGGATCGCGATTTTCTGTATGAAACCTATGCTGTTGAAGCCAGGCGCTGCGGTATCGGGGCCGCTCTTCATATGGAGGTCGATGTTGATGTGGCTGAGATCGAAGCTGAGATCAATTATGTTCAGACACTCTCCAGCCACCCGGAAAACCTGATCACCGGCGCCATTGCCGCCTGCCGTCCCGAAGAGGACGGTTTCGCCAACCGTCTGGAACGGCAGCGGGCAAACCCGTTCGTCAAAGGCTTTCGCCGTGTTTTGCATGTGGTGCCGGATGATGTCTCGGAGGGCGCGTTATTTCGCGAAAATATCCAGGGGCTTGGCGGAACTGGCCTGACATTCGATCTTTGCGTCCTGCCGCACCAAATTCCGAAGGCCATCACGCTTGCCGATCTGGCGCCGGACGTTCAGTTCATCCTCGACCATTGCGGCGTGCCTGCCATTGCCTCGGGTGCCGTACAGCCGTGGCGTGACAATATGATCGAGATCGCAAAACGCCCGAACGTAACAGCCAAGATTTCCGGCGTCGTTGCCTATGCGGAAGCCGAAAGCTGGTCGGTGGAAACGCTGCGGCCGTATGTCGAGCACACGATTGCGCAGTTTGGTTGGGATCGCGTCGTCTGGGGCAGCGACTGGCCGGTCTGCACGCTGGGTGGAGGCCTATCGACGTGGATGGCCGCAACCCATGCGCTGCTGGAAGGGTGTTCTGAAACAGAGCGCGCCAAACTGCTGTCGGGCAACGCAAAGAAGCTCTGGCGCCTCTGAAACAGGCGGCCGGCTTTATCTGCCGGCCTGTCCCTCCAATCGAAAGCTCGCTTCGAACAATCGATTGATATCGCCCACCACCGTCTTGGCGGGTTGGCGCTGTCGCAGGCCTTCATTCAAGCGGTCTGATGCCGCCTGCTGGAATGCCATGTAACCGTCATGACGCGGCCGGACCCAGGCCGCTTCAAGCGTCGCGCGGGTATTGCGGTAGAAGCCGGTGGTGGCGCGATTGACCGCCGTATCTTCCCACGCCTCCGCATGGCCGGGTTGGCCACCCGCAGCGGCATAATCGGTTTTCTGGACATCACCACTGGCGATCCAGTAGGCGAAGTCGATGGCAGCATCCGGGTTTTTGGAAAAAGCCGAAACGGCGATGCCGGTCCCGCCTAGCGCCGAACCGATTGGCCCGCCTTTGCCCACCGGCGGAATATCGCCGAAGTGGACGAGGCCCGGCCGGAAATCCTTCACCGAATAGCTGACATATCCATAGATCAGCGGAGCGACGACGGCTTTAGTCTCGGGTGCCGCCATGCGTTCGAGAACGGCAATCGGATCCATCTCGAAACAGGCCGGATCGACAAGGCAGGCGATTTCGCACAGCATCTCGAAAACCTGTCCGCCCGTTTCGAGATCGATCAGTTCACCCGGAGCGTCGACGGCGCAAGGCCGTCCGAGATTGCCGCAGAGCGTGTAAAAGCTCATCAGCGAATGCGGTGGCCGTAGCGGTATCAAGACCTTGCCTGAACGCGCCAGATCAAGCACTTCGGCCCAGTTGGCCGGCGGTGTGCCCTGCAGATCCGGCCGAAAGGCCTGCACCTGTGTTGCCGCATCGATCGGAAAAGCCCATTGGCGCCCTTGCCACGAATAGCTTGGATAGGATTGGCCGACACTGGCGGCCGCCAAGGCGGCTCGCTCGCTTTCGCGTCCTGCTATATCCAATGGCAGGAGGCATTTTTCGTGGGTGATCTGCCCGACATGCGGATGATCGATGACGATAAGATCGAACTGCCGTGCGAGGTCCTCAACAGGAAACGTCTCGAAATCCTGCAGCGAACGCTTTTCCCATTCGACTTTTACTCCGGTTTCATCGAACCAGCGGCGTGAGCAAGCGACCATTGGATCATAGCCGCGCGGATGGTTCCAGGTCATGCCTTTGAGCGTGACGGTCATAGGCCGAATTCTTCGCGAATGGCCTGGCTGTGTTCACCAATGCGTGGGGCTGCGCGATCTACTTTGGCTCGGACACCGTTAACACGGAGCGGCGAGCGGGTTGTCGTGATCGAAATATTGTCTTCGCGGGTCACTGTCTGCAGCATGTCGAGAACCTGAAACCCTTCGCTTTCCAGCAGCTCGTTCCAGTTCAGCACCCGGGCGCACCAGATATCGGCGGGTTCCAGAATTGCCAGCCATTCGTCCGTCGTCTTGGTGGCAATGCGCTTGGCGATCAGCGCCTTGATCTCGTCGCGGGCGGTAAACCAGGTTGATGCGTTATCTCGGTAGGGTGCAAGTTCGTCCATGCCGAGCAAGTCGGCGAGCTTCGGGATCGGTGTCATGGCGATAGCGAGATAGCCGTCGGCCGCCGCGTAGACACCATAAGGAGCCGAGAGATAAGCATGGGCGCTCCGGAAATTCGCCCGCTTTGGCAGCCGCCGTCCGTCGTTGAGATGGGTGGTCAGCACCTCAAACTGGAAATCGACAAGAGCTTCAAGCAGGCTGGTTTCGACATGGCTGCCGGTACCCTTGATGCTGCGCCGGACAAGCGCTGCCAAGATGCCTTGGGCCAGGGCCGCGCCAGCCAGCATGTCGCCGATTGCAAGGCCGAATGGTACTGGCCCTTGATCCTCGTCGCCATTCAGCCACATCACGCCGGAGCGCGATTGTGCCAGCAGATCTTGCCCGGGGCGCTTGACCCACGGGCCTTCCTCGCCATAGCCGCTGATCGATGCGTAGACGAGGCGCGGGTTGATTTTCCGGACGGCTTCGTAATCGAGCCCAAGCCGTTCGATGACGCCGGGCCGGAAGTTCTGGATCAGGACATCGGCTTTGCCCAGCAATGTCCGCAGCGATGCAAGATCCTTCTCATCCTTCAGGTCGATGGACAGGCTTTCCTTCGCCCGGTTGATCGCGTGGAAGATCGTGGAATCGCCACCGATCTCGGTATCGCTCAGATAAAGCCGCCGCGACAGGTCGCCGCCGTCAGGCCGCTCAACCTTGATGACGCGGGCGCCGAGATCCATCAAACGAAGGGAGCAGTATGGCCCGGACAGAAACTGGCTGAGGTCGACGACGATAAGGCCGGCGAGGGGGAGATCGGTATCGGCTGACATTTATTGTTTTTCCGTCTTGCCGGCAAAGTCGGCCGGGTTGTTGTATTTCACTGTCTGCAGGTGCTCGCAGTAGAGCACCAGTTCGCCTTCGCCCTTGAAGATTTCGTAGCTGGCGCGGATCAGGCCCATATCCTTGTAGCGCGGCCGTTTATCGAGATTGGTGCGGATAGCGTAGATGGTGTCGCCGATGAAGACCGGCTTGATGAAGCGCAGCTTGTCATATCCATAGGAAAAGGCGTTGACGCAGTTGGTGGCCACAAGCCCGAGGCCGGCCGAGAAGACAAACGCGCCGGCAATCAGCCGCTTGCCGAAAATGCCCTCACGCTGGGCAAACATCTGATCTTGCACATAAGGATGAATGTCGGTGACCAGCATGTTGAACATGTGGCTGTCACCCTCGGCCATCGTTCGCCGCAATGAGCGGATGCGCTGGCCGACCGGCCAATTCTCATAGAACCAGTTTTCAGCGTTCCAGACCGGAAGAGAAGCGTGGTCCTCTGGCATGTCGGAAGGATGAGTCGAGGAAATGCCCACGGTTGGCGCAATGGTGCTCATAGCGTGAACCCTGCGCGAAGTACGGCAAGCCGGGTGATTTCCATGTGCGTCCTCCAGTTTTCTTATGTAAAGAAGATTTTCACATATGGATGATTTTTGCAAGCGGCATCGCATGCTCTCGGCGGCTGCTTTCCCGAAGCGACGGGGAGTGCACCAGATGGAAAGGCAGGCGTGAAGGTAAGGAGAGACGTGAGCAGCGAGGTATCGAGGCTACCGCTGAGATAACCGCAAGTGGGTTCGACGCGCTGGGTGGGATTGTCGGCCGAGCTTGGCCTTAGCGGTGGAATAATGCGCTCGGACGGGCGTTTCGGACGCTAAAACCGGGAAAGCTTGGCTCTGGATACGAAGCGTTAACTATATGCTTTGTAAATCAGAATCACCAACATGGAGAACCGCCTGATGAGTGCTGCGTTGAAGGATGTGCGTTTTTCGGAATCGGAAGAACGGGTCGTACCGTTCCCGCTATCGGGACAGGCAAGCACCATCAGACGTTGTGCGCGCGAGCTGGAAAATGTTCACGGCGATGAGGCGCTTCAGTACTGGAAAACCGAGTGCCGCGCTTTGGCGGAACGCCTGAAAAATCTGGGCATATCTGAAGACGCCGTTCGCAACCAGGTGATGTCCTTCCAGACCGAAGTTCAGGTTGAGATGATGCGGCGCTATTCGGACCGTTTGGCCGCCGAAGCTCAGGATGGCTACACACTCAATTCTTAAGATGCAGAATAGGCGTTCTGCTCATTAGCGAACGCCGCGGTGCGATGTGGTAACACATGCAAAGCCCCGATGCCTTCCGGTACAGACATGAAAAAGGGCGGCCATGAGCCGCCCTTTTGTCGTTGCGAAGGACGTTATAGTCACTTCTTCTTGTTCTTGAACTGCGCGTAATATTCATCCGCCATCGCGCGAAGCGAACGACCGATGGCGGCGTATTCGAATTCGTTGAGATTGGCGAGCGAGGCACGGCCGGTGGGCTGCTGTGTACCGAAGCCCTTGCCAGGCAGGAGCACGATGCCGGTCTCGTCGGCGATGCGGAACAGGAGTTCGTTGTTGGCGAAGGCGCCCTTCAACCACTCTGCAAAGTCATCGCCATAGAGTTTGCGCGAAATCACCACGAGATCGAGCAGCGTATAGTAATCGACTGAGTTTTCGTCCTGCTCGGGCTCCACGCC
Source organism: Rhizobium sp. PL01 (assembly GCF_033447125.1). Lineage (NCBI taxonomy): Bacteria > Pseudomonadati > Pseudomonadota > Alphaproteobacteria > Hyphomicrobiales > Rhizobiaceae > Rhizobium > Rhizobium sp. PL01. Next base: position 194,144 of record NZ_JAWQUM010000012.1, on the reverse strand, counting down.
GAGTTCGCGGTAGAGAGCTGCCTCACGCTTGCGGATGACCTTCTTCAGCGTCGATTTGTAGCTGTCGTTCTCATCCATCAGTGCAAACAGCGAGAACAACACCATCTGGATCTGCTGCGGTGTCGAAAGGCCGGCCGTGTGATTCAGCGCCACGGTACGGCTGTCGGCGACGAGGCGGTCGATGAACTTCAGCGTACTGACATCCGGCAGCAGCGAACCATAGCGGCGATCAAGAGCCTTCTTGGTATCCTTCGGAAGTGCCTTCAGCTTGGTATCGAGAACGTTTTCCTTATGCGTGGCGATGACGCCGAGGCGCCAGCCGGTCGCACCGAAATATTTCGAATAGGAATAGACGAGAATGGTGTTGTTGGGGCAAATGGCGAAGATCGATTGGAAATCGTCGGCGAAGGTGCCGTAGACGTCATCGGTCAGGATGATCAGGTCCTGGCGCTCTTCCTTGACGATCTTGGCGATCTTGTCGAGGCTGCGCTGGTCGATCTTCACCGAAGGCGGGTTGCTGGGGTTGATCAGGAAGAACACCTTGATGGCGGGATCGCGCAGCTTCTCGATTTCCGAATCCGGATACTGCCAACCCATTTCGGGATCGGCATTGAGCGCCACTTCCTCAAGCCCGTACTCGTCGAGCTCCGGAATTTCGATGTAAGGCGTGAAGACCGGCATGCCGATCGCCACCTTGTCGCCACGCTTGACGATACCGTTCTGCTTCAACGTATTGAAGACATAGGTCATCGCCGCGGTGCCGCCTTCCGTCGCAAAGACGTCGATGCTGCTTGGAGGAAGGTGGCCGCCGACCATTTCCTTGACGATATAGTGGCTGACGATCTCCTCGCTGATCTTCAACATGCGCGGCGGGACGGGATAATTGCAACCGAGGATGCCCTCGACCATCTCGTGCAGGAAGCCCGAGGCAGAAAGGCCGAGCTGGTCGCGCACATAGGAAAGCGCCCGCTGCAGGAAGGCGACGCCGGCCTGATCGCGGTTTTCAGTGGTGAAACGCTCAAAGCGGGCCTCGATGCCCTCGATGTTCGGCAGGCCGCCGATCCATTTTTGCATATAGGAATAGGAAAGTTCGGATTCGGCGGCGGCAAAAAGGCCGAGCCGGAAGAAGGCGCGGCGTGGTAAAGTCGCCAGAAAATTCGGATTGCCGCGGCCGGCATTCAGCATCAACCGGTTTTCACGGGAAGAGGCGAGTTTGATCAGTTCGTCCTTGAGCTCGAACGGGCTCAGTTTCGCAAAGCTGCTATAATCGGTCATAAGTTCACTCCTTGCTAAGTCGAATGAGTCAGACGAAGGCGACGATGAGCGGGCCAAGCAATGTCAGGAAGACATTGGCCAGCGCGTATGTAATGGCGAACGGTGTTGTGGGGACGGTGTTTCCGGCCTTGTCGAGGACTTCGCCGAAGGCGGGATTGGCGCTGCGTGATCCGGAAAGCGCGCCTGCGAAGATGGCGGTGTTGTCGTAGCGCAGGATATAGCGCCCGACGAGCATGGTGATGATCAGCGGCAGGATGGTGACGACGACGCCGATCAGGAAGATCGAGATGCCGCTTTCAGCAATCGTGTGCACGGCCTGCTGTCCGGATTGCAGCCCGACGACAGCAACAAAACCGGCAAGGCCGAGATCGCGAAGCAGCGTGGAGGCTGCTGTCGGCATATTGCCAAGGGTCATGTTGCGGCTGCGATACCAGCCGAAGGCAAGACCAGCGAGTAGGGCGCCGCCGCCGCTGCCGAGTGTCAGCGGAATGGAGCCGATGCGAATGACTGCAAGGCCGACCAACAGACCGACGACGATACCGAGCCCATGAAAGACGAAATCTGTCTTGTCGCTGGGGGTGATCACGATGCCGACGCGTTTGGCGATTCGTTGGAGATCTTCCTGTAGGCCGTGCACGGTCACGACATCACCGGCCTCGATGCGTGTGTCGGCCACAAGCGTCAGCGGATTGCCGGCGCGCTTCACCTGCAGGACAAAGACGCCGTGACGCAGTTCCTTGGTCGCCTCGACGATTTCGGCGACCGTCTTTCCTGCAAAATCCTTGTTGGCGATGACAACGTCGCGCGTTGCCACGACCATCTCCATCCCCTCCGACGACTGGGTCTCAGGGCCGATGGCATCCGTCATTCCGACCACGCCTGCTCGCCGCCCGACGACCAGCACGATATCATCTTCCTGCAGCCTCAGGTCCGGTTCGACACCGATGATGGCGCCTGCGCGTTTCACGCGTTCGACGGCGATGGCTGCGGCCACGCCTGTGGCCTCGATTTCGCTAACGGTGCGTCCGGCGGCTTGGCGAACCCGGTACAGACGTCCAACGAGGTCTGGCAGGGCGGGGGTTTCTCCGGGGCCGTAGATCTTGGCTCCGGCCAGCATTTCAGCCTCAGCCTTGACTGCTTCGTCGCGGATGCTGCGGCCCATGAACCACGGCAGGATGTTGACGCACACGATAATGGCGCCGAACGAGCCGAAAATGTAGGTGACAGCATAGCCGATGGCGACATTCGCCTGTAGGCGCTGGACCTCGTCGGCGGCCAGACCGAGCTTGCCGATTGCCGAGCTCGCGGTACCGATAATGGCCGATTGAGTGAGACCACCGGCGGCGATGCCTGCGGCCAGTCCTTTGTCGAGACCAAACATCTTGGCCAGCACAACCACCGTCAAAAGCCCACTGATGGCGAGTACGGCGGCCATGACAATTTCCCGGATCGACTTGCGCCCGAGGGAACGGAAGAATTGCGGGCCACTCTCGAAGCCGACGGCATAAATGAACAGAGCGAAGAGAACGGCTTTGATGCCGTTGTCGATGGTAATTCCAATCTGACTGAGCACGACTGCGACCAGAAGAGAGCCTGCGACGCCACCGAGCTGGAACTTGCCAAATTGGAATTTTCCGATCCAGTAGCCACCCGCCAATGATAGAAACAAAGCGATTTCAGGAGATTGGTGGAAAATCGATTGCAGGAATGACATAGGCCCCTCCGTATCAATGCTGCTTGCGCGCTGGCCTCCAATCAGAGGCGAGGGTTGCGGTGTGGTCAAGAAAAAACTTGTGCGCGAAGATTAACGCACTTCCGCTTTTGTTCAAATTTGAGACTCGTTGCCGAAAAATACGGCAGAGCAGAAAGAGATCGCTCGTTCAGTTACAAACAAAAACGCCCGGCTTTCGCCGGGCGTTCATTCTGCAGGACATGAGGGAGGATCTACATATTCTGCGGAAGGTGTTTGATCAGGCCGTTACTTGCCTGCGTCGAGGCGGTCGATCGCCTCGACGTTGCCGGCCGACGAACCGTGCGGATCGAATTCGGATTCCAGCCACTTGTCGACGATGGCCTTGGCCAGTTCAGGCCCGATGACGCGGGCGCCCATGGTGATGATCTGGGCGTTGTTGGATTTGGCGGCGCGCTCGGCCGAATAGGTATCATGGGTAAGGGCGGCACGGATGCCGGGTACCTTGTTGGCGGAGATCGAGACGCCGATGCCGGTGCCGCAGATCAGGATGCCGCGATCGTTCTGACCGTTGACGATGGTTTCGGCGAGCCCCTTGGACAGGTCGGCATAGAAGCCGGACTGGCTGAGATTGCTGACTTCAAGGCCGCTCTTGGTGGCGAGATGGGCTTCGATGATGTCGAGAAGCGGCTTGCCTGCGCTGTCGGCGCCGATTGCGATTTTCATGGCTGTATCCTTCCGTTGACTGGGTTTCAGAGCGCCGAGGCGACGCGTTTGAGGATGTCGAGATAGCCGGCCACATCCCAGGCCGAGCGGCCGATGAACAGGCCGTCGATATGCTTCTTGGCAATCAATTCCTCGCAATTGCCGGGATTGACGCTGCCGCCGTAGAGAACCGGAACGCAAACACCGAGGCTGGCCTTGGCCCAACCTGCGATCAGAGCGTGGCGCTCATCGGCATAGTCAGAGGAAGCGGGAATACCGTTGACGCCGATCGCCCAGACCGGCTCATAGGCTAGCAGCACCGGTTTTGCCTTGTCGGCTCCTTCGAGCAGTGCAAGGGCGCCTTCGACCTGCCGTCGCAGCACGGCGTCGGCCTGTCCGGCTTCGCGCTCGGCCAGCGTTTCGCCGATGCAGATCAGCGGGATCATGCCATGCCGGACGGCAGCTGCCGTCTTCAGGCCCACCGTGCGGTCCGTCTCACCAAAATGCTCGCGCCGTTCGCTGTGGCCAAGTTCGACGATATCAAGGTTGCAGTCCTTGAGCATGACTGGTGAGATTTCACCCGTCCAGGCGCCGGCATCGTCCCAGTGCATGTTCTGCGCCCCGACCTTGACGCTGGTTGCGGCAAGCCGCTCCTTGACCTGACGGGTGGCGGTGAACGGCGGAATGACGAAACGTTGGACGCGCGCATCCCGCGCCGCGTCGGCCTCGGCCAATCCGTCGGCAAAGACCATGGCCTCGGCGAGCGTCTTGTTCATCTTCCAACTGGTTCCAACCCAGACGGATGTCTTTGTCATGCTGTTTCCTCCGCGGTTTTGCCGCCAATTTTCTGAAGCTTGATACCGGCCTCCTTGAGGCCATGTTCGCAGGATGGATCGATTTCCGAGCCGGTCAGAACCATGTCGAACGCGTCGAGGCCGGTCAGGAAATGCAGGGCGGATTTGCCGAACTTGCCGTGATCGACGAGCAGAACGCTCCGCGCCGCCGACTTGATCATCTGCCGCTTGGTCTGGACGACTTCCTGATCCTGATGGAAGGCGGATGCGCCATGGATGGCCGAACTCGACAAGAAGGCCATGTCGGCCCTCAGCGAACGCAGGGCCTCTTCGGTGGTGATGCCGAAGAAACCGTTGAACTTCTTTGAATACTGGCCACCAAGCGAGATCACATCGATACCAGCGATAGTGGCCAGCTTGTTGATCACACCGAGATTGTTGGTGATGACCGTCAGTGGCCGGATATCCTTGAGATAGTCAGCCACACCGCCCGCCGTTGAGCCGTCGTCGATGATGATGATCTGGCCGGGCTCGATCAGCGTCGCCGCGTGCTGGGCCAGCCGCCGCTTTTCTTCCGCGGCAATCTTCTCGCGATAGCGGAAATCACTTTCGAACTGCGGACTGGATTGGATCGAGGCGCCGCCATGCACCTTGCGCAAAAGACCTGCCTGCTCGAGATCGTCGAGGTCGCGGTGCACCGTCATCTTGCTGACGACGAACCGGCCAGCGAGGTCCTCGACCGAGGCCGAGCCCGTTTCCATCAGGATATCCATGATCGCCTGGCGCCGGTCTTCGGGCTTCATTTGGGTGCTTTCACGCGGTCTGTTTCGGTCCTCTATATAACGGACTCTGTGATAATCTCAACTCTATAAATGATATTTTGTGATTTTAATGTGTGATGATGTGATGTTTACGGCTGCTGCTCCGGCCACAAACAGCTCCCGGTCCGGGTTTCCGGCTTTAGGTAATTGCTTTGTTGCATCAGCCTGTTGCGGCCCCCCCAAATGCCGTGTCATGACTGTGGAAGAGAACCATACGCATCGCCGTGCAGTGCCGGAGCGGGAGAGACCTTTCATGACCAAGACGGACATCGCGCGCCGGGTCTACAACAATGCCTGGAAACTCGATCCGGTCGTGCGCAGCCTGCTCGACACGGATTTCTACAAGCTGCTGATGCTGCAGATGATCTGGCGCCTTTATCCGGAGGTCGATGCGACCTTCTCGGTGATCAACCGCACGAAGACCGTGCTTTTGACTGACGAGATCGACGAGCAGGAACTGCGCGAGCAGCTGGATTATGTGCGTGGTCTGCGGTTCACCAAGAAAGAGATGATCTGGCTCGCCGGTAACACGTTTTATGGCCGCAAGCAGATCTTTGCACCGGATTTCCTCGCCTGGCTCGCCGATTTCCAGCTGCCGGACTACGAGTTGTCCCGCAAGCACGGCCAATACGAGTTGACCTTCCCTGGCAAATGGACCCACACCACCATGTGGGAAATCCCGGCTCTGGCGATTATCAACGAACTGCGCTCGCGCACCGCCATGAAGGACATGGGGCCGTTTGCGCTGGATGTGCTCTATGCCCGCGCCAAAGCCAAGATGTGGTCGAAGGTCGAGCAACTCAAGGTCTATCCGGACCTGCGCATTTCCGATTTCGGCACACGCCGCCGCCACAGCTTCCTATGGCAGCGCTGGTGCGTCGAGGCGCTGAAGGAAGGTATCGGCAAGTCCTTTTCAGGCACCAGCAACGTGCTTCTCGCCATGGATACCGATCTCGAAGCGCTCGGCACCAACGCACACGAATTGCCCATGGTCGCAGCCGCACTGGCGCGCAACGAACAAGAGTTTGGCGCTGCACCCTATAAGGTTCTGCAGGACTGGAACCAGCTCTATGGCGGCAACCTGCTGATCGTCCTGCCCGATGCCTTCGGCACGGCGGCTTTCCTGCGGAATGCCCCCGATTGGGTTGCGGACTGGACGGGCTTTCGCCCTGACAGCGCACCGCCGATCGAAGGTGGCGAGAAGATCCTTGCCTGGTGGAACAAGATGGGACGCGATCCCAAGGAGAAGCTGCTGATCTTCTCTGATGGCCTCGATGTCGAAACGATCGTCGATACCTACCGGCATTTTCAGGGGCGGGTGCGTATGAGTTTCGGCTGGGGGACCAACCTGACGAACGATTTTGCTGGTTGCGCCCCGACCCAGATCAGCGGGCTCAATCCGATTTCCATCGTCTGCAAGGTCATCGATGCCAATGGCCATCCGGCTGTCAAGCTGTCCGACAACCCACGCAAGGCAACGGGCGACCCTTCGGAAGTCGAGCGGTATATCAAGTTCTTTGGGACAGAAGATTTTGCCGAACTGGCCGTCAAGGTCTGAGTGATAGAGCCTCAACGATGATCTTCACAAACAAAAACCCAGCCGGCGGAGGTGCCCGGCTGGGTCTGTTTGCGCATTCTTTTGAGGGATGCGCCGGGAGAACTGGGTTACGTTACGCGCTCATGCGTAAGCAGTCCGAGCGCGAAGCGAGCGGGTGGACCATCGACAGCAGGCGGCGCTTGGGAGCCGCGAGCAGGTTGGCCGTATGATTTTTGGCGCTTACCGTTCCCGGCTGCATCTGGCGAAGCGCGCTGGCAGCGGAGTAGAGAAGCGTTTTCATTTCATTGGTCGTGACGCCGTCCGCACGCATTACGGCACGGATCATCGGGTCTGTCAGGACCTCGTGGATGTTCAGATCGCTGTTTGCCTGGTGCATTGGGGTATTCCTTCGGTTCATCGTCTTTTCCGGCGGGCGGATCCCGTCCGGTGTCTGAAACTTGACATCGATTTATTGCGGTGTTACCACTAAGTAACATTCGAATAGTTACCGACCGGTCACACCTATGTCAAGAAGCCTTGTCAATAAAAATTCGAAATCCGTATCGTCCCCGAAACCGGCAGATATAAGGCTGGATAAAGGTGACTGTGTGCAGGTGCGTCAGGCGCCGCGAGATCGTATTGTTTCAACAGCTTGTGAGCTGTTCCGGCAACACGGGATACGCGGTATCGGCGTCGATGCGATCGCCGAGGCTGCCGAGACAAACAAGATGACCCTCTACCGTCATTTCGGCTCGAAGGACGACCTCATTTGCGAGGCCTTGCGGTTCACATCGGAGAAAGCCACCGCCTTCTGGGACCAGCTCGAAGCCTCCCATCCAAACGATCCGATGGCGCAACTCCATAGCTGGGTAAAAGCCAGGGCACAGTGTCTGGCCGACAATAAATACGGCTGCGACCTTGCAAATGCGGCCGTCGAACTGAAGGAGCAGGGGCATCCGGCCCATGCGGTGATCGAAAACTTCAAGCTTGCCCAGCAACGCCGTCTTGAAAAGCTCTGTCGGGATGCGGGTGTGAGCGAGCCGGAGCTGCTCTCCGATACTCTCTCGATGTTGATGGAGGGCGCGCAGGTGAGCAAGCTGGCGTCAGGCAGCGAAGGCCCGTCTATGCGGTTCATGCGCGCCTGCGAGGCTGCCATCGCCTCATTCCGCCAGCCGATAAAAAGTACCGCCGCAACAGTCGACACCGAGGCCTGAAATCTGGCCTGTGCGAACCTGCTCGCATAAGCTGATGATTGGCGGCATCGAAGCTTTCGATGGAACAAACCCGCCTCGCGTCCATTTACTCGTTGACTGAAAAGCGCAGCTGGTTGCTGCCATCAACGAGAAGGACAGCATGTCCCCCTTCCAGGAATTCATTGTTAATCCTGGCCCCACGGAATGGTGGTCGGCGCATCGCGGTGCCTCGCCGATTGTCGGCACGGCCATTCATAACGGGCATCATATCCGCAGTGATCTCACAGGTTTCCTCGGCCTCAATGCCGGCGAGCGGCTGCGGGAAGAAGATCCGTTCACCGAATTCTTCATCCGCGACCTGCCAAACCGGATTGTATTTCACCGTTCCCGTTTCGAAATCGATATCAACCGGGCGCGCGATGGTGCCATCTATCTGACGCCAGAGCAGGCCTGGGGCCTGAAGGTATGGGCGCAGCAACTGCCGGACGATGCGATTTCCGCCTCCCTTGGTGTTCACGATGCCTATTATGCCATGCTGGAAACCTATCTCCGCGGCATTGAACAACAATACGGCGCCTTCGTCCTCCTCGACATCCATAGCTACAATCACCGCCGCGACGGGGCTGAAGGCCCTGAAATGCCGGTTGAAAAAGCGCCGCAGATTAATATCGGCACATCCTCGATGGACCGCGAGCGCTGGGCACCGGTACTCGATCCGTTTATCGAACAACTGCGCCACTTTGAGTTTCGCGGCCAGCGTATGGACGTGCGGGAAAACGTCGCCTTTCAGGGCAAAGGCGAGCAGACACGTTTCGTCCACGAGCGGTTCCCCAAAACCGGCTGCGCCATTGCCATCGAGTTCAAGAAGTTCTTCATGGACGAGTGGACTGGCGACCCGGACATCGAAGCGTTGAAGGCGATGCGGGAAATGATCCGCCTGTCACTGCCGGTTTTGCTTGAAGCCTTGCAGGCGCGGCCATGACCACCCCGCGCCGCAACCATCGGGGGGCCATTGGTTACCCGCAATGGCTGGAGGAAATCCTCGATTGTATCCGCGCGGACAAATCGGTGCGCAAGGATTTCGATAATGGCGGCCGCCTGCATATCGACCGGCCGTTGCCCTTCCTCTCTGTCCATATCGGCAAGGGAAGGGACGATCTCGCTGCGAGGGACATTGCCGCCGCCAATGCCTCCTATCTGATCGTTGATGATATCAATGAAGCCTTGCCGATTATTGCTGCGGTTGGCGGTGTTCTTCGCGCCCGTTTCAATGCATTCCTGCTGTTGGATATCGATGAGTTCGACCACGACACGTTGATCACTGATGACGCGCCTTATCTGCCGCCCTTCGAAATCGGGATTGCCTCGACCAGTGATCTGGCCGCCCGAAAAGCGGCGCTGGCATTGGCCGAAGGCGCCGATACTGGGCAAGTCAAGTTTCGGACACCCCATGTCGACCGGTTTGACCTGAAGGCCGATACCCAGGCGGCGACACTGGCAGAACAGACCGGGTTCCCTGTGGTCGCGGTCCGGTTTGCGCCAATCTACCGGCAGCCGGAGTCGGGCAGCACCTATCCCGATCTGCGCGAGCGTCTGGTCGCCAATATCTTTGACGCGGGCCTCAAGGCGTTCGCGGCCTTTGTTGGCGCGACGCAAAGCCTGAAACTGACGACGCACCGGGCGCTCGGCCGCAAGGCTTTTGTCGATGCAGTCAGCCGTGCCGATCGCAGCATGGATGATGTCGCCTCGAGCTTCGATTTTCTGCTGGCGGTCACGCCGATCAATACGGACGCTGCCTGGCAGGCGTTCAAGGCAGGAAAGTTCAAGCAGGAGCCCCAGTTTCTCTACCGGCCGCTCTCCGTGCAGGTCGAAGCGGAAAAACGGAAACTCTTCTCCGTCGCTTTCGATCGTTTCGAGGACCCGGTTCTCTATCATCTCTACCGGGAGAAGCAGCAAGAACTGGACCTGCAGCTGTCCTTGATCTCGGCCCGCGAGACCAGCCGCTTCGTCGAATATGGCCGCGCTCTCTATGGCCCGGTCGAGCCGTCGCTATACCGGGCAGCCCAGGATATCCTCGCCAAGACGGCAACCTTTGCAGATGATAGCGACGATATCGAAGACGATCCGCAGACGGCGGATTGCGATGAGGTCGAGGCCGCAGCGCGTGCCATGATCGCCGATTATCATCGGCAATATCCAGGCTTTGTGGCCGAGATTGAGCTACGCGATGACCTGCCGTCCGGCCTGCTGGTTTCGGGCGAACGGCTGCTGATCTCCCGGCAGACCCTAATGCCGAGAGGCCGGGTGCACGCGCTTTTGAGCCACGAGATCGGCGTACATCTCCTCACCTATTTCAACGGTTCGGCGCAGGGCTTGCGGCTGTTCCGCTCCGGCCTTGCCGGCTACGAGGGCATGCAGGAAGGTCTTGCCGTCTTTTCCGAATACATGGCCGGCGGCATGACTGTCGGACGGTTGCGCCTGATCGCCGCCCGTGTCGTCGCCTGCTCGTCAATGCTGGAGGGACGGCCGTTTACCGCCACCTACGGCATGCTTGCCGAGGAACACGGGTTTGGCCCGCTTGCCGCCTTCCATCTGACCATGCGGCTTTATCGCGGCGGTGGTCTTGCCAAGGACGCCATCTACCTGCGCGGTCTGCTGGAACTGCTCAGCCACCTGAAATCGGGCGGTGCGCTTGACCCGTTCTGGATGGGCAAGATTTCCGCGTCGCATTTCCGGGTGATGCAGGAATTGAGCCTGCGCGGTCTGCTCAAGGCGCCTGTTATCCGCCCCGCCTTTCTCACCCATCCGCAAGCACAGACCCGCCTCGACAAGGCGCGGGCAGGACTGAACCCCCTTGATATGATCATCAGTTAGGAGCCACCATGCGCGTCGCATTTTTCGTCAATTCGGTCGAGAGCGAGGAACCCCATTTCACCACGACGGCGCTGGCTATGGCAGCGCTCGCCCGTGGCCATGACGTCTGCTACATCGCGCCGGGCGATTTTGTCCTGCGCCCGGACGATAGCCTGATGGTACGAGCAACCACGGTTGCCCCCGGAAAATACAAGAACGCGCAGGCGTTCCACGAGGGGTTCCAAGGCAAGGACGCCAAGGTCCAGACGATCGATGTCCGCGAGGTCGACGTGATTTTCCTGCGCAATGATCCGTCGCTCGATTCCGACGACCGGCCATGGGCGGCCCATATCGGCGCCATGTTCGGTCGTCTTGCCAGTGAACGGGGATCGATCGTTGTCAACGATCCCGCAGGATTGGCGCTCGCCCAGAACAAGCTCTATTTTCAGGGCTTTCCCGAAGCTGTGCGCCCGGAAACGTTGATCTCCAAGAGCATCGAGGAAATCCGCGCCTTCATTGCCGATCATCGCAAGGGCGTCATCCTGAAGCCGCTGCAGGGTTCGGGCGGCAAGAACGTTTTCAAGATCGCCACACCCGATGATGCCAATCTTAACCAGATCTTTGAGGCTGTCAGCGGCGAAGGCTACCTGATAGCGCAGGGATATCTGCCGGAAGCCAAGGCCGGCGATATCCGCTTTTTCATGATGAACGGCAAGCCGCTGGAGCGTGACGGCGCCTATGCCGCATTCCGCCGGGTTCCAGCCAAGGGCGAGGTTCGTTCCAATATGCACGCGGCTGGAACGGCCGAGGCGGTCAAGATCACCGACGACATTCTCGCCGTTGCCGAGATGGTTCGCCCAAAATTGATCGAAGACGGCATGTTCCTGGTCGGCCTCGACATCGTCGGCGACAAGATTCTCGAGATTAATGTCTTCACGCCGGGCGGTCTTCCCGACATCGCGGCCATGCACAAGGTGGATTTCTCCGAGGACATTATCGAGGCGCTGGAGAAGAAGACGGCGATCCGCAAGGCTTATGGCGGTGCCATGTCAAACCGGGCATTGGCAACGCTTTAGGCTGTTTTCGCAAGCTATCTGTGCTATCGCGGGCGCTTGAACGATTGGAAGTGCCCTGTGATACCCTGGACCCTGATTGACACAGCGATAATGCCTGATGGGGGCGTTGAACTGCGGCTGAAACAGCGCGGAACCGAATTTTCGATCATGCTCGGTACAATCGAATTGATGAACAGCCGGCTGAGCGGTTCGGAAGAGGCGCTTGCCCGCCTGTCCTATGAGCGGGTCCGCAGCCATCCGCGGCCGCATATGCTGATTGGTGGTCTAGGTATGGGTTTTACGCTGCGCGCAGCTTTGGCTGAACTCCCCGGCGACGCCCGGATAACAGTTGGCGAACTCGTGCCGGCCGTCGTCGCCTGGGCACGTGGTCCCATGGCGGATGTTTTCGCAGGTTGTCTCGACGACAAGCGTGTTGTTATTCGCGAGGGTGATGTTGGCCGGTTGATCCAGTCCGGTTCATCCGAGTACGATGCTATTCTGCTCGATGTCGACAATGGGCCGGAAGGCCTGACCCGCCGGGCAAACGACGATCTCTACAGTGTCGCCGGTCTTCGCGCCGCCCGCAAGGCGCTGAAGCAGAACGGCGTTCTTTCCGTCTGGTCATCGGCACCCGATGCCGGCTTCACCCGCCGTCTTAAAGATGCTGGCTTTGCTGTCGAAGAATTGTCGGTGCGCGCCAGCACCAAGGGCCGTGGTGCGCGCCATGTAATCTGGATGGCAACGAGAACGGGACGCTAGCCGCCGTCCTGCCGCTAAAGACCTTCGCGTTCCAGAAGAATGCGGACTTCGTCGAAGCGGCGCTTGTTTTCTTCGTTCTTTTCGTCCGCCGAATAGCAGGTGCTGGCGAGACAAAAGCGCTTCAGCCCAAACGGTGCCTTGGCGTTGTCGAACTGGCATTCGAACGTATCGACCATGTTTTTCTTCTCGACCCCATCTCGGGTGGAATAGGTCATGCGCGCGCCCGGTGGCTTGAGTTCGGGAAACGACTGGACGACGCCGGTGTTCAGGGTTTCGGTCATCAGCAGATGTTTCGCGACCTTCACGCAAAGGTCTTCGATCTTCACGGGCTGGGCGATCGCAGGCGAGACGGCGAAAACTGTCGATGCGCCGAACGCGAGGGCAAGCAAGATTTTTCTCATGGCACACTCCTGAAACGCCCGGCCCCCAAAGCCGGTGGGCGTTCCATAACGGCGCTCACTGTCTTTGGTTCCAAACAAGACGGTGCAAAACGCCTGCCGTGGTTGTGAAAACTGTCGACGGCATGCGATTTGAGCGTAGGATCGCCGCGCGAATTGTTTTTGACGCGTCCATTTCGCACTCTTGGGAACGCGTAATTCCGGTGTGACACTCCCTGGTTTTGCAGCTCCGGACAATCCGCGCGAAAAACTTTCGCTCGGCCCGGTTCCAGGTGGAACCAAGCGCTCTCGTCGCAGTTTCTATTTTGCCACTTTGACAAGGGGAGAAGCAGATGACGGATATCAGCGAAGACGACATCAGGCTGCGGGCATACGCTCTTTGGGAAGCCGACGGCCGCCCGGACGGCAGCCATGACATGCATTGGCTACAGGCATTGCGGGAGTTGACCGAGGAAGCGGATGCAGCGGCCGGAGTGCCGGCGCCGTTAAAGACGTCCAAACTTTCCGTCGTGAAGAATGAAGCGACAATTGAACCTGTTCCTCGCAAACGCAGCAAGACGGCCTGATTTTCAACGTTCCGTGGGGTGCTGGCTGGCCGGCACTCCACGTCTCGACGCTCTGGTCTTGCGCTATCGTGAGCTGGATGCGTCGGCGTGGATGCAAATTCGGCCATTTCCGGCGCTTGATTTTGCGGTGCAAAATTTTTTGCATTCGCACTGCGCTTTTCTGCGGACATCGACGGCGCTTTACCACATCATGGGGCTATCCGGCGTGCTTCATGTTGCGGCTGCGTCGTGGTGATAACCGATGGCAAAAGGAACGTGATCTGCGTGAAGATACTTTCGGTGACGTCGGAAATTTTTCCATTGATCAAGACCGGCGGTCTTGCCGATGTGACTGGCTCGTTGCCGAAAGCCCTTGAAGGCTACAACTGCTACACACGCACGCTGGTGCCCGGCTATCCGCAGCTGTTTGCAAAGCTTCCCGACGCCCGGCAGGTCTATTTCTTTCCAGACCTCTTCGGTGCCCCGGCTTCGCTGCTCGAAGCCCGCTACGAGCAGCTTGATCTGCTGATACTCGATGCGCCGGCCCTCTACAATCGCCCCGGCGGTCCCTATCTCGACGCGTACGGCCACGATCACGTGGACAACTGGAAACGGTTTGCCGTGCTGTCCTACGTTGCATCGGCCATTGCCGGCGGATTGCTTGCCAACTGGTCTCCGGATGTCGTTCATACCCACGATTGGCAGACGGCGCTGACCTCCGTCTACATGCGGTATTCGAACAATGCCAAGGCCGTCCCGAGTGTGCTGACGATCCACAACCTGGCATTCCAGGGGCAGTTCCCGACTTCGGTCGTCAACCAGATCGGCCTGCCGCCGGAGAGCGTGTCGCTTGATTGCCTCGAATATTATGGCGATGTCAGTTACCTGAAGGGCGGCATCCGCACCGCCAGCGCGATCACCACCGTCAGCCCCACCTACGCGCGCGAAGTCATCGGGCCGGAACTTGGCATGGGTATGGCCGGTGCATTGAGTTCACGTCCCCGGACACTGACGGGCATCGTCAACGGTATCGACATGGATATCTGGAACCCGGCCAAGGACGCCTACCTGCCGGTCAACTACGATCACAAGAGGATCAGGCTGCGCGGGCAAAACCGTACGAAACTGCTGGAGGCGTTTCGCCTCGACGACGGCCCCGGACCCGTCTTCGCTGCTGTGACACGGCTGACCTGGCAAAAAGGCGGCGATATGCTCGCCGAGGTCGCGGAGGAGATCGCAGCTCTTGGCGGCCGGCTGATTGTGCTTGGCAAAGGCGAAGAGCATATCGAGACAGCGCTTCTGGCGATCGCCGGGCGTCACCCCGATCGTATCGGCGTGCGGGTCGGCTATGATGAGGCCACCGCCCATCTTATCCATGGCGGCAGCGACGTCGTCATCCAGCCATCTCGCTTCGAGCCCTGTGGTCTCACCCAGCTCTATGCCCTGCGTTATGGCGCGGTGCCGGTCGTGTCGCGCACCGGCGGCCTATCGGAAACGATCATTGATGCCAATGACGCGGCGATTTCCGCCCGGGTAGCAACCGGTTTCCAGTTTCATCCGGCAACGGCTGAAAACCTGCGGCTTTCCATTCATCGTGCTTTTGCCGCCTATCAGGAGCCGAAGAAATGGGCCCGCCTGCAGAACCAGGGCATGAAGGCCGACTTCTCCTGGGAGCGGAGTGCTGAACAATATGCAGCGCTCTACACCCAGCTGCTACCTGCGCGGAAGGCCCCGCCGGTCCGGCGGGCAAAGGCTGCGGAGTAACCCGCACCTTTCATCTCGCATTATGCCGGATGAAGCAGAGTGAGGCTGCGGGCAAGCAGCTCGAAGATGGTTTGCAATTCTGGGCTCGCCTCTGTTTCCGCAACGGCCGCTGTCGTGAGTGCGCAGCGCCAACTACCGGAAGGGGATTCCGGCAGCGCGAAGGTTACGGGCCCGTCGTGCGGATTGACGAGGATCAACGCGTCGGACCACACGCCATCGACGTGCTTGAGGTCTTCACGGGAAAGATACAGACCGAGCGTCGTGCTGCCTTCGTCCTGCCAATGCTCTTCTGTCTGCTCGCCGCCGCCCGGATTGAGCCAGGTGACCGTCATTCCATCGCGCCAGCTTTCACGGCGCAGCAGGGGTTGAGTGGCGCGCAGCGTCGTCAGTTGCCGGACGAAATCGCGCAGCTCTTCAGCACTGGCGGGCAGGTTCTCCCAGTGTACCCAGCTGATCTCGTTGTCCTGGCAATAGCCGTTGTTGTTGCCCATCTGGCTGCGGCCGAATTCATCGCCCGCAAGCAGCATCGGTGTGCCGTGTGACAAAAGCAACGTGGCAAGCATATTGCGTTTCTGCTGGTCACGCACCGCGTTGATAATGGCATCGTCGGTCGGGCCTTCCACACCGTAATTGTCGCTGCGGTTGTCGCCATGTCCGTCCTTGTTGTCTTCGCCGTTCGCCTCGTTGTGCTTCTCGTTGTAGGAGACGAGATCATTGAGGGTGAAGCCGTCATGGGCGGTGATGAAATTGACGCTCGCCCAGGGCCGCCGCCCGCGCAGGTCGTAGATGTCGCCCGAGCCGAGCAGGCGCGCGGCAAAATCGGGCGCCGTGCCGTCCGTGTCTTTCCAGTAGTCGCGCACCGTGTCGCGGTACTTGTCGTTCCATTCCGCCCAGCCTGGCGGAAAGCCGCCAACCTGATAGCCGCCGGGGCCGATGTCCCAGGGTTCGCCGACCAGCTTGACCTTGGAGAGAACCGGATCCTGCGACACCGCGTCGAAAAAGCCGCCGCGCTGGTCGAAGCCTTCAGGTTCGCGGCCAAGAATGGTGCCGAGATCGAAGCGGAAGCCGTCGATATGCATCTCCTCGACCCAGTAACGCAGCGAGTCCGTTACCATCTGCAGCACGCGCGGATGCGAGGTGTTAACCGTATTTCCGGTGCCGGTGTCGTTGATGTAGTAGCGATGATCGTCGGGCAGGGTTCGGTAGTAGGAGAAATTGTCGATCCCCTTGAGCGACAAGGTCGGCCCGAGTTCGTTGCCTTCGGCGGTGTGGTTGTAGACCACGTCGAGGATGACCTCGATGCCGCCGTCATGCAAAGCCCGCACCATATCGCGGAACCCGTCCATGCCGCGCGGACCGTAGTAGCGCGTTGCCGGTGCGAAGAAGCCGAGGCTGTTGTAACCCCAAAAATTGTGTAGCCCCTTTTCCATGAGATGACTGTCATCCGGGAAAAAGTGGATCGGTAACAGTTCGATGGAAGTGATGCCGATGCTTTTCAGATAATCGACGATCGCCTTGTGACCGAGACCTTCGAATGTGCCGCGCAGGTTTTCGGGAACGGCCGGGTGCAGCTGGGTGAAACCTTTCACATGGGTTTCGTAGAAGATCGTCTTCGACCACGGAATGTTGACGCCGCGATCGGCCTTCCAGTCATAGGCTTTCGGATCGATGACACGGCATTTCGGCATGCCTGCGGCGCTGTCACTGTCATTGAAGGACAAGTCCTTGTCTTCCGCCTCGAGATCATAGCCGAAATGCGCTTTCGACCAGGCGACATCGCCGACCAGTTCGCGGGCGTAGGGGTCAATCAACAGCTTGTTGGCATTGAAGCGATGGCCGTTTGCAGGATCGTAGGCGCCATGCACACGGTAGCCGTAGAGCGCGCCCGGTTTCAGGCCGGGAATGTAGCCATGCCAGACTTCATTGGTATATTCCGGCAATTCGATCCGCGCCGTCTCGATGGAGCCGCTGTCATCGAACAGGCAGAGTTCGACCCGTTCCGCATGGGCGGAAAACAGCGCAAAGTTGACGCCGTCCTTGTCTGGAACGGCGCCAAGCTGTTGCCATCCGCCGGGCTCTATTTTGTGCTGGTTCAGCTTGGCGTCCATCGCGAAAAAGCCCCTCTTTGCAAAATCTGCACAACACAATTGTGCGGCGCATCATTTTGTTCCATCCGAAAGGCCCCGATTGGCAAATATTCAAGCGTCTGCCGGACGAGGCATTCTGTTGATTTCAATCAGCGTGGAGAATAACGCGGTAATGGGGGAGCGGGGCAACAACGTTTGCCCGCGCCGCCAGAAAACGGCGAAAATTTGTCAATACTGGATTGATGTGCTGGCGAAACGCGCTATCTAGCCCTTGCTGACGATTGATTTCTCGGCCTGGGCCCTCTTTTCATTTCAGGTTTTCATGCAAGCCCCTGCATCCGACACGCGATATCCGTTCCTTGCCGAGGGCGGTGAAATCGCGTCGCTGATCCACCATTTCGACTGGGCAAGCACCTCGATCGGGCCGCTTTCAAGCTGGCCGGAAAATCTGAAATCCACCGTTGCCATCATCCTGCGCGCCAAGGTGCCGATGATCCTGCTGTGGGGTGATGACGGCGTCATGATCTACAATGAAGGTTACGCTGAGTTTGCCGGTCAGCGTCATCCGGTTTCGCTCGGGTCGAACGTCAGGCAACATTGGCCAGAAGTGGCGGAGTTCAACGCAAATGTTCTGAGCGTCGTGCTGGGTGGTGGGACGCTTGGGTATCGGGATCAGCATCTGGTCATCGAGCGCAACGGTTCGCCGGAGGATGTCTGGCTGAATCTCGACTATAGTCCGGTTCCGGACGGAAACGGTGTGCCCGCAGGCGTGCTTGCAATCATCAAGGACACGACCCAACGGGTCCGTACCGAACAGCGGCTGCGCATCGCCCAGGAAGCGGGTGGCATCGGCACGTTCGAATGGTATCCGCAAACCGGCATGCTGGATGTGTCGGATGAATATCGTCGGATCTGGGGCCTCGCCCCCGATGTCGTGGTAACGGACAAGCTTCTTGTCGATCTTCTGCATCCGGACGACCGCGTAAAAACCGGTCCGGCGAAGCTGAGCCAGAGCAATCCGCTCGACTATGTCGAATATCGCCGTGTGGATCCGAAAACC
This sequence comes from Rhizobium sp. PL01, assembly GCF_033447125.1. NCBI lineage: Bacteria > Pseudomonadati > Pseudomonadota > Alphaproteobacteria > Hyphomicrobiales > Rhizobiaceae > Rhizobium > Rhizobium sp. PL01. The sequence goes on along the minus strand of NZ_JAWQUM010000012.1, from coordinate 175,608 downwards.
GGAGAGATACGCTGGATTGCCCGGCGGGGCGAGGTCGTCTCCAGTCCGGAAAGCGGCCAACGACGGTTCATTGGCATCTCGTTCGATATTACTGATCGCAAATGCGTCGAGGCTGCGGTTCGTGAAGGCGAGGCGCGCTGGCGCGGACTCTTCGAGCAAATGCAGGAAGGTTTTTTCGTCGGCGAAGTTATTCGCGACGGTCAGGGGCTGATCAACGATTTCCGGTTTGTGGAAGTCAACCCGGCTTTCGAAAGGCACTCCGGGGTTCCGGCCGACAGCGCGCTGGGACGTAGCGTCCGCGACGTTATTCCGGCGATTTCGGATGACGTCTTTGAAGCTTATGCGGAGGTCGTCAATACCGGGATATCTCAAGTCTTCGAGGTTCAAGTGGCGGCTCTCGACGGCCGCTGGTTCGAAGTCCGGGCACGCAAAGCAGGACCAGACCGATTTGCAGCCCTCTTCGTCGATATTTCTAGCCGCAAGCGTGCCGAGCAGGCGGTTGCCGAGAGCGAGGCGCGGTTCCGCAATCTCGCCCAGTCGATGCCCAATCACGTCTGGACCGCGTTGCCGGATGGCCAACTCGATTGGTTCAACGACCGTGTCTACCGCTATAGCGGTGCACCTGCGGGCACGCTGGATGGCGACAGCTGGGGCGCTATCGTACATCCTGACGACATCAACGACGCTGCCGAAGCCTGGGCTGCGGCGCGCCTTATCGGCCAGCAATACGAAGCCGAGTTCCGGCTCCGCCGCCATGATGGCGCCTATCGCTGGCATATTGCCCGTGCCGTTTCGCTGCGGGATCGTTCAGGCAAGATCGAGAAATGGATCGGCACCAACACCGATATCCAGGAACAGAAGATCGCAGAAGCCGCGCTTGAGGAGCTGGCGGCAACGCTTGAACAGCGGGTCGAAGCGCGCACCTCCGAATTGCTCCAGACCCAGGACGCCTTGCGCCAGAGCCAGAAGATGGAATCGATCGGCAATCTGACCGGTGGCGTCGCCCATGACTTCAACAATCTCCTGCAGGTGATCAGTGGCAATCTTCAGCTGCTGGTCAATGAAGTGCCCGGCAATGACCGCGTTGAACAGCGCATTCAGAACGCCATGGCCGGTGTCGCGCGCGGATCGAAACTCGCCTCGCAATTGCTGGCATTCGGCCGCCGCCAACCGCTTGCGCCAAAGGTGGTCAATATCGGCCGTCTCGTGCGCAATCTCGATGACATTCTGCGGCGGTCACTCGGTGAGGCTATCGAGATCGAGACGATCGTCGCAGGCGGCCTGTGGAACACCCATATCGATCCGGGCAATGTCGAGAACGCGATCCTCAACCTCGCCATCAACGCACGTGACGCGATGAACGGCAGCGGGAAACTGACGATCGAGGCGGGCAACGCCTATCTGGATGCCAAATATACCGAGGTCTATGCGGACGTGCCGCCCGGGCAATATGTCCTGCTTGCGGTCACCGATATGGGATCGGGCATGTCGCAGGAAACCTTGGAGAAGGTTTTTGAGCCGTTCTTCACCACCAAGCCCGAGGGCCGGGGTACGGGGCTCGGCCTGTCGATGGTCTACGGTTTCGTCAAACAGTCTGGCGGCCATATCAAGATCTACAGTGAACTGGGCCATGGCACGACGATCAAGCTCTATCTGCCGCGATCTGCGCAGTCCGAAGACGTTCTCGTCGAGCGGGATGCCGGCCCGATTACAGGGGGCAGCGAAACCATCCTCGTGGCGGAGGATGACGAAGCCGTGCGCGAAACCGTTGTCGCCATCCTCACCGATCTCGGTTACCGGGTCTTGAAAGCCAAGGATGCGCAAAGCGCGCTCACGGTCATCGAAAGCGGCGCCGATATCGACCTGCTGTTCACCGATGTTGTCATGCCGGGCACTTTGAAAAGCCCGGAACTGGCCCGCAAGGCAAGGGAGCGGCTGCCGCAATTGGGCGTGCTGTTCACCTCTGGCTATACGGAAAACTCCATCGTCCATTCCGGCCGGCTCGACGAAGGGGTCGAGCTGTTGAGCAAGCCTTATACGCGCGAGGCGCTTGCCCGCCGAATCCGCCATGTGCTGGCAAAGGTACCGATGGTGCCATCGGTTGCAGAAACGCAGGCAAACGAGGTTGCAGGTGAGCAGAAGCCGGGCGGCAATCAGACGATCCTGGTGTGCGAAGATGACTGGCTGATCCGCGCAAGTACGGTCGACATGCTGGAGGACCAGGGCCACACGGTTTTCGAAGCGGCCGACGCCAAGACGGCGCTCGCGGTGCTGTCCGAGCGGCCCATCGATGTGCTTGTCACGGATGTTGGGCTTCCCGACATGTCCGGGGTGATGCTTGCGGAGCGGGCGAAGGCTCTGGTCGCCGGGTTGCCCGTGATTTTCGCCACTGGCCACAGCGACGTCGAAGGCGTGACTCCGGGGCCGAACGTGCAACTGGTGGTCAAGCCCTTTTCCGGCGAGACATTGGCAGCGGCCATTGCTCTTGTAACGAGAGGCTAACACCAGGGATCACCCCATAGCTCATCAAAATGGTACAAAACATCATCCATTTTTCTTCGCTGCGCGGTTGCAGGTGACAAAGGTCCCGGTGAATGCTCTAACTCTCTAAAATGCACGAACGTGCAATTGGGGTGATATGAGCTGAGGGGTCGGCGCGTGAAGAATGATTGTGATTTCCGTCTATTGATGGTGCGGTTCTGGTTGGTTGTGGTTTTGGTGTTTGGTGCCGGGATCGCGTCTATTCAGCCGGTCCTTGCGCAGGCGGCAAGTCCACCCGCGTCGGCGGACAAGGTTGATCAGCTGATCAAATTGCTGGACGATCCCGATATTCGCGCCTTGCTCAACAAACAGACGGCTGCACCTGTTGCCCAGGCTGACACGGACATGTCCGCGACGGAATTCAACGCGTGGGGAGACCGGATTCGGGACCATTTGCGTCACGTCGGGCAGGCCATTCCGCTAATCCCTTCTGAGTTCATGCGCGCAGGCGGGACAATCGCTGCTGATATCAACGGCCACGGTCCTTTCGGCGTATTTGTGCTGTTTCTGACGCTGGTACTGATCGGCCTGGGTGCAGAATGGCTGTTCCACCGCATCGCGCGCCGTAGCCGCGTACATGCAACCCTGGCCCACGCGGACGGCGCGGCCGAAAGCCCATTGTACGCCGCTGGCCGTCATCTGTTTGCCTTGCTGGCGCCGCTTGTCGCTTTCAGTCTGGCAAGCCTTGGCTTGTTCATGGCAATGACATGGCCTCCGCTTCTCGACGCAATGATGCTGCCCTTGCTATTGGGTGTCATTGCCTGCCGTTTTGTCATCCGTATCGCCCGGCTACTGCTGCTGGGGCCGGATCCGGCTAAAGGCGTTGAAAGAACAACCGGGCTAGCGTCTACCGATCAAGCATCCGGAGCCTTCTGGTACAAACGTATTTTCTGGTTGTCCTGTATCCTGTTTGCCGGTTGGGCATTTGCGGGCGTCATGGCAGCGCTCAACATTACGCCTGCCGTGCGAGGCGTTGTTGTCTACGCTCTTGGTCTCGGTCTGCTGCTGGTCGGCATTGAGACTGTCTGGAACCGGCCGGCAGCGATTGCCCGGCCGCACGGCCGGGGGGCCATGGAGTGGGCGCTGACATTCTATCTTTGCTTGCTTTGGGTGCTCTGGGTCGCGGGCCTTGTCATCGTTTTCTGGCTGGGTTTCTATGCGCTGATCTTACCGGGCCTGCTGAAAGCAACCACGGCAACGGCGAGAAAGGCTTTTGCAGGCCAAGCTGACATGCCTGGAAGCGGCAATCCAGTCATCGAGGTGCTGGTGGAACGGGGCGCCCGCGCGGTTATCATCACGCTTGCCGTGCTGTGGCTTGCTTTCATTGTCAGCAAGCGATCGGCGATGTTTACCGGCGATGGGATGACCGATCGTCTCATCCAGGGTGTTCTGGCGGGGGCGGTCATTTTGCTTGTGGCCGACATCCTGTGGCAGATCGTCAAGGCGGTGATTAACCGCACACTGGAGCAGGCACGGTCTACCGTCGCTGTTGATACGGCGCATGCGGCGCGAAACGGAAGGCTGCTGACGCTGCTGCCGTTGTTGCGGACCGTGCTGGCAGTTATAATTTCGGTGATCGCGGTTTTGATGGTTCTCTCTGGTCTTGGGGTTCAGGTGGCTCCGTTGATCGCAGGTGCCGGCATTTTCGGCGTGGCCATCGGTTTTGGTTCGCAGACCCTCGTCAAGGATGTGATCAGCGGCGTCTTCTACATGATGGACGACGCCTTCCGGGTCGGGGAATATATCCAGAGCGGCAGCTACAAGGGTACGGTCGAATCGTTCAGCATCCGCTCGGTGCGGCTGCGTCACCATCGTGGTCCGGTGTTCACGGTGCCCTTCGGTACGCTCGGCGCGGTCCAGAATATGAGCCGCGACTGGGTGATCGACAAATTCACGATCTCGGTTGGTTATGGTACCGACATCAACAAGGTCCGAAAGATGGTCAAGGGCGTCGGAGCGGCGCTACTCGAGGACGAAGAATACGGCGCGATGATACTGGAGACCCTGAAGATGAAGGGTGTCGAGCAGTTCGGTGACTACGGTATCAACCTGAGTTTTGCGATGATGACCAAACCGGGCTACCAGACAACGATCCGCCGCAAGGCCTATATGATGATCCGCGAAGCGTTTACCACCAATGGTGTTATCTTCGCTTCGCCGACGGTTCAGGTCGCTAACAACGACCCGGCGGCGGTGGCTGCAGCTGCGGCGACCGTGAAAGCGGCGATGGATCAGAAGAAACTGGCCGAGAGCGGGGAGGGCGCCTGAGGCGCCCCGTTCGCCGCAAAATTCGCGCAGCGTCCTCAATGTCTGTTTGAGGATAGCGGCTCGGACGGTGCAATTGGCTTGCAGAATCCTATCGGCGTTTTCGGTTGGGGGAGCCAAGGAGGAGGCCGGACGTCTGTCCGGCCTTCACTCATAATTAGCGCTGGCGGGCCTTGCGTGCGGCATAGCGGCGATCGCGCTCGGCCTTGCGTTCGGCTTCGTCGGCGACAACGCGGGCGATGCGATCACGGGCGGCTTCTTCGCGGGCGACGGCTTCAGCTCTCGATTCCAGTTCCGCTGCTGCCGTCAGTGCTGCAGCTTCTGCGAGCTGGCGCTCGTTTTCTTCCTGCTTCAGGCGGTCGCGGTCGGCGCGGCGGGCTTCGCGCGCAGCCGTATTGGCCTGCCGCTCGGCGAGCTTGGCTGCGAGTTCCGGGTCGTCGGCCTTCGGTGCCGATGCATACTTCTTCAAAAGCTGCTGCTTAGCTTCGGCTGCGGCTTTGCGCCGATCGGCAAAGCCATTATCGGATGCGTGTCTCAATCTTCGTCGTCCTTGTTTGCAGATTTAGGGTTGGTCGGGGATGGCCGGGAAAGAATTCATCGCCATGCCAGCCGACATATGTCTCGTTTCGCATTTTGCGCACTCCCAAGATAGAGTGGGAACGGCAAAAAAATAGATAGGGCGCCGTCTTTTACGTCCTATTTTACTAAGACTGAATGATAACAGCCATATGGCGGCCGGGGAAGCCGCGTCAAACAGTCAGCGTTTCGCTGATTTCTCTGCTGCCGCAGCCTTGGCGGTTGCTGCAGCTTCCTTTTCCAGCCGCAATTCGCGCAGCCGCAGTGTCTTCGCATCACGCTCGGCCGCGACGGCATCGATTTCTGAAATCGTCCGGGTGCGGGCCATGAACTGGGTCTGTGTGCGGCTGAATGCCGATTCCGCCTGGTCGCGGGCTTTTGTCGAATTATCGGTCAAAATCATATCCTGGTGCTATCGCACCGGCGTTTCGTCCAGATCGTTCTGTCGAATACGGTGCGTATATATTGGCCGTTCAGCCAAGAAAAAAGGCCAGGCGATTTGCCTGACCTTCCGTTGGATTTTGCCTCGTCAACGATGCCAGTACATCCGTGGTCACCGGAGAGGCTCAATCCGATTTAGGCAGCCTGGAGCTGGCAAGCGGACATTTTGCCCGACTTGTTGTCACGTTCCATCTCGTAGCCGATCTTCTGGCCTTCGACGATTTCGCGCATGCCGGCACGCTCGACAGCGGAGATGTGGACGAAAACGTCCGGACCGCCGTTGTCAGGCTGAATGAAGCCGAAGCCCTTGGTGGAATTGAACCATTTAACTGTGCCAGTGGTCATAACGAACCCTTTCAATAGCAACATGTATCCATCACCGTACGACGCACGGTGATCAGTAGTCTCGATTTTTGAAGGGGGAAGTTCGTCAGAGACGCGGCAAGCGCGGGCAGAAACAAATATCAGTCAAACAACTATCGATGAACGCCGATATAGGCCGTCCTCTCCAGCTTGTCAACTTTTAGTTTTTCTCGGGGCGCGCGATAACCCTTTAGATTGTACTTCTTTATTCTTCGCACGCGCTCGACGAGCCGGCAAGCATCTTCCATAATTCTGCACACCTTCACTGATCCTGCGCGTGAGATGAAAATCCAGGGCGTAATAACTGGGCGGCTTATTGAACAATAATTTCCACTGTTCAGCAAACGAAGACAATGCGTCCAGCCTCGCGCGTCTATCGCCGCAGGCCGAATAGGCACATCTATATCGGCGACACGAAGCCCGGCTCGGGCAGAAAGGGATCCGATCATGCTTACCCAGATCAAGGGGCTGCACCACGTCACCTCGATGGCTGCAGACGCGCGTACCAACAACCAGTTTTTCACCGACACGCTCGGCCTGCGCCGGGTCAAGAAGACCGTTAACTTCGACTCGCCTGATGTCTATCACCTCTATTACGGCGACGAGACCGGTGCGCCCGGTACTGTCATGACCTATTTCCCGTTTCCGGACATGGGGCCAGGCCGTCCGGGAACCGGCGAAGTCGGAACCACGGTGTTTTCTGTTCCCGAAGGCGCGCTCGGTTTCTGGAGCGACCGCTTGTCCACGCGCGGCGTTTCGGGGCTCAGGGCGGAAGAGACCTTTGGCGAAAAGCGCCTGAACTTTGCAGGCCCGGATGGTGATGGTTTTGCACTGGTGGAAGTCCGCGACGACGATCGCCCGGTCTGGACAACCAACGGTGTTTCCGAGGATCATGCGATCCGTGGTTTCCACTCGGTCGCCATGCGTCTCCGTGACGAAGGGGCGACCGCCGAACTTTTGAAATTCATGGGCTACGAGACGGTCGATGCCAAGGATGGCGTCACCCGGCTGATCGTGCCCGGGGGCAATGGTGCGGGTTTGATTGATCTTGAAACCATGCCGAATATTCAGCGCGGCCAGCAGGGCGCGGGCTCGGTGCACCATGTCGCTTTCTCGGTCGAGAGCCGGGAAAAGCAGCTCGAAGTGCGCAAGGCCCTCATGGACACCGGTTACCATGTCACTCCGGTGATCGACCGGGACTATTTCTGGGCAATCTATTTCCGCACACCGGGCGGCGTACTGTTTGAAATCGCCACCAACGAACCGGGCTTCGACCGCGACGAGGACACAGCGCATTTGGGCGAAGCACTGAAACTGCCACAGCAGCATAAGCATCTGCGGCCGATCCTCGAGCAACACCTGGCAAAGCTGGAAGGCTAAGGGAGACAGACAATGACTGATTATGGCTATGTGCACCGGTTGAAAGCCAGTGCGCCCGGAAACCCGATCTTCTTCGTTTTTCATGGAACAGGTGGCGACGAGCGGCAATTCTTCGATTTTGGCGGCGATATTCTTCCGGATGCGACGATCGTCTCGCCGCGCGGCGATGTGTCCGAGCAGGGAGCGGCGCGCTTCTTCCGCCGCACCGGCGAAGGTGTCTACGATATGGCCGACCTTGCCCGTGCCACCGGCAAGATGGCCGAGTTCGTGAAGAGGCTGGCGACCGAGCACAAGGCATCCGAAATCATCGGCCTTGGCTTTTCCAACGGCGCCAACATTCTTGCCAACCTGCTGATCGAGACGAACCTGTTCGACAAGGCAATCCTTCTGCATCCGCTCATTCCCTTCAAGCCGAAGGATAATGCGGCGCTTGCGGGCAAAAAAATTCTGATCACCGCTGGCCAGCGTGACCCGATCTGCCCGGCGCCGTTGACGCAAGCTCTTGCCGACTATTTTGCCGCACAAAATGCAAGCGTCGAAACGGAATGGCATACCGGAGGGCATGATATCCGCCCGAACGAGGTCGAGGCGATCAAGCGGTTTCTGGGGTGAAACTGGATAAAACCCGGCGGTAGCGCACCGCCGGACTTTCCCGGATTTCGTTGTTGGCCTGTGCCGACATCGTGTTCCTCCATGATCCCGGCCTTCGCCGGGATCATGTGCTGGCCGACTGTGCTGTGGTTTCTCCGACCACTATCGCGGCGGGATAACCTTTCCGGGGTTCATGATGCCGTTTGGATCCAGTGCCGCCTTGATCCGGCGCATGACGCCGATCTCTGCCTCGCTGCGGGAATGATCGAGGAAATCGCGTTTGAGGGTGCCGATGCCATGTTCGGCGGAAATCGAGCCTTTATATTTGCGGACGAGATCATAGGCTATGGCATCGACTTCGTGCAGGTCGTGTTCACTGGCCTTTTCGATGCCGATGGCCACATGCAGATTGCTGTCGCCGACATGGCCGAAGAAGGAAACGTGGGCGGAAGGAAAGCGGCCGAGCAGGTCGCGCTCGCATTCTCCAGCGAAATCATCGAGTTGCCCCACCGGCAGGCTGACATCGAGATTGATCAGGCCGGGCAACAATTGATCCATCATGTGGCCCTCACGCACCGACCAGAAGGCGCGCGCCTCCTTTTCCGATTGAGCAATCAGCGCATCGGTGACGAGACCGTCTTCGAAGGCCTTACCGAGGAAGGTTTCGAAACGTTCCTTGTCCTCATCGCTGCCGTTGACATCCTGTTCGATAATGATGGTGAACCGATAGGCCTTGTCGAAGAAAGTCAGGTTCAGCGCCTCGGAGTTGAAGCGGAAATAGCTTTCCCACATCGCTTCGAACGCGGACAGGCCGGACAGTTCGCGCTGTGCAGATTTGAGTAAGGCGACAACGTGGTCATAGCTCTCGATGGCGCAGAGCGCCGTCAGCCGGGCGGCGGGCAGGGGACGCAGGCGCAAGACCGCACGGGTGACGAGGCCGAGCGTGCCTTCCGAGCCGATGAACAGCTGGCGCAGATCATAGCCAGTATTGTTCTTGGTCATCCGGTTGAGTGAGGTCAGCACCGTGCCATCGGCCAGCACGGCTTCGAGGCCCAGCACGTTGTCGCGGGTGACGCCATGGCGGATAACGCGAATACCCCCGGCATTGGTCGAGATATTGCCGCCGATCTGACAGGAGCCGCGGGCGCCGAGATCGATCGGCAGCAGGAAGCCGGCGGTTTCCGCCACCAGTTGCGCGACTTCCAGCGGTGTGCCGGCCAGAACGGTCAAGGTGCCGGCTGCCGTATCGATGTCCTCGACGCCCGACATACGTTCCAGCGAAATCGCGATGTCGCCAGCGCGCGCATTGGCGCCACCGGCAAGACCGGTGAGGCCGCCCTGTGGCACGACGGGTTGGTGGTGGCGATCGCAGATGGCGAGCGCGAGCGAAACCTGTTCGGTGCTCGCAGGGCGAAGCACAGCAAGCGGCAGGGACTTGCCGGTGCCGCTGGCATCGCTGCGGTAGCGGCCGCCGATGGCGTCGCCGGTGAGAACCACGTCTGTGCCAAGGGCTTCGATCAGCTCGTCGATAACGGTCATGGTTCTAGTCTCCGCTTCAACCCTGATTGGGTGCGTAGAGGAAGGACGGTAGCTCGGCGACCGTCCGGCAGCCGAGCTGGGCCATTGCGCCCGACAGTTCGGCTTTGAGGATGGTCATCAGGTGATTGCCGCCGGTAGCACCCATTGCGGCGCTGGCAAAGATGAAGGGACGGCCGATGAGAACGAAATCGGCGCCGAGCGCCAGTAGGCGGGCGACGTCGAGGCCCGAGCGGACACCGCCATCGGCGGCGATCAATATATCGGGACCTAGCGCTCGGCGGATGGCGGGCAGGACGGACACAGCGGTCGGTGCAGCATCGAGCTGGCGGCCGCCGTGATTGGAGACGATCAGGCCGTCCGCACCCATTGCCAGGTACGCCTGCGCTTCCGAAACGTCGAGCACGCCCTTGATCAGCAGCTTGCCCTGCCAGGCATCGCGGATGCGGCGAACGCGCTCTGCACCAAGATGACCAGTCATGACGCGGCCGACGAATTCCGCCGACTGCTTCAGTGACGAGCCTTTCGGATAATAGGGCGACAGGTTTTCGAAATCCGGAATGCCGTGACGAAGCACATGGCTTGCCCACTGCGGATGGGTGGCGATCTGGAACATGGTCTTGAGATCAAGGACTGGCGGAACGGACAGGCCGTTGCGGATGTCGCGCTCGCGACGGGTGGGGGCGGGGATATCGACGGTCAGCACCAGCGTCTGATAGCCGGCGCGGGCCGCACGGGCGAGCATGTCGGCTTCCATGGCCGGATCGTTGGGCGGGTAGAACTGGAACCAGCCGTTGTCGCCGGTGATCGGGCCAATCGTCTCCATCGACCGGTTTGCAAAGGTCGACAGCACATGCGGGATATTGTGAGCCTTGGCCGCCTCAGCCAGCGGTACTTCGCAGCCGGGCCAGAGCAGGCCGGCAAGACCAAGCGGAGCCACACCGAACGGCGCATCGAAACGTTTTCCAAACAGGGTGATGCTCATATCCGGGGAGGGGGCTTCCGACAGATAGCGCGGCATCAACTCGATCGGGTCGAAACTTTGCACATTACGCCGGACACCGCTTTCCCGGCCAAGGCCGCCGATCAGATAGTCATGCACAAATCCCGGCATGCGCCGCGCTGCGGCCTTTTCCATGTCGGGGATGCAGGGAAAGCGTCTGTTGAGGTCTGTCATGCTGGGTCCGGATGCTTTTCGATTCGCCGGGAACCTTAGCGGGTTTGGAGGGAGCGGAGAAAGCCCCTCATCCGCGCTTCTGGAGAGGGGCGACAGAGCTTACCGCGTTTCCTTCTCCCCGCTTGCGGGGAGAAGGTGTCCGATAGGGCGGATAAGTTTCATCCGAGAAAAGCTTACGCCGCTTCCCTGACCAGAGCCTGCGCCATGCAATGGATACCGCCGCCGGTCTTGGAGATTTCGCTCATGTCGATTGCGGCGACTTCGAAGCCGCGGGCGCGGAGGTTTTCGATCAGAGTCTTTGACGATGTTGGGGCAATGACGCGATCCTTGCCGAGCGACATGAAGTTGCAGCCGAGCGCCATCGTGTCCTGAAAAGGCACGTCGATGATTTCATGGCCTTTGGCCTTCAACCAGTCGACGATGCCCGGTTCGGTGCAGGCAAGGCAAACCGCTGTCAGCTTCGGCGCAATCGGCACGACCATCAGGTCGATATGGACGTAATATTCGTCGATGAAGGCAAGGCGGGTTTCCCAGCCTTCCTTTTTGAACCAGTCCTCGACCTGGCGGGCGCCTTCCTCCTGCGTGCGGGCGCCACCGCAGCCGATCAGGACGACGCCATCCTCGATGACATTGAAATCGCCGCCTTCGAATGTGCCCGCCGTCACCATGTCGTAGATCGGGATGCCGAGCTTTTCATAAGTGCGGATGGCGGCATAGTTTTCGCCGCGCCGCCACCAGTTGGCCATGGCGGTGATGATGGCGCCATAGGGCGTCATGACGCTGGAATCGCGCGAGTACACCTGCATCGGCAGTTCCGGTGTCGGCTCGTGCCAATGGATTTTCACGCCGAAATGCTCGTAGGCTGAGACCAGTTCCTTGTGCTGCGACTGCGCCACCTGGATGTTGCAAGGCGCTTCGCGCAGATGTTTTCGCGAGAGGGAACTGGTGGACAGGTGCCTGAGATGCGCCGGCGAACCGAGCAGCACGTCGGTCAGCGGATCGGTCTCGTTCTTGAAGCCCCAGCGGGGGAGGGGCGCAGTGCCACCCTTAGGGTTGCGGCGCTGGAGCGAAAAGGGCTCGTTGAACTGCATGATCATGCCTCCGGGTTTGATTGTTTGGGGATCCACCAGTCGCGGCCGCGGGCAGTGGTCACATATTCGGGCCAGCGGAAATCGATGGGTGGGTTGTAATCGCAAAGCGGCGGGATCCATTTGGAACCGCCAATGCCGCCACCGGTGCGATCGATGAATTCGCGTTTGGCGGCTGTGCGTAGGGTCTCGTCTTCGAGCAGGCGAATGGCGGATATCGCGATTGTCTTGGCAGCGCAGAGCACCGTCGGATCGATGGTCGCCGGAATGCCGCCGAGCGCATTCGATACCCAGACGGGATAGGTATAACCGGCAGGGGCTTTGAGCGCCGGGCGGGCGACGTAGAAGCGGGCGGTCGGGGCGTGCCAGCTCATGTCGGTGTAATCGTCGGATGTCGAGTTGAGCTGCGAGGGGGCGAGGTCGCGGCGCAGGATCGCTTCGGCCTCCTGCGGGGCGATCAGCTTTTCCATCTCGTCGATGAAGGGTTGCACCATCGCCTCGACGCCGAGATTGGTCTGGATTTCGCGAGCGACAGTCTTTGCGGCCGCATCCCATCTCGGTGGGCCGACGGCTTGAAGCGCATCCCAGACGAGATTGGCCATCGCATGATTGGCAAGGCCCGGCCGGGATTTCGAAACCCAGTGGCGTTCGTAGCGGCAGCCGGTCATAGCCGCGGCCGCTGCAGCATTGCGGTCGAGAACCGAGGTCACTTGCTCGGCCATGGCAATTGTCGGCACGCGGATCATGTACTGGATTTCGGCAAGGCCGGCCGGCAGATTGTCGGCGGTCGCCTGTCCTGCGGTCAGGATCGCCTCGCTGATCGACCAGCCGCCCTGATGGGTCAGCATCGAGTCCCGCAAAGCCTTGGACGCCATATACATGGTCATCAGCGCGTCGTTGGCACCGGGTGCGCGCACCGCGGAATGCGATTGCGGGATCGGCGCGTCATCGCTGCGACCCCAGGCTTCCGGTTGGTCGCAGACGAAGCGGTAGATCATCGAATACGCAGCGCCGCAGTGGGTATCCCAGCGCACCGTGTTGCACATTGGCAGCATGTAGAACGGATGGAACGAGAACATGCCGTCCAGGCCGTCATAATAGCCCTTGGCCGCATGGACCGGCTTGGAGCCGCGGACTTTTTCAGCGGGTTCGCCGGTGAAGCGCAGCGTGCCCTTGATCCCGTGCCGCTCCATCGCCGTCTTGGTGGCGAGCAGGCCGCCGAGCGAGCCGATGCCGAGCGCGGAGTGCGGGTCGGTATGGCCTCCGGCCTCGTAGCTCAAGCCGTCGCGGGGTTCCCGGCGGGTGGTTGCCGCTTGGCAATTGCCCGGCACGGCGTCGTATTCGCCGTACATTCCAATGACGGGGCCGGAGCCGTTGCTCCATTCGGCGCAGAAGGCTGTCGGCATGCCGGCAGAGCCTTCTTCGACGGAAAAGCCCTGCTTGCGCAGCAGGTCGACATACCAGGCGGCGGATTCGTATTCGCGCCAGGCTGTTTCGCCGAACGCAAAAATCCGGGCCGTCCAGTCCGACAGGTCGGCACGGATGTTATCGACATAGGCCAGGGCTGAGGTCTGGGCGGCGGATATCGGCACGGGGCTTCGTTTCGCTGGAGAGATCGGCTGAGGTGCTGCGATCAGTTAAGCGCCGATCGGTTTTTTGAAAAAGTGAAATGTTTTCCCGCCTTCGACAAATTAAGTTCGCCAATGCTTAAAATCCGGACTAGCTTTTCACTCGGATCAGGAGAAAGCCGATGCAGAGAATTCCGTCGACACAGGCTTTGCGTGCGCTGGAGAGCTTTGCACGCCATGGCACGGTCTGGAAGGCGGCGGACGAGCTAAACCTGACGCGCAGCGCCATCAGCCATCAGCTGCGATTGCTGGAGCGGGAGCTCGGCTTCCAGATCTTCAATCGCGTGGGAACGCGTATCGAACTGACGGAACAGGGGCTTGGTTATGCCGCTGATATCCGCCAGGCGCTGAATGCCATTGCCGGTTCCGCCTCGCGCCACGCCAGCCGTGGCGTCAGTGGCTCGATCACGGTCAGCTGCCCGCCTGGCTTTGCCTCCAACTGGCTGTGCAACTATATCTCGCACTTTCGCGATGCCTATCCGGATGTGCGGATTTCGATCGTCACGCCGCGCAGGCTCGACGATATCAGCAATCCGGATGTCGATGTCTTCATTGCCTTTGGAACTGGAAACTGGCCGTCGATGCAGGTTGAGCTGATCATCGAAGTAGAGTTTGCGCCGCTGTGCAGCCCGGCCTTGCTCAACAAGATCGGCGGTCTCAATGGCCCGAACGACATCAAGAAGATGTGCCTGTTGCATCTGGGCGACTATGAGGACTGGGAGACATGGCTGGCGCTGGCGGGGGTCGACCAGAGCTATGCCTCGACCGGCATCATCTTTTCCGACATGAACCTCGTTTTCGCCGCGACCCTTTCGGGACAAGGCGTTGCTGTCGGCGACCGATTTACCTGCCGGCATGCGATGAACAGCGGTCAGCTGGTGCAGCCCTTCGACATCAGCATCAATTCCAGCCGCTCTTACTATCTGGTGACATCGGATGCCAAGGCCGACAACCAGGCCGTCATCGCGTTCAGTTCATGGCTGCGGGCGGAGATGCTTAAAAATGACGCAGACGCCTAGACGATTCGAGCGAAAGGCCCGCGGAGCGGGCAGGATTTGGCAAATTATATTTGTCTATCCGGCGAAAAGATTTCGTTTGTTCTGTTGCTAAAACACTCATACGATTTCCCCGTTGCAAAGGAGCGTCTATGCGAAGCGGACACGAGGCAGCCGAAATCACAGCAAACGGAATAGGCAAGGCCTATGGTGATTTCCATGCTTTGCGCGACATCTCGCTGACGATCGGCTCCGGTGAATTCCTGACGCTTCTCGGCCCTTCCGGCTCCGGCAAAAGCACCTTCCTGATGATCCTCGCCGGCTTCGAGACGCCGACATTCGGAACCCTGCGGAAGAATGGCGCCGACATTATCGGCGTGCCCGCCGAGAAACGCGCCTTCGGCATGGTGTTTCAGGGCTATGCGCTTTTTCCGCATATGACGGTCGAGCAGAACATCGCTTTTCCGTTGCAGGTGCAGCGCCGCGCCGACGCTGACATTAAGCGCAGCGTTGACACCATCATCGACCGTGTCGGTCTGCGCGGGCATGAAAAGAAGCGGCCAGCCGGATTGTCTGGCGGCCAGCAGCAGCGTGTGGCGCTGGCTCGCGCACTGGTGTTCGAACCCTCCGTACTGCTGCTCGACGAACCCTTTTCAGCGCTCGACAAGAACCTGCGTTCTTCGATGCAGGAGGAGGTGCGCAGGCTGCATCAGGAGACCGGGACGACCTTCGTGTTTGTCACCCACGATCAGTCGGAAGCTCTGGCGCTCTCGACCCGCATCGGCATTTTCAATCACGGGCAATTGCAGCAGATCGGCACGCCAAAGGATGTTTATGAGCGCCCGGCCAACCGGTTCGTGGCGGAATTTCTCGGCGACGTGAATTTCCTGTCGCTTTCCGGAGTGAAACCGACGGCGGATGGCGCGGAGGGTCTGTTCGAAGGTCGTACCATGCGAATCTCTGCGCCGGGCCAGGCCGTGAGCGAGCATTTCGCCATCCGTCCGGAGCATATGGTGATGTTCGAGCAGGCGCCCAGCGAGGGTAATATGCTGAAGGCAGAGATTGGCGAGATCACCTATCTTGGCGCCGAAACGCGTTTTGGCTTGAAGACGCAGGGCGGTATCGATCTCGTTTTGCAGATGCCGACGCGCGAGGTGAAAGGCGCCTTTCAGCCGGGGCGGCAGGTCTGGGCCGGCTGGCCCGCCAACCAGGGTTTCTTTCTGTAAGTGCTTTGACGTGCATGACACGAGCGACGCCGATAAAGGCGCGCCGCAAAAACCAGAGGAGAACGGCATGAGCGAAATATTGGCTAACGGCGGCATGTCCCGTCGTAGATTCACACAACTGGCGGCGCTGTTTCTCTCCGTCAGCCCGATTGCGCTGGGCGCAACGCGCGGCTGGGCGGCGGAAGGCCAGCTTGTCTTCGTCAACTGGGGTGGCGATGCCGGCCCGGCCTATGACAAGGCCTATGGTGCACCCTTCAAGGAAGAAGCCGGGATCACTGTGAAAGAGGACGGCTCCGGTCCGACGGAAGGTGCGGTTCAGGCGCAATTCACCAGCGGCAAGCCCGCCTGGGATATCGTCGATATCGATCCCTTCTCGGCCGAGGCGCTTGGCAAGAAGGGCATGATGGAGCCGATCGACTATGCGATCGTCGACAAGACCAAGATGCGTCCGGGCTTTGGCTGGGAGTTCTCGGCCTCGACCTACTTCTTCTCCTACATCATCGCCTATGACGCCTCGAAATTCGGCGACAAAGTGCCGACCGGCATGGCCGACTTCTTCGATGTTGAGAAATTCCCCGGCAAGCGCTCGCTCTACAAATGGGGCGCGGGCATGTGGGAAGCAGCGTTGCTCGCGGATGGCGTCGAACCGGCAAAGCTCTATCCGCTCGACCTCGAGCGCGCCCACAAGAAGATCGCAGCCTTCAAGGACAATGTCGTCTCCTACTGGGGTGGTGGCGCCGAAAGCCAGTCGGTTCTCTTGAACGGCGAGGCTTCGATGGCACTGATCTGGTCGACCCGCGCTGGCCTGATCGAAAAGGATTCGGGCGGTTCCATCAAGTTCATCTGGGACCAGGGTCTGATTTCGCCCGGCGCCATGGGCGTGATCAAAGGCAACCCGGGTGGCAAGGACACGGCAATGAAGTTCATTGCCTCCGCGCAGGATCCGAAGAAGCAGGTCATCATGTTCGAGATGCTGGGCCAGGGTCCGGCCAACCCGGCCGCGGATGCGCTGCTGTCCCCGGAACAGGCGCGTCTCAGCCCCGTCGACCCAGCCAATATGTCAAAGCAGATCGCCCTCGACATGGCCTGGTACGAGACCAACTACGGCCCGGCTCTGGACGAATATACGAAGATCATTTCGGCTTAGGGCTTCACAGGAAAAGCCCCTCATCCGCCCTTCGGGCACCTTCTCCCTGTTGACGGGGAGAAGGGACAGGCGGCACGCCCTATCGTCCCTTCTCCCTGCTTGCGAGGCTCGGGGGAGGGTAATTTTGGAAAGGAGAGCCGAAATGAAATCCGACATGTTGAAACCGGCGCTCCTTCTCGGACCTCTCGTACTGTTTCTCGGCCTTGCCTATCTCGTGCCGTTTCTTGGCGTCATGCAGTGGAGTGTCACCCTGCCGGAACCCGGATTTGGGCAATATGGTAAGGCAGTCACCGATCCATTGATCCAGTCGGTGTTTTTCCGCACGTTTCGCATCTGTCTGATTGTTACTGTGTGCGCGGTCGTGGCCGCCTATGCGATTGCCTATGTCTGGGTGCGGGGCACGCCGGCGCAAAGGCTGGTCACAGAGCTTTGCATTCTCATCCCTTTCTGGATTTCGGTTTTGACCCGCGCTTTCGGTTGGGTGGCGCTTCTGTCCAATCGCGGGTTGATCAACACCTGGCTGCAAGCGGCGGGCATCATTGCCGAGCCGCTGACCATGGTGCGCAACGAGTTCGGTGTCGTGCTGGGCATGATGCATTTTCTCATTCCGTTCGCGGTGTTTCCGATCGCCTCGGCGATGCGCAGCCTGGACGAGCGCGTGTTTCTGGCCGCCCGCGGCATGGGTGCCTCGCGGCTACGAATCTTCTGGTCGATCTTCGTGCCGATGACGCTGCCGGGTATTCTCGGGGCGGGGCTGATGGTCTTCGTCTTCGCGCTTGGCTTCTTCATCACGCCGGCGATCCTTGGTGGCGGCCGCAGTGTCATGATCGCCGAACTGATCTATCTGCGGCTTTTCCAGAGCCCGGACTGGGGGCTGGGCGCAGCCATCAGCGTCATCCTTATGCTCATTGTCGGCGTACTTCTGATCCTGATGCTGCGGCTGGTGCGCCCAAACAAGATGCTGGGTTGAGCCGATGTCGATGAAGCCCACGCCGATTGCCGTTTTCTTTGCCTTTGCGGTGGCTCTGTTCCTGCTTTTGCCGCTGATCGCCGTCGTGCCGGTCTCGTTCACCCCGGCACGCTTCCTGTCGATGCCAACCGATGTCTGGTCGCTCCGGCATTATCAGGCGCTGCTCGACAATCCGGCCTGGCTACAGAGCATCTGGCTCAGTCTGCGCATCGGCATCCTGAGTTCGGTGATCGCGACGCTGTTGGCGCTGATGTTCAGCCTCGGCATCTGGATGTTCCGGCCGTGGTTCGGCAGTTTGCTGTTCGGCTTCGTGCTTTTGCCGATGGTGGCGCCGCCGGTTGTGTCGGCGATCACGCTGTATTTCTTCCTGACGACACTGTCCAAGGTCAACGATATCGTCGCCTATGACACATGGGTGGGCGTCGCCATCGCTCATTCGGTGATGATTGCGCCGTTCGCGGTCGTGATGGTGACAGTTGCCCTGGCGCAAGTGGACCGGCGGATCGATCTGGCGGCACGCGGTTTTGGTGCGTCCGTCAGCCAGCGAGTGTTCAAGGTCATCTTGCCGAACATCAAGTTTGGTATTTTCACCGCCTTCTTCCTTTCGTTCGTGCTGTCCTGGGAAGAGATCGGCGTAACGCTGTTCATCACCAGCGTCGATGCCGTCACCTTGCCGCGGATGATGTGGATGGGCTTGCGCGACAATATCGATCCAGCCATCGCGGCGATCTCGGTGATCCTGATTGTCATCGTCATCACGGTCATCCTGGTGAAGACCGCCGTCACCTTCAAACTTTCCCGCAAATCCTGAGATCAACCGACGCAGACCTTGCGCGCGGTTGAATTGTACAATTGTATAGCAATGAATGAGACAAGGAATACCCGCATGATCTCCACCGGCATGTATCTGACGAAACTGCTTACATCCTATGGCGTCGATACCGTCTTCGGCATTCCGGGCGTGCATACGGTCGAGCTCTATCGTGGGCTGGCGGGCAGTGCGATCCGGCACGTGACACCACGGCACGAGCAGGGGGCGGGTTTCATGGCAGACGGTTTTGCGCGGGCGACCGGCAAGCCGGGCGTCTGCTTCATCATCACCGGGCCAGGAATGACCAACATCGTTACAGCCATGGGTCAGGCCTATGGCGACAGCATTCCGATGCTGGTGATCTCGACTGTCAATGCCCACGGGCGTATGGGATCGGGCGATGGATGGCTGCATGAACTGCCCAACCAGCAGGCGCTGGTGAGCGGCGTTTCCGCTTTCAGCTGCACCGTCAACCGGCCGGAGGACCTGGCGCCAGCCTTGGCGCGGGCTTTCGCCATTTTCGACAGCGCCCGGCCGCGGCCGGTGCATATCGAATTGCCGATCAACGTGATGCTGGCGTCAGCGGAGCATTTGGAAGTTCCGGAAAAGCCTATCCGGTTGTCGCGCCCGGCCGGAGATGCAAACGCATTGAAAGCTGCGGCGGTGCTGCTGGATCAGGCGAAGGCACCGCTCATTCTGGCCGGCGGCGGTGCTATCGGTGCGGCCGAGCAAATCCGGGCGCTGGCGGAACGGCTTGATGCGCCTGTTGTCATGACCACCAATGGCCGGGGCATCCTGCCGCCGGGGCATACGCTGGCGGTCAATCTTTCCGCGAGCATGCCGGCGACCCGTGCGCTGATCGAGCGCGCCGATGTGGTGCTGGGTATCGGCACGGAACTCGGGCCGACGGACTATGACATGTACGAGGACGGTTTCTTTTCCATCCCCGGCGCCTTCATTCGCGTCGATATCGACCCGGCGCAGTTGATGCGCACGCGTATCCCCGCGATCGGCATCGTCGGCGATGCGGCGGCATGCGCGGCTGGTTTGTTGGATCTGGTGTCCGAGCATGCGCGCGATGGTGCTGCGCGCGCGGCGGAAGTCGAAACATTTGTCCACCGTGACGTTCCGGCGGCGATGCTGGACGACCTAATCATCCTTGAAACGATCCGCGACACATTGCCGGATGTGCTGATCGCCGGGGATTCGACCCAACTCGTCTATGCCGGCAATACGGCCTATGAGGCGGCATCGCCGGGCTCCTATTTCAACTCGGCAACCGGTTACGGCACGCTTGGATACGGGTTGCCCGCAGGTATCGGCGCCAAGGTTGGGCGGCCGGAGAGACCGGTGGTGGTGCTGGCGGGCGACGGCGGTCTGCAGTTTTCGCTGGCTGAATTGGCCTCGGCGATGGAGGCGAAGGCACCGGTCATCCTGATGCTGCACGATAATGGCGGCTACGGCGAGATCAAATCCTACATGGTCGCCAAGAATATTCCGCCGCTCGGCGTCGATTTGCACACACCGGATTTCATCGCTATCGGCCGCGCCTACGGCTGGCATGCGGAGCGGCTGGAAAGCTTCGAGGCGTTGAAGCCGTCGCTTGAGGCAGCTCAGGCCCGGGGCGTGCCGACGATGCTGGTGTTCGGCGACGCTTTTCGCGCTCAGGCGGCGGTCGGCAGGCGCTGACCGGGCATGCCGGTCACTCGGCCGGCTGCGCCCGGGCACGCGACATCGCGGCATAGCCACCGGACGTCAAAAGGATGATGACGCAGACATAGATATCCGCCGTCATGGCGAGCCCGACGGCACGCGAGAGGAAACCGGCGAGGATGGCCGGAATGCTGAAGGCGAGATAGCTCTGGACGTAATAGGCAGAAAGCAGTCCGGCGCGTTCTTCTGGTTTGGCCAATGGCATGATGGTGCTGACGGCGCCGAGAAAGCAGGAGCCGAATCCGGTTCCAGCAATGATCGTTCCGGAAAACAGCAGTGCCACAAGGCCGGTATGGACGCCGGCGAGGACGATCAGCAGGCCGGCCATCATGGTGAAAACACCGAGCGTCAGGTTGGTGCGGGCCGGATTCTGGCGGCGGAAGTAGACCGCGAGTGCGCCGCTGAGGGTGAGGGCCGCGACAGTCAGCCCGCCGGTCATCGGGGAATGATTGCCTGTGGCAGCCCCCACGAGCGATGGCATCAACGAGAGATAGAAGCCGCCGAGCGACCAGATCGAGATATTGATCGGCGTAATCGCCATCAGCGACGGGCGGACCTGCGGCGGCACGCCGACATGCGGACGCAGCGATGCCAGCGCACCGGGTTTGGACACGGCGGTTTCGGGAACGCTCCACACAAAGACTGCCTGCAAGAGCAGGGCTGCGAAAATCATGAGATAGACGAGACGCATCGGATCGGGGGCAAACTGAACGAGCGCGCCTGCACCCAGCGCACCGACGGCCATGCCGAGCAGTGGCGAGATGCTGTTGACGATCGGTCCTGTTGTCTTGTTGGCGTCGACTAGCGCTGCGCCGGTGGCGCCGCTGGCAGCACCCGTAGCGATGCCCTGCACGATACGCGCGGCGATAAGCCAGGTGGGGCTGTCGGCGAGCATGAAGAGCAGCATGGAGGCTGCCTGAAACAGGATGGCGGCGAAAATGACGGGACGGCGGCCGATATGATCGGACAGCGAACCGGCGATCAATAGCGTGGTGAGCAGGCTGAAGGCATAAACGCTGAAAATGAAAGTGAGCAGGATCGGCGAGAAATGCCAGCTCTCCTGGTAGAGGTGATAGAGGGGTGTCGGCGCCGCCGATGCGGCAAGGAAGGTGATTAGCGTCGTCGCGTGAAAGCCCAAGGCCCAGCGCCGCTTGGCAGGGGAAAGGCCACCGGAAAGAATTTCACTTTTGCTCGACATGGCGCTATTGTCCCTAAAAGCTAAAATATTGCGTTAACTCTTGTAGCGCGACATTGGACTAAAAGCAATTTAATTGCTTTAGTGATTGCGCGACTAGCAGAAAGCGGAGATGGCGCCGATGAACATGCGCGAAAATATCAGGCCGGGCGGGCGCAGCGCTCGCGTGCAGGCCTCGGTGCACGAGGCTGTGCGCAGCCTTTTGTCGACGATGGACCGGAGCGATGTGACGATCCCGCTGATTGCCACTGAGGCCGGCGTTACGCCGTCGACGATCTATCGGCGCTGGGGCGACCTGCAGGAACTGCTTGCCGATGTTGCCGTGGAGCGCCTTCGACCTGATGCACCGCCCAAGGATACCGGATCGGTGCGCACGGATCTCACGCAATGGGCCGAGCAATATGCAGACGAGATGGCGTCCGGGCCAGGCCGGGCCATGATCCGCGATGTGCTTTCCGGTGACGCATCGGGCGGCCGCAATGCCGGAAAATGCTGCGGTTACACGCGCGAACAGGTGCAGGTCATCGCCGAGCGGGCGCGTGACCGTGGCGATGAGTTTCCGGAGGTGGAAACGGTGATAGATCAGGTCGTCGCGCCGATCATGTACCGCATCCTTTTCGACGAGGCGCCGCCGACATCGGAGAAAGTCCGGGCATTGGTCGAGCGCCTGCTCCCGGCGGATCGCTAAGCATCGATTTCACCGTAGCTTGGCGATAATGAGCGGTTCGATAAGACACTCCTGTTAAACAATCCGCAAGTTCCCAAGGACGGTATCGGATCGACCGGCGGAATTCAGGAGCGCCGATGCCGCAGGCTGATGCCAACAGGATACTCTCTGCACGCGATGCGCTGACGATCGCACGCATCGTCCGAGTGAACCATGCCGGCGAGTTCGGGGCAATCCGGATCTACTCGGCGCAGATTCTGGTATCTCGCTGGTTCTGGCCGGATTGCGTTCCGGCTCTGTCCGAAATGCTCGACGACGAGCGGCGTCATTGCGTGCTGTTCCACGAGGCGATGCCGGCCCGCAAATCGCGGCCATGCCGTGTCATGCACTTCTGGAGTTACGGCGGCTGGATGCTCGGGTTCCTCACGGCGCTTCTCGGCCGGCAGGGCATATGGGCCTGTACGGCAGCCGTCGAAGCGGCGGTGCATCGGAATCTCGATGATCAATTGCATATTCTGGAAGGGCGTGACCCCGAGCTGAGTGCCGTCATTCTCTCCATTCGCGATGAGGAGATCGCCCATCTCCAGCATGCGGAGCAACAGCTGGTCGCCCGCAACGCTGCACTCAGGGCATTGCGGGGCGTCATTTCGATGGCGACGGACACCCTGATCTGGCTGTCGACATGGGGAGATTCGACCCAGATGGAACGGGCTTTGAAGGCTGATGGCAGGCGATGATGCTCTGCTGGAAAGCCTCCGCATCTTGAAGTCGACCACCTGATGTAATACCTTGGTAAAATCATTCCTTACCGAGGTTTAAAATGAGCGCGACAGTGACGACCAAGGGGCAAGTGACCATTCCGAAGCCGGTGCGGGATTTTCTCGGTATCGTGCCGGGAACCCGGGTGGATTTTCAGCGTGCTGCCGACGGAAGCGTCGTGCTGACGCGTGCCGACGAAAAACGCCCCGCCAGCCGCTTCAGCAAGCTGCGCGGTCATGCCGGAAAAGGCCTGAGCACCGATGCCATCATGGCGCTGACGCGCGGTGACGAGTGACGCTGATTGATACCAATGTGCTGCTCGATGTTGTGACGGATGATCCGAACTGGTCGGACTGGTCGATCCAACAGCTAGAGGCCGCTACG
The DNA here is from genome assembly GCF_033447125.1 of Rhizobium sp. PL01. NCBI lineage: Bacteria > Pseudomonadati > Pseudomonadota > Alphaproteobacteria > Hyphomicrobiales > Rhizobiaceae > Rhizobium > Rhizobium sp. PL01. The sequence continues at coordinate 152,155 of NZ_JAWQUM010000012.1, read as the reverse complement.
CTGCGCGGGCCGCTTCTGATCAACGATGTCGTCTATGCCGAGCTTGCGGTGCGCTATGAGCGGATCGAGCGGCTGGATGGGTTTCTGTCCGAAGCGGGAATTGAGATCGCGGCGATGCCGCGAGCCGGACTGTTTCTCGCCGGCAAGGTTTTCCATAAATATCGCAAGGCCGGCGGATCGCGCGCGGGCGTCCTGCCGGACTTTTTTATCGGTGCGCATGCGGCGGTTGACCGGTTGGAACTGCTGACGAGGGATACAGCGCGTTACCGGACCTATTTTCCGACCGTGAAGCTGATTACCCCGGAGCGGTAGGCGGGTTCTCCCAAAGCAAATTGCCAACAAACAAAAAGGCCGGGGAGTGACTGCCCGGCCTTTTGCTCATCAAATCATGCCGGATTCAGGCGGGATCGGTTTTTCCTTTGGCTTGTAGCCGAAAGAGCGCAGCGCGACGTAGAAGACCGGGGTCAGAAACAGGCCGAGGATGGTGACGCCGAGCATGCCGGAGAAGACTGCGGTGCCGAGCGACTGGCGCATTTCAGCGCCCGGGCCCGTGGCAATCATCAGCGGTACGACGCCGAGAATGAAGGCAAAGGCCGTCATCAGGATCGGGCGCAAACGAAGGCGGCTGGCTTCGATCGCGGCATTCACCGGGTTCATGCCGTCATCCTGGGCCTGACGGGCAAACTCAACGATCAGGATGGCGTTCTTCGCCGCGAGGCCGATGAGAACGATCAGCCCGATCTGGGTCAGGATGTTATTGTCCTGCCCCCTCAGATGAACACCGATCAGCGCCGCCAGTACAGCCATCGGTACGACGAGAATGATTGCCAGCGGCAGGATCCAGCTTTCATACTGGGCCGACAGCGCCAGGAACACGAAAATCACCGAGAGGGCGAAGATGAAGATCGCCGTGTTGCCGGTGTTGCGCTCCTGGAAGGCGAGGTCTGTCCACTCGAACGAGGTACCGGGCGGCAGGATTTTTGCTGCGAGGCCTTCCATCTTGTCGAGCGCAGTGCCGGTCGATACGCCGGGCGCCGGGTTGCCCTGGATTGGGACCGAGACATACATGTTGTAGCGCTGAACGAGCGAGGGGCCAGTGGTATCGCGGATATCGACGAGCGTTCCGAGCGGCACCAGCGCGCCGGTAGCGGAGCGTACCTTCAGGTCGAGAATATCCTCCCGCTCCAGCCGGAATTGCTGGTCGGCCTGCGCCCGCACCTGGTAGACTCGGCCGAAAGCGTTGAAGTCGTTGACATAGGACGTGCCGAGGTTGATCGACAGCGTCTCGAAGATATTGGGGATGGGCACGCTCAGTGCCCGCGCCTTGTCGCGGTCGATCGCCAGGAAATATTGCGGGCTGGAGGCGGAGAAGGTGGTGAAGACCCCGGTCAGCCCTTCCGTCTGGTTGGCAGCACCCATCATCTGATAGGCAAGACCAAGTGCGCGGCGCATGTCGGAGCTCTCCCGATCGACGATCTGCATCTTGAAGCCACCCGAATTGCCAATGCCGCGAATGGACGGTGGCGGCACGGCGATGATGAACGCCTCCTGGATCTGTTGCATCGTACCGTAGAGCTGGCCGATGATCTGGCTGGCGCTCTGACCGTGTTTCAGGCGCTCCTCGAAACTCGCGAACGGCGTGAAGATAACGCCGGAATTCGAGGCATTGGTAAAGGTCGCGCCGTTGAAACCGGCGAAGGACACCGCCCCGCTGATGCCGGGCACTTTGCGGATCAGTTCGGTCGCCCTCTGGACGACGGCATCTGTGCGGGAAAGCGAAGCGCCGTCGGGCAATTGTACCACGACGATCGCATAACCCTGGTCCATGGTTGGCACGAAGCCGCGTGGCACGATCTGCGCCATGTACCAGGTGCCTGCCAGCAATCCGCAAAAGACGAGCAGGGTTGCGCCCAGCGCGACCTTGGTCGAGACCAGATGATGGACGATCCACGAATAACCGTGGGTCATCTTGTCGAAGCCGTTGTTGAAGCCGTTGGCCAAACCCCGAGCGGCGCGTGTAAACGGATTGCGCGTCTCGTGATGTTCCTGATGCGGGCGCAGGATGAGGGCTGCGAGCGCAGGCGAAAGCGTGAGAGAGTTCAGCGCCGAAATCGCCGTCGCGACAGAAATCGTCACGGCAAACTGAAGATAGAACTGTCCGGAAATGCCGGGAATGAAGGCCGTCGGCACGAAGACTGCGATCAGCACCAGTGAGATGGCAATGACGGCGGTGCCGACCTCATCCATCGTCACATGCGCCGCCTGTTTGGGCGTCATGCCCTTGGCCAGATTTCGCTCGACGTTTTCGACCACGACAATGGCATCATCGACGACGATACCGATCGCCAGCACCAGCCCGAACAGCGTAAGCATATTGAGCGAGAAACCGAAGGCGAGCAGGAACGCGAAGCAGCCGATCAGTGACACCGGAATGGCAATGATCGGGATAAGCGCCGTGCGCCAGGATTGCAGGAAAACCAGCACCACGATGGCAACCAGAATGGCGGCTTCAAGGATGGTCTTGTAGACCTCGTTGATCGATTCCGAGATGAATTCAGTGGGGTTGTAGACGATGGTGTATTCGAGACCCGGAGGGAAATCCTTCTTCAGGTTTTCCATCGTCGCCTTGATCTGTTCGGCAGCTTCGAGCGCATTGGTGCCTGGGCGGGAGAAGATACCCATGGCGACGGCAGCCTTGCCGTTCAGGTAGCTGTTGGTGACATAGTCCTTCGCGCCGAGTTCGATCCGGGCGACGTCTTGCAGCGTCACAAGCCGGCCGCTTGCCGTCGATTTGACGATGACGTAGCGGAACTGGCGGGGATCGCTGAAACGGCCCTGGGTCGTCACCGTGTACTGGAAAGCATTGGTGCCCGCGTTCGGCGGTCCACCGATCGAGCCGCCGGAGACCTGGACGTTCTGGTCGCGCAGCGACTGCACCACATCGCCTGACGTCATGCCGTAGGAGGCGAGCTTTTCTGGATCGAGCCAGATGCGCAGCGCATATTCACGCTCGCCGAACAGGATGACGTCGCCGACGCCCTCAAGCCGGACCAGCTGGTCGCGGGCGCGACTGCGGGCATAGTTGGAGACATAAAGTTGGTCGTAGCGGTCGTTCGGCGAGATGAGGTGGACGACCATCATCAGATCGGGCGAGCTTTTCGCGGTCGTGATGCCGATGCGGCGAACTTCTTCCGGCAAGCGCGGTTCGGCGATAGACACGCGATTCTGGACCAGCACCTGTGCCTTGTCGAGGTCGGTACCAAGCTTGAACGTGACAGTCAGCGCCATCGAGCCGTCGGCCGTCGAGTAGGAGGACATGTAGAGCATGTCCTCGACGCCGTTGATTTCCTGTTCGAGTGGGGTTGAAACCGTGTCGGCGATGGTCTCGGCATCGGCACCCGGATAGGCGGTGCGGATGACGATGGTTGGTGGCGCAATTTCTGGATACTGAGCGACGGGCAACTGGAAATAGGAGATGCCGCCGACAATCAGGAGCACGATCGACAGGACCGACGCAAAGATCGGCCTGTCCACGAAGAAATGGGCAAATCTCATTGGCCGCTCTCCGTCGTCCCGGCGGCTTCAGGCGGCAGGACAACCAGCTTGGGATCGACGATCACGCCGGGCCGCAATCGTGTCAAGCCATTGACGACGAGGGTTTCATCGCCGGTGAGGCCCTCGCGGATGACGCGATACCCATAGAGCCTCGGTCCAAGTCGAACCGGTTTGGTCGAGAAGCTTCCATCGTCGGCAACCACATAAACGACCCGCTGGTCCTGATCAGCGCCGATCGCTTCATCTGGAACGAGGATACCCTTGTAGGTGTTGGACGCGTTGACTTCGACGCGGCCGAAAAGGCCGGGTTGCAGGACGAATTTAGGGTTGTCGAAACGGGCGCGCACCCGCATCGTGCCGGTTTCCCGATCGACGCGGTTCTCGGCAAAGTCAAGCTTGCCCTTGAAGGGTTTTTCGGTGCTGTCTGCGATGGTCACCGACACTTCCAGCGCGCCACCGCCTTCCTGCAGGTTGCTGCCATGTTCGCGGGCGACCCGGGCATAGTTCAGCACGCGGCGTTCATCGACGTCGAAATAGAAATCGATCGGGTCGAGCGAGACGATTGTTGTCAGCGCCGTCTGGTCAGGCTGAACGAGGTTGCCGACAGAGATCAGCCGCCGGTCGATACGGCCACTGAGCGGGGCAAAGATCGTGGTATATTCCATGTCGAGCTTCGCCCGGGCAAGGCTTGCCTCGGCGCCGCGCAGATTGGCCTGGCCCGACTGCAATTCGCGGCGGCGGTCATCGAGGACGGAGACCGAAAGTGTGCCTTTTTGCACGAGTGTTTCAGTACGGGTGAATTCCGATTCCGCGAAGGTCAGCGTCGATTTCGCGACTTCCAGCGCGGATGTTGCCACGTCCAGTGCTGTCTTGAAGGGGCGCTGGTCAATGACGAAGAGCGGATCACCCTTCTTGACCATCGCGCCGTCTTTGAAATTGACCTGGTCGAGATAGCCGCCGACGCGCGAGCGCAGCGTGACTTCATCGACGGCCTCGAAGCGGCCGATGAACTCGTCGCTATCGACGACATCACGGACCACCGGCTTTGCCACGGTGACTGCGGCCTTTGGTTGTTCCTGTGCGAAAGAGGGGCCTGCGGAGAGTGTGGTGGAGAAAAGCAAGAGTGCCGGAACAAGCCAGTGTCGTACCATTGTAAGCCCCCTGAAGCGCATGAAACACGTTATCCCACGCGGGTGCGCGGGTCATTTCCAGGTGTTTTTAAATGGTCAGGCTTGCCGGACTTTACGTGATTTCAGGCAGTCTGGGCACGGGCATGACCAAGTCGCTAGTCGTTCAAAATCAGTAAATATTTCAAGTCGGTAGGCGCATTGTTCGCGGGCTGTACCAGCCTTTGAAGCCACAGCTATATCAAACAGGCAATGCTATTTTCGCCCGCAGCTTACATCATTCGGACCTCGTGTCACCCCGGAAAAGACGTGACCCGGTGCCGGCGTGTCTTTTAAGATTTGGCTTCTGTTAGCGATCACGAAAGAATGCCGGGTTGCTGTCGCCAAACCGGCATAGGGGGAGAACGGAGCAGACGGCGTGTCCTCCGTCGTCGTTCAGATCATGCCGCCATTGGCACGCAGCACCTGGCCGTTGACCCACGCACCGTCTGGGCCGGTGAGGAAGGCGACGGCGGCGGCGATGTCTTGCGGGGTGCCGAGGCGTTCCAGCGGGTTCATTTTCGCCATGCGGGCGATCAGTTCGTCGCTCTTGCCGTTGAGGAAGAGATCCGTGGCCGTCGGGCCAGGCGCCACCGCGTTGACGGTGATGGAGCGGCCGCGCAGTTCCTTCGACAGAATGGCGGTCAATGTCTCGACCGCGGCCTTGGTGGCGGCATAGACGCCATAGTTCTCGAGCTTCAGGCCGACGACGCTGGTGGAGAAATTGACGATCCTGCCACCGTCGCGCAGACGCTTTGCTGCTTCTCTCAGCGTGTTGAAGGTGCCCTTCAGATTGACGGCGATCTGGCGGTCAAACAGGCTGTCAGAGCTTTCGGCAAGTGGCGAAAGCGCCATGATGCCCGCATTGTTGATGAGTACATCGACGCCACCGAAGGCCGCTTCTGCCGCGTCGAACATCCGGCGGACCGCTTCCGCATCGCTGACGTCGGCTTTTGCAGTCAGTGCCCGGCCACCCTTGTCTTCGATCGTCCTGGCCAGTGCTTCAGCCGATGCAGCATCGCCGGAATAGTTGATAACAACGGTGAAACCGTCTCTGGCGAGCCGTTCGGCGATGGCTGCACCGATACCACGCGAGGCGCCAGTGACGATGGCGATCTTGTTGCTGTTGTCTGACATTGTCTTTCTCCTTGATTAACCAAGCCGCAGTGCGTTTTCGATGGAAAGAAGATGCCGCTTTTCATTTTGCGGATAATCGGCCATTCTTCGGCGTCACTATTCGAAAATGGCGAACAATCTCCGATGGACAGATTTGAGGCGATGCGGGTGTTTTCGCGCGTGGTGGAACGGCGGAGTTTCACGCTGGCTGCTGAAGATACGGGTCTTCCGCGCTCCACGGTAACCGACGCGGTCAAGCAACTGGAAGCGCGGCTGGGAGTGCGCCTGCTGCAACGCACGACCCGGCACGTCAGCCCGACGCTCGACGGCGAAGCCTATTACCGGCGCTGCCTAACGATCCTCTCCGATATCGAAGATGCGGAAGGCGCCTTTGCCGGAGCAAAGCCGAAGGGGCTGTTGCGGGTCGATGTGCACGGCAAGCTCGCCCGGCATTTCGTTCTGCCCGGCCTGCCTGCGTTTCTGGCGCAATATCCGGATATCCAGATGTATATGAGCGAAGGCGACAGGCTGGTCGATTTGATCCGCGAAGGCATTGACTGCGTGCTGCGCGTCGGCGACCTGCAGGATAGCGACATGATCGCGCGGCGGCTCGCCCTCCTCGAAGAGGTGACCTGTGCTTCGCCGGACTATATCGATCGCTTCGGCCTGCCGCAGAACATCGACGATCTGAGCGGTCACCAGATGATCGGCTTCTGGTCGACGGCGATCGGCGGATTGCTGCCGCTGGAGTTCACCGTGGACGGCGCAATCCGTAACATTTCCCTGCCGTCTGTGGTGTCCGTCAATGGTGCCGATACTTTGGCAGCTGCGGCGCGCCTTGGCCTTGGCATCATGCAGGCACCACGCTATTCGCTGGAAGAGGACCTGAAGAACGGCACGCTCATTGCTATCCTGCCGGACAACCCACCAACCCGCACACCTGTTTCGCTACTCTATCCACGCAGCCGCCAGCTATCGCCGCGCGTCCGTGTCTTCATTGACTGGCTGTCCCGCGAATTTGTCACACGGCAGGACGATATATAAAAAGAAGCTTGTGGAGCCTTGCCTTTTGGCCGCCGCCTACCCACATCCGCCGCAACTTCAGAGGCCATCCCCTCACACATCTTCTCCGCACGGCGCGTCGCCCCGGCCCGCTGTTTCCCAAATCGATTCCGGATCGGTGGGTTATGCGCTAGACGTGTGAATGTCCGCAGGAACCAGGAAAATCGATATGAACGCAGACGATATCAGCGAGATTTCCGCCTGGTTGACGACGCAGGGCCTCAAAGGCACCGATGAAATGGACATCGTCAACGGCTTCTGTCAGCGCGTTCGCGCCGCGGGCATGGCGCTTGATCGCGGGCTTGCGCTGATCGATACGCTGCATCCGGTCTATGAAGGGCGGGCTTTTCAGTGGGACAGCAAGGAACCGGTGAAGACGGCCTTCGAATATGGCCCGACGAGCGAAGGTGTTTCGGAGCAAAACTGGGAGCGCTCGGCGTTCTTCCATCTGCGCGAGAACAATCAGGATGAGATCCGCCGGCGTCTTGGCTTCGGCGACCCCGCTGATTTCTACATGCTGGATGTGATGCTGGCGGCCGGGCACAAAGATTATCTCGCGATGATCCATCGCTTTGCCCAGGAGAGCCATATCGGCGATATGGACTGCTTCTATTCGCACTGGACGACCATGGATGAAGAAGGCTTTCGTGAGGAAGACCTGGCCGTCCTTCGACAGCTGGTTCCGGTATTGGCATTGGCTATCAAGTCAGGATCGCTGACGCGCATTTCGCGGACTATTGCTGAGGTCTATCTCGGCGAAGATGCCGCCAAGCAGGTGCTAGAAGGCCGCATCTCACGCGGTAAGGCCGAGCGGATTTCGGCAGTGCTATGGTTTTCCGATCTGCAGAACTATACCCGCATCTCCGACAACCTACCGCCGGACGAGATCATTCCCTTCCTGAATGACTATGCCGATGCGGTCATCTCCTCCATCCACGAGGCTGGCGGAAACGTGTTGAAGCTGATCGGCGATGGGACGCTGGCGATCTTCAAGGCAGAGGAGCGCGAAGATGCCTGCAGCCGGGCGCTGATCGCCGAGCAGAATTTACGTGCAAAGCTGAAAGGCCTGAACGAGTTGCGCCTGCTCGAAGGCCGGCCGGTCACCGAGGTCTATCTCGGGCTGCATATCGGCGATGTCTTCTACGGCAATATCGGTTCGAGCGACCGGCTGGATTTCACCGTCATCGGCCCTGCTGTCAACGAGGTCAGCCGCATTGCCTCGATGTGCCGCTTCGTTGATCGCAGCGTGATCATGTCGTCGCAATTCGTTGCTGCCGCGCCGCCGCCGCGCAGTTCGGAAGTGGTTTCGATTGGGCGTTATGCGCTGCGTGGGGTCAAACGGGCGCAGGAACTCTTCACGCTGATGCCGCTTGAGGCACCGGCGGTCGAATAGATCAAGGTTTATCTGCGGCCTGAGCCCGGCGATGCCTGAGAAAGATGGCGTCCGATGGATTGCTGGCAAGATCGATGGCGCGGTCATAGGCGGCAAGTGCCGCGCGATGCTGGCCGATGCGCGACAGCAACTCGGCATGGGCGGCATGAAACGGCTGGTAGGCCGTAAGCACCGGTGCAAGCGATTCCAGGACCCGAAGCCCGGCCTCGATTGCCCCGGCTTCGGCCAGTGCCACCGCCCGGTTCAGCTGCACCACCGGCGTCGGCTCCATCCGCAACAGGCTGTCATAGAGCAAAACGATCTGGCGCCAGTCCGGCGGCTCTGACTGTACGTGCAAGCCGGCGATTGCCGCCTTGATCTGGAACGGCCCGGCAGCGCGCCGCGCGATCGCCTGGTCGAGCAACGCCAGACCCTCGGCAATCCGTCCGTCATTCCAGAGCTTGCGATCCTGCGATGCTATAGGAATACTGGTTCCATCCGCAGCCAGACGCGCGGCACGGCGGGCTTCGGTAATCAGCATCAAGGCCAGGAGCCCTTCGATCTCGGCTTCGTTCGGACGCAGCCCGTTGAGCATGCGCCCGAGATAGATTGCCTCCTCGCCGAGTTGGCGGTGCTGATCGCCAGTGGAGCAGGAATAGCCTTGATTGAAGATCAGATAGACGACTGTCAGCACGGATTGCAGCCGTTCGGCCCATGCCTCCGGGCCGGGTACCTCATAGGGAATACCGGCCGCGAGAATCTTGGTGCGCGCCCGCGAAAGGCGTTGGCCCATGGTTGTTTCATTGTCGAGAAATGCGCCGGCCACCTCGGCGGTGCTCAGTCCGCCAAGCGTGCGCAGGGTGAGCGCCACTTGGGTCTTCGATTCCAAAGCGGGATGGCAACAGGTGAAGATCAGCCGCAGGCGCTCATCCTGAATGTCATCCGCCGTATCCTCGGCCGCTTCGTCGACGGAAAGGCGGGCGATCTCGGCGGTTTTACGGTCTTCGCGGGCGGACTTGCGCAGGAGATCGATCGCCTTGCGCAGCGCGACCTTCAACAGCCAGCCCTGAGGCGAGGCGGGCAGTCCCGTCCTGCCCCAATGCACGACCGCTGAAGCCAGCGCATCCTGCAATGCGTCCTCGGCCAGCTGGAAATTCTTCAGCCGGGCGATCAATGCTGACAACAGCCGTCCCCGATCCCTGCGTGCCAGGGCATCGATGGCCCTGGAGACGGATTGTGGATCGGGGGCGGCCGGTTGCATCAGGAATTATAGTCCATCAACGGCCGCACTTCGACCGTGCCATAGGCGGCCGAAGGAATCATGGCGGCGTAGCGCAAGGCGGTATCCAGATCGGGAACGTCCATGACGTAGAAGCCACCTAGCCGTTCCTTGGTTTCGGCAAAAGGGCCATCCATCGTTTCGACCTTGCCGCCGCGCACCCGCAGGCTTGTGGCCGTGTCGATGTCCTGCAGGCCTTCACCTGAGATATAGGCGCCTGCTGCCTTCAGGGTTTCATTGAAGGCGAAATAACCCTTCATCATCGTGTCGAATTCAGGCGTGCCATAGGCGGGCTCCAGCGACGGGTCGGAATAGATCAATGCCATATATTGCATGGTAGTTCTCCTGTTTTGGGGAATATTGGAAAGCTCGGATCAGCGGGTATACGCCGCAACGGCCAGTGCGACGGTGAGGGTCAAGGTTGCGAGAATGCAGGCGGAATTGCCGATGATCCGCAGCGGATGGACCGGTGCATTGGCGCGCAGGCCGAACGGATGCGCGATCCGCCCTGCGACGGTCAGTCCGCCCGCCGCATGCAGCCAGAGCGGGCCAACGCCCTGTCCCTCGGCCAGAATCATCAGGATCAGGATCATCGGCACCCATTCGACGAAATTGCCGTGCCGGCGAATGCGTTCATGCAGGTCGACATTGCCGGCGTCACCGATAGAAAGGCTGAGGGCCGAGCGGGTTTTGCTGACATTGAACCATAGCAGCAGAAAAATGACGGCCAGAGCGATTGCGTATAGCGAGGTAATCGGAAAATTCATTTCGGTTCTCTTTGTTTTCGGTCTCTACACCCCAAGAACGCTGCTCGTTTCGGGATTTCGACATGGCGTGAAAATGATTTTGTATTTTTTTGATGGAGCTGTTGGGCTGGGAAACCGGGCGCTACTTTTGTGAGGGCCAGGCGAAACGGATGTCCGCAACCGACGCTGCGACCGTGATTTCGTCGCCGAGCGACCATTCCGCCGCGCGTGCTGCCATGCTGGCCGGAACCTTTGCCGATCCTCCGGGACCGGGGGGAACATCATAGGTCGCATGACCGTCATGGGGCAGGATCACGCCGTAGTCGCGCTGCATCGCCGCCCGTGCCGTTGCCGCCACGCACATTTCCGAGAGTACTCCGCAGAGTGCCACTGTATGGATACCGAGCCGGGTCAGGATATCGTCCAGCTCTGTCTGCTCGAAGCCATCGTCCGTCGTTTTTCTGACAGTGATTTCATCGACGCGCGGTGGAAAATGGAGTTTCCAGCCCGGTTGACGCGGCTCGTCGGGTGCGCCTGCCTCACCGTCATTCTGCAGGAAGATGATAGGGGCCCCAGCCGCTCGTGCGGCATCGATCAAAGTGCCGATCGCCTCCAACAGTGCCGTATGCCCCGGGACCGCTTCGCTGCCAGTAACAAACGCCACCTGAACATCGATGACAATGAGTGCATCTGCTTCCATCCGCTGCAATGGCTCCCCCCAAACAACGTTTCGTCCAATGCCCATAAGACGGGCAAGAGTTTTCAGGTCTCAGGCGTGCTTTGTCGCCAGGACGTGAAGCCAGTCAGTGGGCTTGTGGTCATAGCCGCTTCCCGATTGCGCTTCGACCGAAACCGATGTCCAGGCCAATTGGGCGTATGTTTCTCTCAGCCAGCTTTCGGTGGGATAGTTGTAGTACCGGTCGAACGCGTCGCGACCTTCAGCCTGCCCAGCCTTGAAGCTGGCATAGAAAACCCCGCCAGCCTTCAGTGCGGCGTGGATGCGGACGAGAATGCCAGGCAGTTCGGGTCTGGGGATGTGCAGAAGGCAGGCATTGGCCCATATCCCTTCATAGACATCTTGTTCGTTGAGATCACCGAACAACAATGTGGCAACCGGTATTCCGAGGCGTTTTTCTGCTTCGCGGGCAATTTCCGGAGTGCCGTCCGTCGGGCTGACGGCAAACCCTTTCGCGATCATGAATTCGCTGTCCTGTCCGCCGCCACATCCGAGCTCCAGAATCGTGGCCCCCGGCTGTAGACGCGAAATAAAAATCTCGATGCGTTGCCGGCTCGGCTCTTGGCCTCTGGAAGTGTAGGCAGCCGCTTCGCTTCCGTAAAAGCGCAAGGTTTCAGGGTCGTGAGACATTATTCTTTCTTAGAATTTACGCATAAGCCGTTGTTTATACTGTAAATACTGAAAGTCTTTGGTAAAGTCAAAGCCCCGCTTCTGAAACCCTTCCTGATGACAAGTAGATCAGACTTTCTGTCCTGCCTCATTAAAGAAATGCAGGTTCGGTACGGGAAGTCTGACGTTCACTTCGCCGTGCATGCCCAGGAACTTGCGGTCGAGCGTGAAGGCTTTGAACGCGACGGGGCCGAGCTTCAGGTGGACGATGATGCCAAAGCCGGTGGGTTCGACGAGATCGACGGTCGCTTTGAGAACGTCAGGGCCTTCGGCGCCGAGAACGACATGCTCCGGCCGGATGCCGAGCGTGGCGCGGCTGCCGTCGGGGAGATTGGCGGCTCCTCCGAGCGGCAGGATAACGCCGCCGGTTAAGGCGAAGCTCGCCGTATCGCCAGTCGCCATATAGCGGCCTTCGAAGAAGTTCATGCCGGGTGAGCCGATAAACCCGGCGACGAAGAGGTTGGCGGGATTATCGTACAGTTCCAGCGGGCTGCCGACCTGCTGGATGATGCCGCCATGCATGGCAACGATCCGATCGGCCAGCGTCATCGCCTCGATCTGGTCATGGGTGACATAGATCGAGGTGGCGCCAAGATCCTGGTGCAGTTTTTTGATTTCGGCACGCATCTGCTCGCGCAGGCGGGCATCGAGATTGGACAGCGGCTCATCGAACAGGAAGGCCTTTGGCTCGCGCACGATGGCGCGGCCCATGGCGACACGCTGGCGCTGACCGCCGGAGAGCGCCTTGGGGCGGCGTTCCATCAACGGATCCAGCCCAAGTTTTGTGGCCGCTACGGCGACGATGGAGGCGACCTTTTCCTTGGCGGTTTTGCGAAGGCGCAGGCTGTAGCTCATGTTCTTGGCGACGCTCATATGCGGATAGAGCGCATAGGATTGAAACACCATGGCGATGTCGCGGTCCTTTGGAGCAAGGTCGTTGACGCGCTTGCCGTCGATGCGGATTTCACCGGATGTGACCGCCTCGAGACCAGCGATCATGCGCAGAAGCGTGGACTTGCCGCAGCCGGAAGGGCCGACGAGGACGACGAATTCGCCGTCCTTGATTTCAAGGTCAACACCGTGCAGCACCGGATGGATGCCATAGGACTTGCGGATAGCGGCGATATCGATGGATGCCATGGGATCAGCCTTTCACGGCGCCGGCCGTCAGGCCCTGCACGAGGTAGCGTTGGATCAACAGGAAGAACAGGCAGGCCGGAATGAGCGCCATGACGCCCGCAGCCATCATCTGTCCGAAATCAACAGAGAATTTGGAAACGAAGGAAAGCAACCCGACCGGGAAAGTCGCAGAGTCGTTGCCGGAGATCAGCATCAACGAGAACAGCAGTTCGCTCCACGCTGCGGTGAAGACGAAGCCGAGGGTTGCCGCAATACCGGGCAGTGTCAGCGGCAGGATGATCTGGCGGAACGCAACGAACTGTGTGGCGCCGTCGATCATCGCCGCCTCTTCGAGGTCCTTCGGAATGCCGTCGAAGAAGGATTGCATCAGGAAGGTGGCAAACGGCACGTTGAAGGCGGTGTAGACGATCACCAGACCCGTGAGGCTGTTGGTGAGGCCGAGCGGCGACAGCATCTTGAAGATCGGCGCCACCAGCATCACCAATGGGAACATCTGTGTGAGCAGCATCAGCGTGACGATCCAGTATTTGCCGCGGAAGGTGAAGCGCGACATGGCGTAACCTGCCAATGACGCCAGAACCGTAACGATGATCGCGGTCGAGCCGGAGACGATCAGGCTGTTCTTGAAGAAGGTCGGGAATTCGCTGTGCTTCAGGACGAAATCGAAATGCTCGAAGCTCGTCCGCGACGGCCACATCCGGATGCCTTCGGAATAGAGCAGCTTGTTGGGCGTAACCGAGACCTTCAAGAGCCAGTAGAGCGGGAACAGCGCGAAGACGACATAGGCGAGAATGGCCAGCCGGTGCGCGAGGATGGAGACGATACGTTTTCCTGTCATGATCTCAATCCTTGCTCAACAGCCACTGACGCAGGATCACGATCAGCATCGAATAGGTGATCAACAGCGCCAGGAGAACGAGCGCGATGGCCGAGGCGTAGCCGAAATCCAGGCGTTTGAAGGCCTGGGTGAAGATGTAGCTGGCAACGATCTGGCTGCGATCGGCCGGTCCGCCGTTGGTCATGACGATGATCAGGTCGGCGAAATTGGAAATCCAGACGGTGCGCAGAAGCACGGTGATGGCAATCGTGGGGGCGAGGAAGGGCAAGGTGATCGAGATGAAACGCTGTACCGGCCCGGCGCCATCGATGCTGGCCGCCTCATAAAGATCGCGTGGGATCGCCTGGAGCGCGGCAAGCAGCGTGATGGCGAAGAAGGGGATGCCCCACCAGACATTGGCGATGATCGGGCCCCACATGGAAAGCTGCGGATCGGACAGGATATTGTAGGGCTCGCTCATCAGTCCCATCGCGAACAGCCAGTGCGGAATGGGGCCAACGACGGGGTTGAACAGCCAGGCCCAGTTGAGACCGGCGAGAAAGCTTGGTACTGCCCAGGGCAGGAACACCAGCGCCTGAACAATGGCGCGGCCGTAAAACGGTTTGTCGAGCAGAAGCGCGAGGATCAGGCCGAAGACGAACTGCAGGAGAACAGACCAGCCGGTCCACCACAGCGTGTTCTTCAAGGCCCGGTAGAAATTCTGGTCCTCATACAGCGTCCGGAAATGATCGAGCCCGATGAAGCCGCCGGACATGGGGTTGAGCAGCTGGATATCGCGGAAGGCATAGGAAATGCCGAGCACCAACGGCACCAGCATGACGGTGACAATCAGGATCAGCGCGGGCGCGCTATAGAGATAAGGAGCGGAGGCATCGGCAAGACGCTTCTTCAGCGGCCGCTGGTCCCTGCGCGCGCCGCCATTGCGGGCTGCTGCATGTGAAGCCATCGTCAAATATTTCCAATTTGCGGGCACGGTGAGGCGCACCGGCTTTTCCGTCAGGGAATAAGCCGCAGGCAGCCGACGTCATGTCGCTGCCTGCGGTTAAAGGCTGATGACTTATTTGCTCGCGAGGAACTTCTGTTGAGCCTTGGTCATGTACTCAGCCCATTGCTTGGCCATTTCTTCCGGCGTGATATCGCCGAGCATGGCTTCCTGACTGGTCTTGATCGCCAGGGAATCCTTGAAGAACGCGAACTCTTCCAGGTAGGTCGGCATCACCGTCGGAATTGCGTCCTTGTCGGCCAGTTCTTCGAACCAGCCCTTGAACTGGTCGGTGGCAAAGAAGGGGTCCTTCTCGGCGGATTTGAGCGCCGGCAGTGCACCGATCTTCTTGTTCCACTCGATATTGCCTTCCGGGCCTTCAAGCGTGGCGATCAGCTTCCAGGACAGGTCCTTGTTGGCGCTGGCAGACATCATCGACCAGCCGGCAAAGCCGATGGTCGGGAAGGTCTTGCCGGACGGACCCTTCGGCATGGTGGTAACGCCGTAATCGGCCGCGTCCATGCGCTCTGCGATAGCGATCAGCGCATCCGGATCCTGGTCAAGCATGGCGCAGGTGCCGGTGTAGAAGCCGGCAACGATTTCGTTGAAGCCCCAGTTGACGCTGTCCTTCGGCGCATAGCCGTTCTTGTAGAGGTCGGTTAGCCAGGTGAAACCCTTGACCCAGCCTTCTTCAGAGAACTTCGACGTGCCATCGGCGTTGAAAAAGGTGTTGTCGCCAGCCATCGTGGCGCCCATCATCATCCAGCCGTTGAGGCCGCCCGGACCGCCGCGCATGCAATAGGCATATTTGCCCGGCAGCTTCTTGATCTTCTCGGCAGCCGCGACGAAGTCGTCCATTGTTTTCGGCGGGCCGTCGACACCGGCTTCAGCGAAAATTTTCTTGTTGTAGAACATGGCGCGCAGATAGAAGCCGTACGGCAGCATATAGGCCGTGTCCTTGACGTCGCGGCCGAGTTCCAGTGCGCGGTCTGTCAATTCCGGTGTCTGGTCCCAGGTCTTGAGGTAAGGCTCAAGGCTTTCGAGCATGCCATTATTGGCGTAGAGCGACAGCCAGGTGTCTGGCATTTCCATGACGTCCGGGATTTCGCCGGCCGAAACCATCGTGGCGAACTTCTGGAAAGCTTCGCCCCAGGGCAGCGAGATGATCTCGACTGTCGTGCCAGGGTTGGCGGCCTCGAACTTGGCGACGATCGACTTCAGCGTCTCGGTGCGTTCCGGGCTGGTGATGACTTCCACCAGCTTGAGCTTGGTATCGGCGAGCGCGGTGCCCGCCATCAGCGTGGCGACCATGGTCGCGGCAATCAGTTTCCTCATTTTCGTTCCCTTTTATTGTTGGATGGTTGCTTGCTTTCGTGTCAGCCTACCGATGCGGCAGTGATTGCCGCTTCGATATCGCTCCAGAGGGCCTCCGTTCCCTCCAGGCCGACATGGAGCCGTACCGACCGCGGACTGATGCCGAAGGCGACCGCGGAATTGGGTTGTGCTTTTTGTGAAAGGACGACTTCGCCCGGCACGATCAGGCTTTCGTGGCCGCCCCAACTGACACCGAGCTTGAACAGCTCGAGGTGATCCGAGAACGTGCGGACATTGACGCCATCCTTGAAGATGAAAGAGAACAATCCGGACGTGCCCTTGAGGCCGGGAGCCAGCTGATTGGCAAGGCCCGGGTAGCAGACGGTCTCGACGGCATCATGCGCCTGCAGGCGCTTGGCGATCTCGACGGCCGACTGTTCATGCGCCTTCATGCGGATCGGCAGCGTGCGCATGCCGCGGATCAACAGCCAGGCATCGAAGGGCGAGAGCTTGCCGCCAAGATAGGGATAGGCTTCGGCGCGGATACGGCCGATCAGCTCTTTCGAACCGGCTACGACACCTGCGACGACATCGCTGTGACCACCGAGATATTTCGATGCCGAATGGATAACCAGATCGACGCCAAGTGAAATTGGCTGCTGGAAAATTGGGCTTGCCCAGCTGTTGTCGATGGCGGAGATGACGCCATGCGCCTTGGCCAGCGCCGCCAGTGCTGCGACATCATGGGTTTGCATCACCCAGCTGGTCGGGCTTTCGAGATAAAGGAACTTCGCGCCGGGCAGGGCCTTGGCGACTTCTTCCTCGTCCTTGCCATCGACATAGGTGACTTCGATGCCCATGCGCTTGAAGAACGTGCCAAACAGGCGATAGGCATCGGGATAGAGATGCTTGACCGCAACGATGCGGTCACCCGGCTGGACGAAGGACAGGACAGTAGAGGAGATCGCCGACATGCCGCTGGCAAAGCCGATGGCATCTTCGGCGCCCTCGAGTTTGGCTAGCATTTCCTCGAATAGGCGCACCGTAGGGTTCAGGCCGCGCGTATAGATCGGGCGGACTTTTTCGCCGCGATAGGAGGCGACCATGTCGTCATAGTCGGTGAAGGTGAACAGCGACGTCTGCACGATCGGCGGTACGACGGCGTCATAGGCATTGCTCATGTCGTGGGCGACGATGAGAGAGGCTTCTTCGAACGGATCAAACCCGTTGCTCATTTGGACATTTCCTTGATGTCTTCCTCGACGATGGCGAGGATTTTCAGTGTTTCAGCGCGCGCGGCTTCGGGATCCTGCGCGGCGATGGCGTTAAAAAGAGTGCGGTGGAACGGAAACGACCGGCGGGCAAAGTCCGGCCGATCGAAAGGTCTTTCCCAGAACCGTTCGAAAGCGCCGCGCATCTGTTCGAGGAGCTGCTTGAACAGCGGATTGTGGGTGGCGTCATAGATGGCGAGATGGAAGGCAAGGTCTTCCGGGCCGGATGTACCCTTGGAGAGATGCACCCGTTCCATTTCATCGAGCTTTTCTTCGATGATCTTGATGTCTTGCTGCGTGCGCATCCGCGCGGCGACCATGCCGGCTTCAGCCTCAATGCCGCGGCGGACTTCCAGCGTCTTCAACAGCACGTCGCGCAGATGCGTGGTTTCCAGCGATAGCGGCATGTGGATTGTAGTGCCGGAGATCGGTTTCAGCAGGTAGGTGCCGCTACCCTTGCGGGCCTCGACGACGCCGAGTGCTTGGAAATGGCGGATGACCTCGCGGATGGTCGAACGGCCGACGGCAAGGGCTTCCATCAGCTCGCGCTCGGCTGGCAGCCGGTCACCGGGAGCAAGGTTGGCTCGCTGAATGTAATCCGCGAGCGCCGCCGTCACCTGCTGCGCCCGGTCGGCCGGGGGCAGAGGGAGGAGGGTCGCTTTCGGATCCGCGTGCTTCATCGTCCGCTTTCCAGATAAGACCAAAATTGGTCTGACATCTGAGCAATAATGCAAATCGCACCGAAGCCGTCAAGCCCGTTTATCGGGGAGGGGATAAACGGGCCGGGTGCAGTGCTTGGGTGGTTGGCAGGAACTTGGCAGCGTTGCGAGGTGCGGTTTGGGCTGGAAAGCTGGCTGCTCGATGTGTCCTGTCAGGCTGACGGAGCCGCGGATTTGCGCTCGTTGAGATGGGCCTGAACATGCTGAAGGGTCAACTCAAGCCCGATGTGTGAGAGTTCGGTTGCTGCCGCTTCCGCCGCCTGCTCGGCCGGTTCGACGATGCGTGAGAACATCGCCAACTCGTAGAGTTTGACGGCCCGTTTCCAGTCGCTGTCTTCGATCAGATGCCGGGCGAGTTCTGCTGCATCGAGCATGGCCGCATTGACACCCTCGCCACCAAAAGGCGACATAACATGGGCCGCGTCGCCGATCAGCGTGATGCCGGGCCGGTTCTGCCAATGATGACCGACGGGAAGGGCGTAGATCGGCCGGGAGACGATCTGTTCATTGCTGGCATGGATCAGGGCAACCAGCTCGCGCGCCCAGCCGTCGAATTCGGCCGCAAGCCGCGTGCGAGCGGAGACGGGTGAGGAGAAGTCGAACGTCTTTTCCGCCCAATCCAGCGGGACGCGAAAGATGGCATAACCCCTGAGATGGGCATTGGCATTGCGTTGCACGATCATGCCGCGACTGTCGCCTTCAACGCCGATCTTCCCGCGGCCGACCAATTTAGAAATGGCAGGATGACGGGCATCGACATCATCGATCCCGAACTCGATGAAGGTCAGCCCGGAATATTGCGGCTTATAGGCCGACACAAGCGGCCGCACCCGCGACCAGGCGCCATCCGCGCCGACGACGAGATCAAACATGCCGGTTGAGCCGTCATCAGTCAGCAGATCATAGGCGCCGTCGTCCCGTTGCCGCACATCCCGGATCGCCTGTCCCCACCGGATGATGTCGGTCGGCAGCGAGTCCAGCAGGACCTGTCGAAGCGCCGTCCTGTCAACTTCCGGACGCTCGCCTTCATCGGCGTCGTCGTCGGAGAAAAGGAGATTGGCAGATTTGTCGTAAAGTCGTCCGCCCTGGTCGTCGTAACGGGCAATTCGCCGGAATTCTGCTTCGAGGCCCGCTTTTCTCAGCGCAAGCTGGCCGGATTCCAAATGTAGATCGAGCGTGCCGCCCTGTGGTCTGGAAAGCGCGTGTTCCTCCCGTTCGAACACGGTGGCAGCTATGCCGTGGAGATGCAGGATGCGGGCGAGGGTAAGGCCGCCAGGGCCGGCGCCGATGATGGCAATGCGCGGTGATGAGGTCATGGACACAGGTTCCCTGTTGATATATATAGGGACCTATATAAATAAACATAGGCACCAATGCAAGTGTGGGTATTATGACGGACTGGAATGTGTTTGCGTCGCCGGCACCCCTGATAAATATGGCCTCGCGTAGTTTTGCCCGGCTGGGGGAGCGCCGGGTTAAGGCCCATGGCTTCAGCGTCGGCCAGCTTCCGGTGCTTTACCTGCTGAAGGATCGGGCAGCGCTGTCGCAGAAGCAGCTGGCCCAAATGGTCAAGATCGAGCAGCCGTCGATGGCACAGATGCTGGCGCGCATGGAGCGGGATGGGCTGATCCGCCGGACACCGGATCCGAACGACGGCCGCAGCAGTCTCATCTCGCTGACGGAAACGGCGCTATCACGGCTGCCGGCAGCGCGGGAAGCTCTGAGCGAAGGAAGCGGCCGCGCACTTGCGGGGTTCAGCGATGAGGAGGTCGGGACGCTGATTGGCCTTCTGCAGCGCCTCAACGCCAACCTGGACCAGCTCGTTGCCGACGAGGCCGACTAATGGTCACTGCGGCATTCATTCAGGGAATGTCATATTGGTCGTCCGGCCAGAGGAATCAGATAGGCCGGCCGGGTAAGTGCGATCGCTCAACGGCACGGTCTCGGTCGCGGCGAGCAGGCGGTCGACCAGCAGGTTCTCTGCCCGGCTGCCGCGTGCCAAACGCCGGGTGACCAGGTAGACATCGGCCGCAGGCGGGTTTTCGTAGGGTGGTAGTTGCCAGAGTTGGCGCGCCTCGATATCGGCGGCGACGACGTGAATTGGCAGTGGGCCGAAGCCGAAACCAGCCTTGATCAGCCGCTTGACCTCTTCGAGATTGGTGAAAAGACCGAGTACGTGGCCGTTGAAGTTTTCCCGCTGCCGCAGGCGCGCGATCGGCGCCAGAGCGCCGCCGAGATGATCCGTCTTGAAGGACACGTAATCCAGCGACGCAAGATCGGCGGTCTTGGTGCCGCGCTTGCCGAACAATGGATGGCCGGGCGCGCAGAAGAAGCCGAAATGCTCGCGATAAAGCACCGTATAGTCCAATTCCGGGTGCTTTTCCTGGGCGAGGCAGATGCCAAGGCAAGCCTCGCCCGACAGCACATTATCAATCACCGTCTGGCTGGCGGATACCGTCGTGGAGAAACTGACGCGCGGAAACGTCTTGTGGAAGTCGGCCAGAAAACGATCGAGGAACGGGCATTCGATGTGGCTGGCAAAGGCCGCTTCGACGTGGCCGGTGACCAGATCCGGGTCGTCCCTGACGAGATCGGGCAAGCCGTTGACGGTGTTGAACATAGTCCGGCATTCGGCATAGAGCCGCGCGCCGGCCGGCGTCGTGCGGAAATGGTTGGACGAACGGTCGAGCAAGCGGCAGGCCATGTGTTCTTCGAGACGGCGCAGCGCATTGCTGATGGTCGGCTGTTTCAGCGATAGGCGGTTGCCCGCTGCCGTGAGGCTCTTTTCCTCGACGATCACCGTGAAGGTGCGCAGAAGGTTCCAGTCGATCTCCCAGACGAAGCGGCGCCTTGGGTTGGGCATGGGTCACCTCATTCATTTGGTGAATGCTGGTGCTTCACCTAATGTATTTGTCGGGCCGAGTCCATTGTGGTTTGATCATTGTAACCGGAGACGAGCGAGGCGTGACGTGACCGACAGTACCCAAGTTTTCCCCGATTTCGGGTTGACGCCCGAGGAGCGGCATCAGGCCGTGCGCGGTCACTACTACGAATATCCCGGCATGGACGGCGCCCGCGGCGAGATCTGGTGCTACACGCGCTCCTATGCCTATGCGCGCGGTGCGATGGTGGATCTGCATATCAGCTCGACAGCGTCTTCCTGCCGGCTGGAGATCGTTCGCGACGGGGCGGTTGAGACAAGCGTTTATGGCACCGACGCCATCGCCACCAGCTGGCAGGAAACGCCCGATCAGGTCTCCGTCACCGGATGCGGCTGGGAGCCGACCTTTTCATTTCAGGTTCATGACAGCTGGCCATCCGGCGCTTACCGGATCACGCTGACGGCCGAGGGCCGTGACGGCAAGCCGATCCAGTGTCATCATCTCATCATCGTTTTGCCGAAGGCAGGTCCGAAACCCGGCCGTATCCTGCAGGTCGCTGCCACCGGCACATGGACCGCCTACAATACCTGGGGTGGATCAAACCACTATCAGGGCATCACCGGCCCGAACCGCGACAAGTATGCCACCACTGTCAGCGTCGAGCGCCCGCTCTGCCGCGGCTTCGTCGTGCTTCCGCCGGATGCGCCGCGTGTGCCGCTGGAGGTGAGCCTGCCACCGGGGACCATTCCGCGTTATCCGCATATGGAATGGGCTTTCGCCAACGGCTATTCGAAGAAATACACCTCGTCCGGCTGGGCCAGCTACGACAGCCAGTTCTTCCGCTGGGCGGAGCGCCAGGGATACGGTGTCGATCTCGCCAGCCAACATGAGCTTCACAACAATCCCGGCATTCTCACTGATTATGATTGCGTCGTCTTCGTCGGCCATGACGAATACTGGACCTGGGAAATGCGCGATGCCGTCGACGCCTATGTCGATCAGGGCGGACACGTGGCGCGCTTTGCCGGCAATTTCATGTGGCAAACGCGGTTGGAAGACGAAGGCCAGCGGCAGGTCTGCTACAAATATGTCGCCCGCAAGGAAGACCCTGCCTATCAGGACGGTGATGTCACCCGCGCTACCAATTCCTGGGAAGCCCCTGAAATCGGCCGACCCGGCGCACTAACCTTTGGGCTCAACGCCACCAACGGCGTCTATTCCGGCTGGGGTGGCTGCGCGCCGCGCGGGGTGCGTGGTTTCCCGATCTACCGGCCACGCCACTGGGCCTTCGCCGGAACCGGCTTGTTCTACGGCGATCTGCTCGGTGCCGACAGCCATATCTATGGCTACGAAGTTGATGGGCTCGCCTACGAAATCCGCTACGGCCTTCCATATCCGACTGCCGACAGCGGCGCGCCAGAAGGGCTGGAAATCCTCGCACTCGGCATGGCGAGCCAGGTCGAGGAAAGCGATATCCTGACGCGTGAAGACCTGTTCTTCGGCGACGAGGATGGCCGCTTCATCGCCG
Source organism: Rhizobium sp. PL01 (assembly GCF_033447125.1). Lineage (NCBI taxonomy): Bacteria > Pseudomonadati > Pseudomonadota > Alphaproteobacteria > Hyphomicrobiales > Rhizobiaceae > Rhizobium > Rhizobium sp. PL01. Next base: position 129,780 of record NZ_JAWQUM010000012.1, on the reverse strand, counting down.
AAACCCTGTATGGTGACGCCTCCGACGAAAACATGGAAAAGGTCCGTTACAGCAACGGCATGATCGTCAACTTCAAGCGTGGCAAGGGCGAGGTTTTCCACGCCGGCACCTGCGAATGGGTGGCGGGCCTGCTGCGTAAGGACGCCATGGTCGAGCGCGTTACCGCCAACGTTCTCAACCGCTATCTCAACCGATAATTTCATCCAGAGCAGAGCATCATGAACATCCAAGCCAATGAGCGGCCCGCATCCCATCTCTTCTATGTAACGCGTCTGCGCCGGCCACTGGTCGACCGTGCCGAGGGTATCTATTTCTGGACACAGGACGGGCGCCGTTTCATTGACGGGTCGAGCGGACCGATGGTCAGCAATATCGGTCACGGCAACCGTCATGTCATCGAAGCGATGAAGCAGCAAATGGAGAAAACGAGCTTCGCCTATCGGCTGCATTTCGAAAACGAACCGGCCGAGGAGCTGGCCCGGCAGTTGGCGGGCAAAATGCCCGGTGATCTCGACCGGATTTTCTTCGTCTCCGGTGGTTCCGAAGCGGTGGAATCGGCGATCAAGCTTGCCCGGCAATGGGCTGTTGCGACCCATCAGCCAAAGCGTTGGAAGGTGATCTGCCGTTTTCCGTCCTATCACGGCGGCACGATCGGCGCGCTCGGCGTTACTGGCGATCTGGCGCTGACCGAGACCTTTGCGCCGCAGATCCAACCGATGCCGGCCGTTCCGGCGCCGACAGCTTACCGCGACCGCGACAACCTGACGATGGAACAGCGCGGCCTGCGGTATGCCGATATGCTCGAAGAGAAGATCCTTTCAGAAGGGCCGGAAAGCGTCGTCGCCTTCATCATGGAGCCAATCGGCGGAGCGGCAACGGCCGCGCTGGTGGCACCTGACAGCTATTTCTCGCGTATCCGCGAAATCTGCGATAAATACGGCATCCTGCTGATCCATGACGAGGTGATGAGCGGGGCCGCGCGCACCGGCCGCTATCTCGGTGGCGATCACTGGAATTGCAAGCCGGACATCATCACCTTGTCGAAGGGCATCGGCTCGGGTTATGCCGCGCTCGGCGCCATGGCGGCCTCGGCGAAACTGGTAAAGCCGGTGCTCGACATGGGCGGCTTCCAGCACGGCTACACCTATGCCGGAAATCCGCTTGCCTGCGCTGCAGGCCTTGCGGTGCTCGAGGAGATGGAACGGCTCGGCGTTGAAGCCAATGCGTCAGCAATGGGAGATCTGCTGAAGTCGGAGTTGGAAGGGCTCGCCAAGCGCTTTCCGTTCATTGCAGGGGTGCGCGGCAAGGGTCTGTTGATCGGCGCCGATCTGGTGGCGGATCCGCTGACATTCAAACCCTTTCCAAAGGCGCAGGCGACCAACCAGCGGCTGCTCGATATCGCCTATGAGAAGGGCCTGATCCTCTATTCCCGCCGTATCCGTGGCGATGGCTACGAGGTTGATAATCTGATCCTCGCGCCGCCGCTGATCATCACCGCTGAGGAAGTTGGTGAGATGGTCTCCATCCTGGGCGATAGTTTCGAACAGTTGGCGCGCGAACTCCATCTGCCGGTGAATGGCTGAGATCATGAAAAACAAAGTCATCATCACCTGCGCAGTCACCGGCTCCGTCCATACGCCGTCGATGAGCCCCTATCTGCCGGTCACGCCGGACCAGATCGCCGAACAGGCGATCGCGGCGGCCGAGGCTGGCGCCTCGATTCTGCATCTGCATGCGCGTAACCCGGCCGATGGCCGCCCAACCGCAGATCCGGCCGTGTTCATGCAGTTCCTGCCGCGCATCAAGCAGGCAACCGACGCCGTCATCAACATTTCCACCGGTGGCAGTTCGCTGATGACACTGGACGAGCGGCTGGCCGCTTCGCTTCAGACGCAGCCGGAAATGTGCTCGCTCAACATGGGGTCGATGAATTTCGGCATCTTTCCACTGGCAAAACCCGGCATGGAATGGCAGCACGAATGGGAGCCGCAACTTCTCGAGGCGACACGCGGCACGATCTTCAAGAACACGTTTGCCGATATCGAGGATATCCTCAAACGGCTGGGCGAGGGCTGTGGTACCCGCTTCGAGTTCGAATGCTATGATGTCGGCCATCTCTATTCGCTGAAGCATTTTTACGATCGCGGCCTGGTGAAAGGCCCGCTGTTCATCCAGTTCGTGCTCGGCATTCTCGGCGGTATCGGTGCCGATCCGGATAATCTCAGCCATATGAAGCGCATCGCCGACAAGCTGTTCGGTGATGATTACCGCTTCTCGGTGCTGGCCGCCGGGCGCCAGCAGATGCCGCTGATCACCATGGGGGCAGCGATGGGCGGTAACGTTCGGGTCGGGCTGGAGGACAGCCTCTATCTTGGACGCGGCGAACTCGCCAAATCCAATGCCGATCAAGTGGGCCGTATCCGCACGATTATCGAGGCCCTGTCGCTGGAAGTCGCGACGCCGGACGAGGCGCGGACGATGCTGGCACTTAAGGGCGGCGATCGGGTGGGTTTTTGATGGCGGAACAGGAAGCCAATATTCGCCTTGCCACGGCCGGCGACGCCCCGCTGATCCATGCCGGCTTGCTGATGATCGCCAGACATCTCGGTGCCGAGGGAAAGGTGACATCGACGCCAGACGATATCCGCGAACACGGGTTTGGCGCCGTGCCTGCCTTTACGGTTCTGATCGCTGAGATCGGCAGTCAATTTGCCGGGTTGAGCCTTTTTTTCCCGAGCTTTTCGACATGGCGGGGTGAAAAGGGGGCCTATATCCAGGATATCGTCGTCGATGAGCGGTTTCGAGGCGCGGGCATAGGTGTCGCGCTTTTGCGCCAGACAGCAGCGCATGTGCGTGCAGGCGGCGGCACGTATCTGCGCCTGTCAGTCGACGCGAAAAACGTTTCGGCGCAACATTTTTATCAACGGATGGGACTTGTCTGGTCGCAGGAAGAACGGATCCATGCGGCCTATGGCGACGTCTTCGAAGCGCTGGCCGGACAGCACGAAAGCGGGGTTTGAGGGATGAGCATGAAGGCTTTCTATGCAGAAGAGCAGGCGAAACACGATCCGAAGATGTTCCTGTCGAGCGGCGCACCGCAGCCCAACCCGGAAAAGCCGGAGCGGATTGCGCGCCTGCTCGATGGCGCAAAGGCAGCCGGATCCGAAATCGTCCGGCCGCGTGATCATGGCCTGAAGCCGATCGCCGCCATCCACACGCCGGAATATCTCGAATTCCTGCAGAACATCTTTCTTCGCTGGCAGCGGATCGAGGGCGCCTCGGAAGAGGTGATCCCCAATATCCATCCGCTGGCGCGCACCGGCCGTTATCCGGCTTCTGCCGTCGGCCAGGCCGGTTACCATATGGCCGATACGGCTTGCCCGATATCAGCCGATACCTGGGGCAGCGCTTGCTGGAGCGCGTGGAGTGCCGTCGAGGCGGCGGAAGCGGTGCTTGCCGGCGCACGCCACACCTACGCGCTCTGCCGTCCGCCGGGCCACCATGCCTTTGCCGATGTCGCCGGCGGTTTCTGCTTCCTCAACAACTCGGCAATCGCCGCGCAGCATCTGCTTCAATCGTCCAAACGCGTCGCAATCCTCGATATCGACCTGCATCACGGCAACGGCACGCAGGGCATTTTCTACGGCCGCAGCGACGTCCTGACGGTTTCGTTGCACGCCGACCCGGTGCGCTTCTATCCGTTCTTCTGGGGCAATGCCGACGAGCGTGGCGAGGGCCTCGGCCTTGGCTACAACTACAATCTGCCGCTGCCACGCAAGACGGCGGACGCCGGGTTTCTGGAGGCGCTGGACGCCGCAAACCGGCGCATCGAAGCCTATGCACCGGATGCACTGGTGGTCGCGCTCGGCCTCGACGCCTTCGAAGGCGATCCCTTCGGCGGACTATCCGTCTCGACACCGGGCTTTGCCCGCATCGCCGAAGCCATCAGCAGCCTCGGCCTGCCAACCGTCATCGTCCAGGAAGGCGGCTATCTCTGCGACGAACTCGGCGACAATCTGACATCGTTCCTGACCGGGTTCGGGCATTGATAATGGGGTGTAAGCTCCAGCTGAGCTTACACCCCCAAAGCGCACTGAACTTCAGTTTGGCGGCATTCGAGGCAATCAAATCTACGATGTACAGGCGCCACGTAGTTCGCCTTGAAAAGCGTCTCTTTGTCTTCGAACACAATCCCATCCGCGAGCTTCGCCGCCTCCACGGATAGGACCCTGTCTGTCCGATGACTTCGGCCGAGGTTACAAGGCAAGAGATACTTCCGCACCTCTCGCTTGCATCCCGCCATGTCAAAGCGTCTAATTTGACGGCTTTAGCGACTTCAAAATTTCCCCCAAATCAGCGCTATGTGCGTCTTGGGTTGCTTTGGTGCCCCAATACGTCACCACAAGCATCTTGCCTTCAGCAGGCGATGCGAAGCCAAGAGAGATCTCTACAGGACCGTCGGCATCCTTGCCGTCGAACTCGATGCTGCCAAAGTTCATGCCATTGATTTCGACGTCGCCAGAATCTCTTTGCGTCGCGGTGTCAAGGGTGACGCCGTTCTCGGTCAGGAAATTGACTGCATCGTCAATGACCTTGTCCATATCCTTATCCGTGGCAACATCGATCGAGAAATAGATCGCTGAATCTGGCGATTTGGCTTCGATGCCGGAAATAGTCTCTTTAGGACCCCAAGCATCGGGGATGGTCACCGACGCAATCGGCGCATCGCTCGGAAAGACGAGCGTTCCGGCATGGGCAAGAAAGGGGAACATGGCAAATGCCGCAGCTATGATGAATGTCTTTTTCAAAAGAAGTCCTCTATTGGAAATGCGCTGTTTTCACGAGCAAAGGTGGCGACCCTATCGCTGCTCGCAATTAGACCGAAATAGTCTGAAGATCAATTTAAGTTGCTCTGAACGATAATAACCGCCGCCCTATCAAGGGCGTCGGGAGCAATCTGAATGCTTATTAAAGTGGGTCTCTGAAAAGTCAGTTAGTTCCATAACCTTCATTACCTGATCAGGAGCTGTAGCTGGGGTACATTCTATTTCCAAGTGCGACATGCCAATGATTACAATGGCTTCACTTTGGAGGTGTCGGCATGTCCCTTTGCTATTCGCAGTGCACCCTCACCGAACGTCGGCGTCTGTATCATCTCAAAGAACGGAAACTGCCGATTGGAGAGAGCGCAGGCCAGGTCGGGCGACTGGGAAAGGCGATCTGCTGATCTTCAAGTCGAGCTTGGCGAGACCAACGTCACCTCGCCTGTCCAACGCCATAACCGCTGCACCGTGATGCTCAAGAACCGCAGTCGGCATTCGCGACCGATCATGGACAAGATGGTTCTTGCCTTCTTGCCGCTACCGTTTTTTGCATGCCGCAGCTTCACGTTTGATCGCGGTACTGAGTTTGCCGGCTACAGGCCCTAGCTAGGAAGACGGCATTGGTGCCAGGAGTTGGTTCTGTGATTCCCATGCGCCTTGGCAGAATGGTGCTGTCGCGAATGCCAACGAGCGCCATCCAGACATCAAAGCGCCGCTCACCTACTGGCTTTTGCCGATGCTGGACGGGGCTGTCCCGTAGCGTTTGCGAAAGGTGCGGTTGAAATAGGAGAGGTCGCCGAAGCCGACATCGTAGGCGATGGCGCTGATCGGTTTTGCGCCGTTGTTCTGTAACAGCCGCTTCTTCGCGGCGGTCAGCCTTCTATCGAGCAGGTAGCGCGAAAAGGTCGTTCCTTCCTGCTGAAAGAGCTTCTGCACATAGCGCGGCGTCACGCCGAGGACTGCGGCAACCGAGCTTACGTCCAGATCGCTGTCAGCGAGGTTCGCATCGATATAATCCTTCACCGGCGACAGCCGCCCGGACGTTAACGCTGGTGCCTGCTGTCTATCGAGATAGGCAATGACCAGCGGCAGGATTTCGTTGAAATGAACATTTGCCATCTCCGCTTCTTTCAGCGAGTGCGGCCCGCGCATCAGGAGATAAGCGCCGTAGGTGACAAGCAGCTGCAGGGGCGGAAAGGATTTGGGGATTATCCGGAGCAGCAGCCGGTCGATCGCCTCGGGCGGCATTGCGAAGGAATGCATCGGAAGGCCGCCGCAGTCCACGCGCCCGCCCTCCGGCAACGACCATGCGAAGGGCCGTTCGCCCGACAGGAACATGAAGTCGCCTGATTGCGCCTCGACCCTTTGGCCATCCTGTTCGACCGCCAATGATCCCTCCATGCTTCGCAGCATGAGCACCCGTGCGCAACCTTGTCGCCCTTCCCCGGTGATGTGCAGGGAATTGGGCGGGAAGAAACATGTCATGACGCTGAGATCATCGACCTGGCACAGCATCCCGCGAAGACCTTTGAGTTCACTCATGTCGGCAAACACGACGTTACCGACAATACCTGAGAGCAACTCGGTGCAGAGGTTGCGCGTTTCTGCCTCGTCGAACTCAGCCGTATCGAAGTGAAGCGGGCTGACAGTGCCGCGTTCGCCGCCCGTATCGTTGTGGTATAATTGCAACTTTTCCACAGACCTTACAAAAGTTCGTTTTCAGCAGTGTCGGCTTCGCTCCAATCCAAGCCGGGTTGGACCGAAAGCCATAAACATGACTAATAGATACATGTTTAAACCGTTTGGACGCCGGGGACCAGAGTCTTCCCATGGCTTTGTTGGCGTCCGGGGACATTGAGGGACATAGAATGCATCATTACCTGCGTGCAAGCACCTGCCTTGCGCTGCTTCCGCTTGTTTCGTTTCCATTGTCGGCACTTGCGCAGGAAAAGCAGGAGGAAGGCGGGGCCACAGTCCTGAAGACACTGGTGGTTACCGCAACGCGCGCCGAGAGACCCGTTTCCAGTATTCCTGGCTCAGTGATCGTCATCGGCCAGGACGAAATTGCCGAGCAACTGAAGCTGACCAGCGATGCGGCAACGGTCGTCTCGAAATTCGTCCCCGGTTTCTCGGTTGCCAACCAAACGCTTTCGGGCGCGTCGGAGAGCTTTCGCGGCCGCGGCGTGCTTGTGCTGGTTGATGGCGTGCCGCGCAATACGCCATTGCGCGACGTCTCGCGGACCATGTCGCTGATCGATCTCTCCCGCGTTGAACGTATCGAAGTGGTCAATGGCGCCAGCAGCCTGTATGGCTCGGGGGCGACCGGCGGCACGATCAACTTCATCACCAAGAAGGACGCAAGCGATAAGCCGGTGATCACCGTGGAGACCAAGGTCAAGGCTTTCACCGAAAATGTCGGCAAGTCGGCTGGCCCCGAGGTCTCCGTTTCGGCGGCACAGAAAATCGGCGATTTCGATTACCTGCTTTCGGCAAGCGGCAAGAAGAGCCGCGTCGCCTATGGCGGCGATGGCCGCGAGCTGCCATCCGATGCGATGCTCGGACAGGGCGGCGGAGATCGCACCAAGTTTGGTGACCTCTATGCACGCCTAGGCTACGAGGTCGATTCACGGCGTTTCGAAATCTCTGGCGAAATCGTGCGCATGGACCAGAATCCCGACTGGTATACCAATCTCAACTCCAACCCGACCTCCCCGAATTTCGCGGCGCCTTACGTTGGCAAATCGGTTCAGGAAGATTCGAAATATTTCAATGCCCGCTATACTGACACCGACTTCGCGCTCGGCTCGCTTGAGGTCAAAGCCTTCTACAACGATATGGCCAAGCGCTTTCCATTCACCCAATACGATCCCATCTACAACAATCAGGTCTACTATTCTGGCAATCCCGCAAGCCCGCAGGCGGATTACTCCCAGACGACGCTCTACACGAAACGAACGGGGCTGAACGCTACGGTGGAAACCCCGCTCGATGCACTGCGGGAAGGCTCGACCCTGACGTGGGGTGCCGATTTCGTTCACGACGATACCTATCAGACGCTCAGCAACGGCCTCGACGTCATCAGCCCGATGACGCAGAATTCGATCGCAGGCTTCGTTCAGCTTCAGGTGCCGGTGACTGACCGGTTGCAGGTTCAAGGCGGGCTCCGCTATGAGCGCTATCACCTCAACGTCGAAAATTTCTTCCGCCCGTCGATTTTCTATATCAACCGCGTCTATCCCGGTATCAACGTCTTGGGCGGCACGTTCGATTACGACAACTGGACCTTCAATCTTGGTGCGACGTTCGATTTGACACCTGATGTTCAGGTCTTCGGCGGTTTTTCGCAAGGGTTTTCGCTCACCGATATCGGTGGCTTTACCCGGCGCGCGGGTGCCAACAGCACTGCCGAATTGTGCGATGCCTATGGCGCACTCGTTTGCCCGGGCGCCGGTGCTCCCGATTTTACGGTCAGCTACGCCTCCATCGCGCCCGACCCGCAGGTCGTGAACAATTACGAAATCGGCCTCCGCGGCGGTACGCTCGACTACGGTGGCTCCGTGTCGGCCTTCGTTTCGACCTCCGATGACGGCGTCAATTACGACGTGGCATCGAACCGGGTCTCACAGCAGAAGGAGAAAATCTGGGGTATTGAGGCAACCGCCTGGTGGCATGCCACGGACAACCTAACGGTCGGCGGTATTTTCGGCTACCGCGAAGGGCGCTACGACACCAACGGCGATGGCTCGGTCAACGCCTGGCTGCCCAACAACCGCATCGCGACGCCAGTTCACGGCACGGTCTATGGCACCTATGGCTTTGAGAACGGCCTCAATCTGCGCGGCGAGGTCCAGTTCTTCGCTGGCCGCGACAAAATCACCACGGCACCGGAAATCAAGAGCGCGGCTCTCGTCAACGTGCTGGCAAGCCGCAAGGTCGGAGCCGGAGATCTCAGCGTCGGCATCGAGAACCTGTTCGACACGGACTACATGAACCCAACGGCCAGCGCGACGCGCAACAACGTCGTCAATGGTTTTGGCCGCACAATCTCGGTCGGCTACAAGGTGACCTTCTAGAATGGTCCGCCTCGACATGGAAGGAGATGGCATTGTCCATCTCCGCCTCTGTCCGCCGCATACAGAAAGCGACGAGAGGGAGTATTTCAGAGCGCTCGAAACGATCGGTGTGCTGAGCGAGCCTTACGCCATGGTGGTCGACATATCCGGTCATTCTCATCTCTCGCGCGATGGCGAAATCCGCCAGGCGGCCTGGGCGAAAGCAACGCGGTCGCAGATATCGCGCTGCTGTCGCGCGCTGGCGCTTGTCCGGGAACAGCCCAATCCACGCTCGCAGCAATCCTTTGCGCGCCTGTGGAAAATTCCGGTCCACGTCACCTCCGACCCCGTTGAAGCGATGGCATTCGCCAAAACACATTTGACCCAGGAAAGACCACAGGCATGACCGCATCGTCCAATGTTGAGGCCATCCCCAAGCGCCGGATCGATATGCGGCGCGCCAGGCTGTTTGCTGTGCTTGCTGGCCTCTATCTTGCGCAAGGAATCCCCGGCTACCTTCTGGTTGCCGCAGTTCCACCGATCATGCGCGAACTTGGCGTCTCTCGCACGGCTATCGGCATGCTGGCACTGCTGATGATCCCGCTGACGATCAAATTCCTCTGGGCGCCGCTCGTCGACCGGGTGAAGCTGATGGCCATCGGCCATCGGCGCGGCTGGATCCTGCCAACGCAAGTCGGCACCGTTTTGGCGATCGCGTCACTGGCCTTCGTTGACCCGACCAATGTCACCGCCATCCTGATAATCGGCTTCGTCATCGCGGTGCTGACATCGACGCAGGACATCGCCACCGACGGCTATGCAACACTGGCACTGAGGGAGGAAGACCGTCCTGTCGGCAATGCCATCCAAGGTGCGGCGGTTGCCTTCAGTGTGATCATCGGCGGAACAGTTTCGCTGCTGCTGTATGGCTGGGTTGGTTGGCAGGCGATGGTGCTGACGATCGCAGTTGTTTCCGCGCTTCCATTGGCTGCCATCGCCTTCATGCCCGAAGACGCCGGCACTCAAGTCTTCAAACCTGCTGTCAAGCCATCGCTCAAGTCCTTCCTCAAGCGCCCCGAGGCGGTAACGGTTCTGGCGATCGCCTTGACCTACCGGGCAAGCGAAGGCCTGGTGAAATCGATGGAGGGCTCGTATCTCGTCGATGCGGGCCTGCCCTTGTCCGCGATCGGCTACCTTAGTGGCATTGCTGCTGCGACTGCCGGCATTGCGGGCTCGTTCATCGCCGCCGGACTGGTGAGACGCACCGGTGCAGGCGGGACGCTGCTGCTGCTCGGCGTTCTGCGAACCATCTGCTTCCTGCTGTTCAGCCTCCATGCCGTCGGCCAGTTCACCGGCATGTGGGCCCTGCTTGGCGCGGCCGGTTTCCAGACACTGATCCGCTACATGGAAATCGTCGCGCTCTACAGCCTCTTCATGTCCGTGTCGTCGAAGGATCAGCCGGGAACGGATTTCACCATTCTGTCCTGTGCACAGATCATCATTTATCTGATCGGCTCCATGTTGGCCGGCACCCTGGCGGACCGCTTTGGCTACGCCTCCCTGTTCTTCTTCTCCACCGTCATTTCCGCCGCTGCAGTCATCATCACCCTCAGATTGTTAGCAAAACTGAGCCGCATCGACAAAGTGGATACCCAAGCCGGATGACATCGGGGTTCGCGTAGGCAGCAGTCCTTTCAGGTCAAGTCTCCTGCAAAGATTGCCTTCGCCGCATTCCTGTCCTGGTGGTGACGGATACCCGTACGTGTATCGGAAAACAGACGCTCCGCACCCAGCTGTGCAGCGAATCCAGATGCCCGGACATAATCGAGCACGTCCGGATTGAGACCCGTCAGCCAGAGAACAACCCCCTGCCGTTCAAGGTTGTGCTCGCCTTCCCTGATCATCTGAAGCGCCGAATACTCGATATCGACGACGCGGCTGAGATCCAGCAGCAAAACGCGTGGCTTTTCCTTCTCGACCAATTCCCGGATACGATCGCCGACTTGTTGGGCATTCAAGAAGAAGAGCCGCCCTTCCGGTCGCAGGATCAAGAGACCCTCGAAGGTCTCGTCGTCTCCGTGCTCTGGCGAAAGCGGACGAAGCAAGTCTTCGCCCCGCTTGCGGCCGATAATATGGAGGCGCGGATTGGCTACCTGGCTCGAGAGGCCGACGAGTGACAGGATGATGGCGATGATAATGCCCTGGAGTGTGCCGAAGAAAAGGACACCCAGGAAGGCGGCGAGCGCCCAGTGAGACTCCATGCGGCGAACCTTGCGAATCGACATGAACTCAACGGGATTGATCAGACCGATCGAGTAGACGATCACGATGGCTGCGAGGACCGCCTGTGGCAGCAGTCCGAGCAACGGCGCAAGAACGAGCATCGTCGCTGCAGAGGCAGCCGCTGTGACCAACGACGCTTTTTGCGTGGATCCCCCGACAGCACGAACCACCGCCGTCTGCGATGTGCCTCCGCCAGCAGGCATCGCTCCGAAAAGGCCGCCCCCCATATTGGCAAGGCCGGTGGCTACCAACTCGCGGTTTGGCCGGATTGGCTGGTCCCCCGGCACGGCAAAGGACCGCCCGGCGGCAATCGTCTCTGTGAAGCTCATCAACGCGATGCCGCATGCGCCTGGAAGTAATTGCACGATCAGATCGACATCCGGCAGGGTCAAAGACGGTAACGACTGGGGAATGTGTCCGACGATCGGAACACCGGCCGCGCCAAGGCTCGCCAACCAGGATACCGCGATGCCTGCCCCGAGTACGGCAAGTGGGGCCGGAGAATGGGGCCATTTTCGCTCCAGCAACAATAGGAGCACCAATGCCGTTACACCAATCCCAAGCGTGATGGCCGATGTCGCTGGCAATTCATGGAAGAATTGCAGCAGATCCCGGAAAAATCCCTGCTTGGAGATATGCAGGCCGAACAGCTTCGGCAATTGGTCGAGAACAATCACCAGTCCGATCCCGGCTTTGAAACCCGTCAAGACCGATGAGGATATGAAATTCGCCACGAAGCCCAGCCGTAAGGCCGCCGCCGCCATCAGAAGCAGGCCCGTTAGCACCGTCAGGGTCGCGGTCGCCACAATCAACCGGCTCGCATCCCCGTCCGGCACGACGAGTGCGAGTTGGCTAGCCGTCAAGATAGCAAGGGTGGTCGTGGAGCTAACGCTGAGCACCCGTGAGCTACCCAGCAGCGCATAGACGATCATCGGCACGAAAGCCGTGTAGAGGCCGACGTTGACTGGCAGGCCAGCTACGGTCGCATAGGCCATCGCTTTCGGCAGCACGACGGCAGCCGCCGTCAGGCCCGCGACGATGTCCAATCGCAGAGTGCCGCCCGGTTGTTGCTGTGATAGGTCGGCTTGCGGCGTCGGAACCATGATTTCGCCCCTTCATCTGCGTCACGTTGTTGGAGCGGCTGATATCTCGCCGCCGATATATCGGATAAATCGACTACAGCCCTTAAATCTCTTCGGGTGAGACAGTCTCAGCACCTCAATCACCAAACGTCCAGTGCAAAACTTGCGCGGTCGCGTTCGCCCGCCGATACCCGCCCAACAATGTAGAAAACGCAGACCGCAGGGCTATCTTTCTGTTGGTTGGGGGATTGTCGAACACGTCCATCCGGGATGGCTCCGAGGCAGAGTTTTGCGCGTTGATTGAGACATAACAAGATACTTAAAGCGAATGATTCTTGATGAGAGCTCCGAACGTCAATGGACAACGTTTTAGTCCCTATATCGGAAAGCGGAGCGTTCGACCCATTGCACTCTGGACAAAAGAAGACCGGAATGGTGGCCCAGAAAGGGCTCTGGTTTTCGGCGTTGTTGGTCGAGTTTGGCCTGGTTGAGAACAATCCAGCCACCAATCGCTGATATTGCAGCGACGCAATAAATTTGCGTGATATCGTAAGCTGTTGATAGGACTGCATTCGCAGTATAGGCTGTATCTCGACTGAAACGGCTGAGCCAATTAAAAGGAACGTCTATGCCGACTGGTACTGTTAAATTCTTCAACAGCGACAAGGGTTTTGGATTCATCACGCCTGATAGTGGCGGCGGGGATGTCTTCGTTCACGTGTCGGCCCTCCAGCCCGGTGGCTCGCTGAGCGAAGGCGATAAGGTCAGCTTCGAGGTCGGCCAGGATCGCAAGACCGGAAAATCGAAGGCCGAAAACGTCTCCGTACTCTGATCCTGTTGATTGCCGTTCGAAATCGACAAATGCTGCATGAGTAGCTAACAAAGCACTCCCCAGGAGGCTAAGCGTGGTCCATAATCGGCGCGCTTCTCCTGGGGAGGTGTAGCGAAAAAAACGTGACTGCCCCATCAAACAATCTTCGCTTCGCCTATGGTGGACGATGACTGGCACTGACGGATCGTTATGGTTGCCGCGCTTTAAGCCTTCCAAATGCGATAGTGATGCCCGTTGCGGCTGAAATAGTCCCCACGATTTTTCCGTCGGCTAAAACGGCGGTAATGGTCGAAGGCCGTCGCGAGTGCATCGCACGGATTCAAAGGTTTTAAGCCTATGGCTGTAAACGAAAGCCCCAAATCTAGCGCGAAGCGGATGAGACGTTTTTTCGTCGGTGCGTTGCTACAGCAGGTTCGTATATTGTCGCCGATATTTTCCGGGATCCTTGTTATTATGGTCGGAACCGGATTTGTTGTTGGATATATCGAGAACTGGCGAATGGACGAGGCCCTGTACTTCACATTCGTGACAGGACTGACCATAGGTTATGGCGATCTCGTGCCCAAGCATGTCTTGGCACGAATGCTGGCTTTGCTGATCGGCCTTTCCGGCATTGTACTGACCGGTCTGGTCGCGGCCGTGGCCGTACAGGCGCTCAATGCAGCGGACCGTGATCTAGCTAAACAAAGAGAGAGATCGTCAGGCTCATGATTTTCCGCCGAGGCGGGATAGGTCGCGCAAGACCCAATCTGGGATGTGAGGATGATTCCGCAACCTGATCAGTAAATCAAGCCATGATACCAACGATCACTGTTCCCCAAGTCGTGAGCAGAATGTGGCCTATGGGTACGGCCGGTGTGTATCCAAGAACGGCAATCGTGCTCCCCGATCGATCCTGGACCGCTGCCATGCCGGCGGTCATGGTCTGCGCTCCGGCAAGGCCTCCAAGCAACAGAATGGGGTTCATTCTGAGAATGTAGCGTCCAAAATAGAGTCCGACGATCAGGGGCGTGATAGATACGATCATGCCGCCGAACAGAAGACCGATGCCGGCTTCGCCGATGGCGGAGACGAACACAGGTCCAGCGTGCAGCCCCGTCATCGCGACGAAGGCGGCAAGACCCAAAGCCGTCATCAACGATACGGCGGCATCCGGGATACGGCCAAATAACGGGAAGCGCGTGCGCAGATGCCCCACCAGCAAACCCGCCAGCAACACGCCCACGCTCGTGCTGAGCGAGATTCGCATGTCGCCGATGGGAAAGGTAACGAGAACACCGACAAGTCCACCAAGGAATATCGCAAGGCCAAGAACGAAGAAATCCGTCGTTGCCGAAGGCGCCACGATCACGCCGATCCGCTTGGCCGCGCTCGACACCACTGTTTCCGGGCCCACCACGTGCAAGATATCGCCGCGTTCCAGTATAATACCCGGTGCAAGTGGAATGGCCTGGCCCCCACGTGAAAGTGCGCGGAGATAGAGGCTACGCGCCCAGCTCTCCTTCGCCACGTCCTCGATGCTTCTGCCTTTCAGCTCGCGACTTGTCAGCAAGACGTCGGCGATCGATATCGGGACATCGAGAAGCTCGCGGTCCTCGACTTCCTCGCTTCGCGGACCGAGTAGGTTCACCAGAGTTTCCCGTGGGCCGGACACGGCAACGATATCCCCCGGGTTGATCTCATGCTCTGGAGCCGCTTCAAGGATCTGACCGTCTCGGCGCATACGCTGTATGAAAAGTCTGTGTTGCGGAAATATTGCCTCCGCGTCGATGATGGACATGCCGGCGATCGGGGCGTTGTCCGAGATCCGGTATGCGCGAACTTCAAATTTGCGCCAGGCCGAGGCGACGCCGCTTGTCGTGCGGGTAATCCCGTATTCTTTTTCAAGTTCCAGTGCCTCGGTGACCAGGTTGATGCCCAGCAGCTTGGGGCCGACGACGCTACAGAACAGAATGACGCTGACAGCGCCGAACATGTAGCAGACAGCGTCAGCCACCGCGATATGAGCGACAAACCTTGCCCGGTCGGCCTCCGGTAACGGCAGCGCATTGATCGCCTCGGTTGCCGTGCCCATGGCTGGGCTTTCGGTCAGCGAACCGGAGAGAAGCCCCGCGGCGAAACCGGGATCAAGGCCAAGCATCTTGGCCACTGCGATGGCTGTCAGAAGTCCCGTGACGCAGACGACAATCGCCAGCAGCACGGGTTTCATCCCGTCCCGCTTCAGGGCCTGTAGGAATTGGGGTCCGACCGAGTATCCGATGCCGAAGAGGAACAGCAGAAATAGAAACGATTTTGCTACGGCGGAAACCGGCACATGGGCGAACTGACCGATCAGAATGCCGGCAAACAATGACCCTGTAACCGGCCCTAGACCGAACCCGCCGAACTTAACGGCCCCGATGAGATAGCCGAGGCTGATAGCAAGGAATACGGCAAGCTCAGGATACTTGACCAGGAATTGTTCGACCCAAATCATAACCAGACTAGTTCCCCCTGCCCTGACCCAAAGCCTCGGCGACCTTGGCACCAACCCAAACCTTCACTTCAAACCGGGCAGTTGGAAAAGATCGCTACGATGGACGAGCTTCCCAGCGTTGCGGCGATATTGCCTCCTGAACCGCCGCCTCCTCATATCGCTTGCCTACCCGCAGCGCCGGCAAAGAAAGCTCAGACCCGTAGCAGTAGGCGCAAAGTTCCCCCCTGCGCCCTGCCAGCCCACAGGTCATCGTTTTGACTTGGCGGAGACGCTGTCGGTTTTGATCAATTTCAACCCCTTCGTTTTTTCATAGCCATGGATCTCTTTCACATCGAGCTTGCGCATGAAGTCGATCGTCTCCTGCGTCAAAACCTGACCGGGCACCATGATCGGGAAGCCCGGAGGATAGGGAATGACAAAGTTGGCTGAAACCATGTCTGGCCCTTCGCGCAAACGCCGGTCGCATTCGGCACCGATAAGCGGCACGTATTCGCACACGGAGGCATCATACGCTTTGAAGAAGGCTGTGCGCATGTCACCTTCAGGTGTCGTCCGCCCTGCATCTCCGCGGAACACCTCGTGGAAGTGGCTGAAGTTCGGAAGGTCTGGCACGTCGGTCATCAGCGACTTTACGCGTGCTGCGAAGGCTGCACGTTCACTCTCGCCGCCGTCGGCCAGGCGCTTTTCGATGCCGTGGCATATCTCAACAAGAACGCGGATGAGATGCGCGACGTCGCTGCGGGTATTGTTGATGTTCGACTGCAGCAGCACGCTATTGCGTGACGTCTTGTTCAGCTGGATGCCATAGTCGTTCGCCAGCAGCCCCTTGAATTGCGTTCCGTCAAAACCCGCCGTGCCGCAAACCAGGGTCATACGCGTGGGATCGAGGTAAAACTCGTCTTCCCGCATGGCTTTCACCACCGTGGCCCACGTCGAGCCGGGTGTCAGATAGTCCTTGAACCCTGACTGCCGGTATGTCTCGGGGATCATCTCGTCGGCACCAAGGACGCGTAGATATTTCGAGATCAGCGGATGCTCGTTGATCGATTGGCGGATTTTGAGCGCGATTTCGATCGCGTTCATCACCAGGCCATAGCCATCGAGCTCCATCTGCCTGCGTGCAACGTCGAGACTGGCGATCAGCTGCTGGTTCGGACTGGTCGAGGCATGCGTGAAGACCGCTTCATGAAATTGGGCCTCGACCGTGTGGAAATCCACGTCCTTGACCAACAGCATCGATCCCTGCCGGATCGCCGACATCGACTTGTGCGTGGAGTTGGTCTGGTAGACGCGGAGGCGCACGAGACGGGGGTCGGGGATCAGGTGAGCGGCGAGCAGGGCTTCTTCCGTAGGATTATCGCCGAGGTCCGCTTGCTGCTTTTCATAGGCCTTAACCGATCCGGGATCGCGCAACCATTCCTCGAGATCGGCGGCAGCACCCATGGCCGTACGTGGACGTAGGAACGGCGAGAACCGGGCAAATCCGGACCATGCTTCGTCCCAGAGGAAAATAAGGTCCGGCTTGATGGCGAGGCACTCCTCCATCACGCGTCTGACGTTGTACATGTGCCCATCGAAGGTGCAGTTGGTCAGGTCAAGCAGCCGCAGCCGATCAAGACGGCCCTCCGTCTTCAATGCCAGCAGCGCCCGTTTGATGGTGGCCAACGGAACAGCGCCATACATTGAATATTCCGTCATCGGGAAGGCTTCGACATAATACGGCTGCGCGCCTGTCAACACCATGCCGTAGTGATGGGACTTGTGGCAGTTGCGGTCGACGATTGCGATGTCGCCAGGCGCTAGCAGCGCCTGCACTGCCATCTTGTTGGACGTGGATGTGCCGTTCGTAACAAAGAAGACGTGGTCAGCACCGAAAGCGCGTGCCGCCATTTCCTGCGCGCGCTTGATGGTACCTGTTGGCTCCAGAAGGCTGTCGAGACCACCGGTCGTGGCGCTGCTTTCGGCCAGAAACAGGTTGAGCCCATAAAACTCGCCCATATCGCGAATCCAGTCCGACTTGAAGACAGATTTTCCGCGCGCGATAGGCAGTGCATGGAATGTGCCGATTGGCCGCCGCGCATATTTCTTCAGATTGTCGAAGAAGGGCGTTTCGAAGCGCGCCTGCACCCCTTCGAGGATGGAGAGGTGCAGCTCTAGTGGCTCTTCGACTGCATAGAAGACGCGCCGCACGCTATCCGCTGCCGGGTCGCCAGCAATGTGTTCCACGTTGCGGTCGGAGAGCAGGTAGATGTCGAGTTCCGGCCGGATCCGCTTCAAAGCGCCAGCGAGACGAAGCGCCGACATATCGGGGCCTTCCTTTTCCCCGAGCGGGTCCAGTACGGAACGAAGCGCCGGTGCGTCATGGCGAGAGCGGTAGGGAAATCCTTCGGCGAGGACCACCGAAATAATATCGGGGTTGAGTGCCGCAGCGCAGAAAGCATCCTCGAAAGATCCCACCAGGATGGGCTCATAGATGAAAGGATCCTCGGAGCGGCGCAGCTTGCGGATCTCGGCGGCGAGTGCAGGCCATCTCGTGGCTGGCTGGCTGTTGACAAACAGAACTTCGAAGTAAGGCCGGCGGCCACCGGCTTCACCGTTGCCATGCGGCAGGACGTCAGCCACTTCGGTCGCCGACAGGTCCTCATGAACGTCCCACTCGCTCGGCCGCCCACGATAAGCATGCGTGAGCAGTGCGTTAGAAATGCGCCGTGCGAGCCTTGCGGCTCCGCCCGCCTCATTTGTTGCAATCCTTTCCATCAGTGCCGCGAGCAATCGCGCGCCGGGATAGGCGTGGTACTCTTCTGTCGCAGCGACAGCGGCGATCGCCGCCTCCAGCGCCGCTCGCTCGCCGCGATTGGCTGCCCAGGCATCGGCCAATGTGGTGATTTCGCGCCAGTTGTCGGCACGTGCCGAATGGATGAGCAGAAACTGGTCGACACTTTTGGTCTTGTTTGGCATCTGATGCTCCCAACTGGTCCGGATGCGCTGGCCATTGCGACCAGTCCTCTACGACGATATGATGTGGCCGCAATGCGGATTGCAGCCACCGTCAAGCGGTTAAGCAAGCAGCATTACGATCACCATTCCCCAGATCGTCAGGAGTGTGTTGCCAATGGCGTAGGTTACTGTGTAGCCCAGTGCCGGCACCTGGCTTTTGGCAGCATCCGTGATCATTCCGAGGGCCGCAGTTGTGGTGCGTGCGCCGGCGCATGCCCCGAACAGAATGGCCGGATCGAACTTGAACAGATACCTGCCCGTGTACATCGCCAGTATGAGCGGAATTGAGGTGGCAAGCATGCCCCACAGGAAGAGGCTGACGCCGAGCTCCTTGAGCCCCGCCACGAACCCGGGTCCGGCGCTGATGCCGACCACCGCGATGAAGATGTTCAACCCGACCGAGTTCATGAACCACACGGTCGATGACGGTATCCGTCCAAATGTCGGACGCACGGATCGCAACCAACCGAAGACCAGACCGGCGATCAACGCCCCACCTGCTGTCGATAGCGTCAACGGGACGCCCGCGACATTCAACACGAGCGAGCCAATCAGCGCACCCAAGGTGATCGCAGCGCCGATGAACGCAACATCGGCAACGTCGGTGGCACGGTCGGCATAGCCAATGTTTTTTGTCGCCGACGCAATGTCTTTCGACCGGCCGACAAGTGTCAGGATGTCGCCGCGATGGATGATCGTATTCGACAGAATCGGGATGACTGTTGCAGTCGCGCCCCGAACGATCTTTCGCAGGAAGATACCGCGGGCGAGCGGCAGCTTGGCAATCTCGGAGAGCGGTTTGCCATCAAGTTCCTTACTTGTGACATACACATCGACACCTTCGGCTGGAACATTCAGCAGTTCGGGATCATTGACCTCCTCAGCTTCGTGACCCAGCACATCGACGAGAACTTCCCGCGGGCCAACCAAAGCAACGATGTCACCCGCCTTTAAAGTTGTGTCGGGGGCTGCTTCCTGGATCGAACCATCCCGGCGAAAGCGTTCAATGAAGACACGTGCGTTGGGTACGAGTGCCTCAGCCTGCGTCGCGGTCAAGCCGACGACGGGACCACCGGGCTTGATCCGGTACGCCCGTAGTTCAAAGCGATGCCAGGCCGATCCTGCCCCACCCAATTCGGCTGCAGCGCTGTGGCGTGTTTCGTAATCTTTGCACGCGGCCGCGAGGTCGATGCCGAGAAGTCTAGGGCCGATGATACCCAATATAACGGCCGAACCCGCTGTACCGAAGATATAGGTTACCGCATAGGCGATCGGCATTGCGTTCAGCATCGTAGTCGCCTGATCCGGCGGCAGGCCGGTACGGTTAATCGCATCGGTAGCTAGACCCATGGAGGCCGAGATCGTTTGAGACCCTGCGTAGAGACCGGCGGCGGAGCCGACATCATAACCCGCCAGCATCGCGATGATGACCGGGACGGCCAGGCAATAGATGCAGACGACAACAGCAAAGGCGGCCTGAGGCAGACCGTCGGATGCTATGCCGCGTACAAATTGCGGACCGACGCCGTATCCGACGGCAAACAGGAACATCAGAAAGAAGACCGATTTAACGTTCGGTGAGATGGTAATTCCGAGTTGTCCGATGATCACGGCGGCAAGCAAGGTTGACGTGACCGCACCGAGGCCAAGTCCTTTATAAGTAAACTTGCCAACGAAGTAGCCGATTGCGAGTGACAGGAAGAGGGCAATCTCTGGGTATTTTTGAAGCGTTGAGGCGAACCATTCGAACATGATGATATGATCTCCTGACTGGGCTATGGACGGGTCCTCACGACAGTTGCGACCTCACCATTCAAGGTGAAATCGCAATATTGGGAGCTGGCTACGGTTGTGCCAGTTCACCCTTTGCTGCGCGATACGCCTGCAGGTAACCGCGCGCGACTGCACGGATTGCGCGCCCGATAGAATCGTAGGCTTCGTCAGGCAGGTTGGCGAAGGAGACGCGCACCGACCAGTTCGGCGCCTCGAAGCCGGATCCGTTGAGAACCACGATGCCGTGATCCTCCGCGAGCTTGAAGGCAATATCGAGCGGATGAACGTTTTCCTTCATCCAGTCGGTCACTTCATCGCCGACATATTTCCGCGCCCAGAATTCATAGTCGATAATGCCGTAGTACCGGTCGAAGTAGGGGCGAGGTTGAAACTCGATCCCCATCCCGTTCATCAACTTCTCGAAGCGGCGCTGGCAGATGGCCATGCACGCCTTCTGATAGATCTTGTCGACGTCCATCATCTCCACGAGACCGAACAGTGACATCATCACCTGCTGTGGAAGCGAAAGGCCGGCGGTGTGGTTCAGCGCCACGTCACGACTGTCGGCAACGATCCTGTCGATGAACTTCACGTCGCGCGGCGTCAGCGTCAGCGCCTGATAGCGCTTGTCGAGCAGCTTCTGGGTCGCCTCCGGATGGCTGCGGATCATCTTGTCGAAGATATTGTCCTGGGCAACCGCGACGACCCCGAGACGCCAACCCGTGCAGCCAAAATACTTGGAATAGGAATAGACGCCGATGGTGTTGTGCGGCAGGTGACCCATCACAGACTCGAAATTCGGGACGAAGGTGCCGTAGACGTCATCCGTCAGGATCATCAGGTCGGGCCGCTTCGTCTTGACGAATTTCACCAGTCTATCCATCGTCTCTGGATCGATAGCCACGGCCGATGGATTGCCGGGATTGACGATAAACAAGGCCTTGACCGTCTTGTCTTCAAGCGGCTTCAGATCATCATCCGTGAGCTGAAAACGATCCTCGGCATCCGCTGAAATGTGAATTTGCTTCAGCGCGTAGTCTTCGAGATGCGGCATTTCCAGATAAGGCGTAAAGATCGGCGTGACCATCGCGATCGTATCGCCGGCATTCAAAAGCCGGGCATTCTTCAAAGCCTTGAAGATGTAGCACATCGCAGCTGTTCCGCCCTCTACAGGGTAGAGGTCGAATTTTTCCTTTGGGCGATGGCCGGCGCACATGGCCCACATCAGGTACTCGTGGGTAATGGCCTCGTTGTGCACCAGGGACCGGTCAGGCACGGGATAGTGGTCCCCGATGATTGAATCGGTCAACTCGTTGACGAATTGGTCGGGTTCGAAGGCGAATTTGAGTATTGCAAAATCCACAACCGCTTCGAGCGTCTCGGCGCCTGGCGTGTCAGGATCGCCTTTTCGCTTTTGTACCCAAGCTTTGAAACGGCTGTGGCAACCGTCCATCGGAGGCATGCCTGCGAGTCCGGCAACGTCATCGTGGAAAACACGTTTGGACTCGGTCAGCGCGAATTGCCCGAGCAGAAAGAACGCCTCGCGCGCACGCGTTGCAACCCAGTTCGGATTGCCTCGCCCAGCGTTCAGATAGGCGCGCTCCGACTTGTCGGCCTGCGCTAAGCGGATAAGCTCGTCCTTGATTTCGAATGGGCTGAGATCCTGGAATTTGGCGTAGATACCGGCGTTGGTCATGACCGTTCCTCCCTGAAAGGCAGCACTCGCCAATCGCGTTCTTGATGCTGCTGTTACTGTCAGTTTGTGCAACCATCATTTGAATGGACCCGACATGGAAGTAGTTTACGCTGTAGTCTGGGGTAGAATACGTTGGAAACGGCTGTGTTTGAACGGGGCGCGAAGTAGAACGGGCACGGGCAGACATCGATTAAATGTGCTGCAGAGCGGTCTACGCGCGACGATAGCTGATACCAGCTTTGGGATGTGTGCGATGGCGGCTGATCTGGTATGGCCAGATTTTACCGCTGGAAAATCCCGCGCGCGTCGGCAGCGAAAAACCCCGTGCTGTTTCCAGCAAAGAGCTCGATAGTACGGCCAAAGCCTACCGTAACATACGTCTTCATCCTCCCCCACTTCGGGCAATCTGTCGTCAGCTTGGCGTGGCCGGCTCCCTGACGGAAAAGAGGACGAAATGTTGAAGATCAGAAATCTAACGGCGGCGGTAGCTCTCGCCTCCATAAGCTTTATCGGGACGGCATCCGCGCAAACTTTGAGCTACGCCGACGCCGTCACGAAGCTCGCCGACGATTGCGGGACAGACATCCAGAAGCTGTGCAAAGGCCTTAATCTCGGTGGTGGCCGAATTGCCACTTGCCTGCAACAGAACTCGGCGAAGGTGTCGCCGGCGTGCAAAGGGACGTTGTCCACGGTGTTCCAGTCGATCGGCCAGCGCCAACGGGCACAGATGTCATACGAACAGGTTTGCCAGCGAGACATGACCAAGAGCTGCTCCGGCGTTAAAGGGGACGGTTTCGTCCTTGCCTGCCTGATGACAAAGAAGCGCGTGAGCGCTGAATGCAAACAGGTGATCACCGATGCGGGATGGAGATAAGCCGATGACAAGAATTCTTGCGAAAGCATTTGCTTTGGCGGTCACCGCCGTGCTTCTCCCCAACTTGGCGTCCGGTCAGGAAGTATCCCAGGAGCGGATCGTCAAAGGGCTTGGAAAATTGACCGCGGCGGCCCCCGCTATCGATATGGAAATCCTGCAACAGGAGGCCATCAAGGGCGGAGGTCAACCGATGTCGGCGCTGCCCAACTGGAAGCGGATCGCAAAGCTGCCGCAGATGGTGGTCGAGATCAATTTCGAGAACGACTCGGTTGCCATCCAGCCGAAGTCCTATCGCACTCTCGGCCTGCTTGCCGACGCCCTGCACCACCCGAATCTATGGCACTACAAGTTCCTGATTGTCGGTCATTCAAGCGCGACAGGAGACGCGAAACACAATCTCGAACTCAGCGATCAGCGGGCAGCCGCCATCAAGGAAGCTCTGGGAACGACGTTCGCGGTGGACCCGCAACGCCTATATGCCGTCGGCGTGGGCGAGCATCTTCCCATCGAAGGCACTGATCCCGATGCTTCGAAAAACCGCCGCGTGCAGCTCATTAACCTCGGGGTCTTCAAGAAAAGGTCCTGAACGATGGATATCTGACCGCACGGCACCCGTATGATGCCGTGCGGGGAATTCTCCATCTGATCCAGGAGAACAGTTCACAGGGTCGTCAAGGAAAGATCGACATATCGCGCTGGCGTGCTGCGGCCATCGTCTCGGTGAAACGAGGGATCGGACTTCGCGTCGCGCCCTGCAGAGCGCAATTTCGGTCGTCTAGTTTGTATTGATCGATTGCATGAGGCGAACCTCGCGGAATTGACTGGAAGCTGGCCCGCGTGCGCGGGCCGCAGAATATCGTACACAAGGCCGAGCTCCCATCCGATGGAAGGGAGATCGGAAAAACCCTACATTGCGGTTTTCTCGCGTCACATGCAGCTCTTCAACGCCAAAGGACTGCACCGGCTGAACTTGGGGAGACGGAGCCGTTCATCGCCCGCGCCCTCCACCGCCTCGACCGCCACCACCTCCACCGCCCCGGCCACCGCCGCCGCCATGATAGATCGCTCCGCCACCCCGGCCGCCGCCGCCGTGGAAACCACCTCCACCGCCGTAATTGCCGCCGCCGCGATTGTAGTTCTGGAAGTTTCCACCCTGTTGCGGAGAACGCCGCCCGTAGTCGCGGTTCAGCTCATACTGATTGCCGAACTGCCGTCCGGTCCTGTCAAAATTGAGGTGATCCGGCGCCCTCTCAAGAGCGCGCTGCTGGTTGCGCCTGGGAGCGGGCTTGTTGGCCCGGTTCTGTAGGCGTTGTGTTGCTTGTGGTCTCTTGTCTGCTGCACGCTGTTGTGCGTTCTTGAGATTTTCCCCATCCGGGCGCTGCACTAGTTGCCAGCCGTCCGGTGAGTGCTTCTGCCACTGTCCATCCTGGCGCCGATAAACACTACCGTCGCGCCCTGCATAGACGTCGCCGCCCTTGCTTCCGACGACGAAACCTTTGTCGCCCTCCGAATTGCGCCAGCGCAGACCGCCGGCACTGCCCGTCGAACCACCGCTGATGCGTGCGAATTCACCGCCGTGTTTGACCGAAACGCTTCCCCATGAACCATAGAGATTTTGCCCCCCGCGCGCTGCGAAGGCGTTGCCCGTACGCGGATTATAGGCTGATATAAACCCGCGCTCACCGTTCGGCCCTGCGACCGCACCGGCACGAATATGGGTTCCGGTGCTTGGGTTGTAAGCAGAGCCGGCGATCAGGCCCCGATCAGGCCCGTAGGCATAACCGTAACGCCCGAAGGTACCATAGGCGGGGTTGTAAAAAGCACCGACGCCATAACTTATCGGCGGGGAATAAGACGGCCAGTTGTCATTGTAGTCATCGTCCCAATAGGGCGGATAATACCAGCCTGAACCCCACACAAGAGTATCCCACGCCAGGTAAGCGCCGAGATAGCCGAGCGTGTACCCATACCAGATGGCATCGTCCTCGGTATCATAGATCCGCACATAGGTGGCGTTGTAGACCGGTGACGAAGGAGGGATCGAATAGATTTCATCGGCGACGGCGCGGGCGACAGCGAATGGCCCGGTCGGGGTATCTCCGACGAACCAGATACCATCCTTGAGCACGAAGTACTTTTCGGCAACCTTGATCACCTGTTGGCTCGCATTGACCGCATAGAACATCGACGTGCCTTCGATCGGTTCGAACTCCGGCTCGCCGTTGTAGCTCACCTCAACCTTCACCGATCCGTCGGTCAACACGCGCGCCAGTTTCGGAATGCTGGCCTTCAGCCGTGCCTCTGCCGCTTCGGATGTGCCGGGTATCGAAGCGCGCACTGCCGAATAGGACGCATCGTCCGGTATGCTCAGAAAGCCGGTGGGCAGACTGGTGGTCGCGAAGACCCAGGGACCATCGAGCGATGTCGACGAAAACCATCTGCCGGAAAGAAGCGTGTACCAGGTCTTGCTCGCCTTGTGATAGAAGACGGCGCTCGTCGTATTCGACACCCATTCGAGATCTGTGCCCGGCACCGGCTCGAGAACTGGCTTTCCTTCGAAGTTCATCAGTTCCGCCGGCTTCTCCGAATAAAACACCTTTGGCACCGTGTTCTCTGCAAATCGAACCGGCGGAAGTGCTGCTTTCGCGTCTTTCCAATTCTCGTCCCCAGGCAGTTTGGAAACAAGATCCGGAATAGTGTCCGCCTCCGCCCAGCCGCTCTCCAGA
The DNA here is from genome assembly GCF_033447125.1 of Rhizobium sp. PL01. Lineage (NCBI taxonomy): Bacteria > Pseudomonadati > Pseudomonadota > Alphaproteobacteria > Hyphomicrobiales > Rhizobiaceae > Rhizobium > Rhizobium sp. PL01. The sequence continues at coordinate 104,166 of NZ_JAWQUM010000012.1, read as the reverse complement.
GCCGTTGATGTCAGCCAGTTCTTCTCGTCTCTAAGATAATACGTATTTCCTGTATCGACCTTGAACAAATCCCAGTTCGTATTGGCGACAAACGAAAGCCCCTGTACGCCTTTCACCGGTGCAGCAACCGCCTTGCCGTTGGTCTGAACCAGGATCGCTGGCGTTTCGCTGGTGAAGATCGGTGGCGGATCAGACTTTATGTCCGTCACATCGGCGAGCCGCTTGTAGTTTGCGAGGCTGGCTGTCAGGCGGTCCTGCGAGACGACGATCGGCTCCGTGGGCACGAGCTTGCCCACGTCAAGCGACAAATCCGAAAGCTGCTTGCGCTCCAGTGTCGAAAACTCCACGCGCGTGGCCTTGATGTCGGTCAGCGTGACATTGTCGGTTTCATCGTCAGCGACGGTTTTGGCGGAGAATCCAATGATCCCGTAAATCGGCTTTGCCTCGGCGGAAAGCTTGAGCTCAGTTGCAACGAGCGCTTCCAGCCGGGTGAAATCGGGCCAATCGGTTATCTGCGGCTGAAAGAGCGTAATCGTCGCTCCGGTTTCGGTAGTGAAAACTCTCGGCCATGCCGGTGCGTTGGAATCGGATTGATTGAGATATCTGTCGGCAACAAAGCCGTTCGCTCCGGAATAGCTCACCGCACACCAGGAGGCTCCTGCGTCGCACTCCTTGATGTCGACCTCCTCGCCTTGCGGAATAATCCGCATCGCGTTGAAACCGGTCCCCGGACCCGTTCTGAGATTCACATTGGCCGTCAGCACGGCGGGGTCGGCAAAGGCGGACGTCGAGACAAATGAAGCAATCGTCAGATAGGCGAATATTCTACGCATGACCGTATTCCTTGATGGAGCTGCGCCGGATCTGCCGCATGCCTTTGGCTTCCCTTGTACCGTCACGTCTTGTTCGAGCCATGCCGGCTAATATTGCGTCTTTGCACCGGTGGCATGTGCAGCGCCGGAGACTGTCCCGATCGCCATGAAACTCGCCCAACTCCGATAACCAGAGTGTATCTGGTCATCATCGGGCTTGGACGTATCTTACCGGAGTATACTGACTGACAACGCGTAATATGGTGTTTTTATCGACCCTTTAGCTCTAGTCAGGACAAGGCACATTGCGGGCATGTCTTGTGCCGAGGTTATCCAGTTCGCGTAGTCCAGCGCTTCTGCCTCTGATGCCGAGTGGGTCTTATCGTGCACTGGTCAAAGCCACTCAGGGTGCATCTCAGCGTATTGGTCGTGGCGCTGCTTCTGTGCGTCGCAATTCCGCTGATCTGGATGGCTTTTGCGCAAGGACGACATGCGGCGATCCTGGCCGGCGAAAAGCAGATGCGCGAGATGAGCCTGCGTGTTGTCGATGGGTACCGGAATGCCCTGGCGGAAGGCTACGAGGCCGCCTCAGTCGCATCCGTTTTTCCCCAGCTGCTGTCACCTCCACCTGGCGAGTTGGCTGCCAAACAGGATTACCTGCTGCAGGTTCTGCGCAATGCCCCCAATATCAGCACCATATATACGGGTTATCCCGATGGCTCCTATTTCCAGGCGATCCGTATTGGCGACGATCCGAAATTGAAGGCCGTTCTTGCCGCACCATATGGCGCAAGATTTGCGGTGCGGTCGATCACTCAAGACAGCGGGCAGGAGTCCGCCAGCTCGACAATCCGGTTCATCGACGACCATGATCGGTTGATCTTCGAACGCACCCGGCACGATTCTCAATACGACCCCCGTCAGCGCCCTTGGTATCGCTCGGTACTTCGTTATGGCAGAGCTGTCTCGGTCGGCCCGTATGTTACAGCGGTTCTCAAGTCTTCAACGATTACCATGGCCGTACCGATGAGGGGTAATGCCCAAGTGATCGTCGGCGTCGATATCCATCTGGAGATTGTCGGCCGATTGCTGAACAGCAAGGCGATCTCATCGAACGCCCGCAGTTTCATTATCGACAACCGAAAGCGGCTTGTCGTCCATTCTGATCCCGCCATCATGGCAAGGATCATCGATACGCTCACGGATAGTCGACGGGCCGACCAATCCGAGCTCTTGAAGATGGATGAGACGATTGAACCGGTGATCGGTAGGGGATCGGAAACGCTCCCGTTGTCCGAGGGGCTCACGCGGTTGAACCTTGAACGTCGAACCTATCTGGCAGAGATTGCGCCCATCGCTTTCGCAGAGCTGTTCCAAGGCAGCCGGCTTGCAATCGTGGTGCCGCTTGAGGATCTTCTGCAACAGACAAACCGGCTGCTGATCCGCAATCTGCTGATCGCATCCGCACTCGTTGCCGCAGGTGTCGTCGCCTCCATCCTTCTTTCCCGCATGATCAGCCGGTCTCTGTACCAACTCGCCAGCGAGGCGCGGAAGATCGGAGACCTTGACCTTATCAGCACGAAGACGCCCCACTCCCTGGTTGCCGAAATCAACACGCTCGCAGGTGCCCTCTCTTCCGCGCAGCGGGCCGTCGGGCAGTTCGCCCTTTACGTGCCGCGCGAGGTGGTACGGCGCATCGTCGATCCATCGGGTGGAGCCGTCGTTAAGGCAAGTAGGCAGGATGTCACGGTGCTCTTCACGGACATCCGCGATTTCACCACGATTTCGGAAAAGCACTCGCCCGAAACCGTCGTTGAAATCCTGTCTGCCTATTTTGAATGCCTAAACCAGGTTGCCGAGCGCCATGGCGGAACTGTCGTGCAATATCTCGGCGATTCAATCTTCGTGATGTGGAATGCGCCCGTGGCTGACAGCCGGCATGTGGAAAACTGCTGCCGCTGTGCCCTTGAGATGAAAGCTGAAATTGATGGTCTGAACGTCGAGAACAAAAAGGCCGGTCGCCCCGAGCTTCTCACCCGCTTCGGCGTGCATACCGGCCCCGCCGTTGTCGGCAGCTTCGGTGCCATCTCGCGCAAGCAATACAACGCGATGGGCGACACCATCAATGTCGCCTCAAGACTGGAGGGACTGAACAAGGAGTTCAGCACATCCATCCTCGTCAGCGCGCCCGTGCACGAAATCGTCAAGGATTCCTTCAGTTTCCGCTCGATCGGTCTCGTCACACTCAAAGGCCGTGTCGGAAGAATCGAGGTATTCGAGCTCGGGGCACCTGGCGACGAGTCATTGTACTAGCGATGTTCACGTATGTTACTTCAGGGGCCTTCTGTCAGAGCGTATTCTTCGGCAACCAACAATCAGGAGCCACTGATATGTCGCAGACACCCCTTGATCCGAACGCCCCCGTTCCCAGCGCGGACGAACTACGCAGGGAGATGCTTGAGAAGCAGCTGGCCGAGATGGAACGTGAGGACAAGCTCAGGGACCTCAAGCGTGAGCAGCTCTCGAAATTTGCTGACGAGTTCTTCAACAAGCATGTCGGCGAGCAGGAGCGGTCGATCATCCGGAACGTCGTTTCGAGAGCCGTGAAAGACGGCAAGATGGAAGCCCTGGTCTACAGCTTCCCCTCCGATTTCTGCACCGATAGCGGTCGCGCCATAAACAGTGCCGACCCCGATTGGCCTCAGACCCTGCAGGGCAAGGCCAAAGAACTTTTCGACCGTTTCAAGGAAGTGGCCCAGCCGCAGGGCTATCGGCTGAAGGCCATGGTGATCAATTTCCCCAACGGCGTTCCCGGTGACATTGGGTTTTATCTCAACTGGGAACCACCTGTCGCGTGATCCGGTCCGGTATTCAATTCGAACCCAATCCCGCTTCTCGCACCTGCTGCCAGAAAAATCCGCACGCCCTTTAAGCATCGGCTGTAATTTTATGTCTGGCGGCAGGCAACTTTGAACGTTCCCGGAGATTTCACCGAAAGAAGATACCTATGGACGAAACACTGATTTCGTCCGCCGAAGAGGATGCCAGCGGACGCTCCACCATTGAAACGCGTATCACCGACTTCGTGCGCTTGGCCGTCATTGTTCTGTTGGCCTACTGGTCATATACGCTAGTTGCGCCCTTCATACTGATCGTCATCTGGGCGGCCATCCTGACCGTTGCCCTTTATCCGTTCTACGAAGGCCTTCGCACGCTGCTCGGCGGGCGCCGGCGCATCGCTGCGTTTCTGATCACGGTTGTAGGCCTCGGTATCATCATCGGACCACTCGCAGCCATTGCTTTAAACTTCGTGGAAGCCACGCAGTGGCTGATCGAAAAGCTGACGACTGGCACGCTGCATTTTCCCGCGCCCTCGGAAGCCGTGCGTAGCTGGCCCCTGGTCGGCGAGCGGATATATTCGGCCTGGAACCTTGCGGCCACAAACCTTGCAGGAACCCTGGAGTATCTGCAGCCGACACTCGTGCAAGCCGGCAGGTTCATTCTCGGAAAGAGCGCCGCAATCGGACTGGGCCTGCTCAGCTTCATCACCTCGATCATCATTGCGGGTTTTTTCTTCGGCCATGGGCCAAAGCTTGCCTGGGGTGCCAGCCGTTTTGCCGAGCGGATTGCCGGACAGAGGGGCATCGGGTTCATCCGCCTTGCCGGTGCCACGATCCGAAACGTGGCAAGTGGCGTCATTGGGGTTGCCATCGTTCAAACGCTGTTGGCAGGACTGGTGCTCCGTTTCTTCGCCATTCCCGCATCCGGTGGCCTGACCTTCATCATCCTCATTCTCTGCATTATCCAGATTGGCCCGGCGCTCGTTCTCCTGCCAGTCGTGATCTGGGCCTGGGCGACGCAGGATTTCACATATGCGCTGTCCTTGACGCTGCTCCTCGTGCCCGTCGCCGTAATCGACAACATCATGAAGCCCCTGCTTGTCTCTCGAGGCCTTTCAACGCCAATGCTGGTGATCTTTATGGGAGTGATCGGCGGCACGATCGCCTATGGCCTGATCGGCCTTTTTCTAGGGCCAATCGTTCTCAGTGTTTTCTATGATTTGCTGGTTGCGTGGGTGCGGGTTCAGGTCTCCCCTTATCAGTTGCCGCCACCGTCTGAACGCACGGTTTCCGAAAGTTTGAAGGAGTTTTAAGCGCGTTATTGTCTAAGAAAAACATACAGCTGTCGGCCATCTCGCTCATCCCGGAGCGGCATAAAATTTCCGCCACGGCGAGGCTGCTTCCCAGTCAATGGGTCGGCGTTTCTTATGACAATGGCGAATGGCCGGTATTTCTTTCGGAAAATTCGATTTCATTTAAGCATGAAATGCTTTTAGTTCCGGGAAAGGTGCACTTCCGCGACAGGACCTTCGAAACCGGACGCGGGGGTCGGGGATATGGCTAGCCCAGATTTTCGTAATCCATCCATAAAATGGTCCTGATCTTCCGCGCGCATCAGGCGCATCGCCACTTCCCTGCGCGTGTCCTGGAGAACCTCGGGTGCATTGGCCTCTAGCCACCGTCGCTCGACCTGTGCCTGGACAAGTTTCCCTGTCTGGCCGTAGGTGGCGGCAAGGATCAGATGATAGACTGGATTGTCCGGGAGGTTTGAAGCCTGGGCCAAGCGTTCGGCGGCCTGGTAATCTTGTTGCATGTAAGAGCATATCGCCATGGCCGACTGGAAATATCCCATCGGTCCCGGACTGCGCTCTATACTCTTTGAGATTAATCCGCAGCCTCGGTCCCACTGACCAGATAGAGCCAAACGCAAACCGTATTCACCCACGAATTCGGTATCGTTGGGATTGATTATAAACGCGCGTTCGCCAATGGCCAGCGCGCTGTTGACATCGCCGCGGAAAAAATGGGCTAGCATTTCGGCCTCAAGGGCACGCACATTGCGCGGATCGAGCTCAACAGCCTTTTCTGCGGCTTGTCTGGCGAGGTCGATCGAGGGTTGCCCAGGCAATTTCGCTCGATAGCCAAACCGCAGGTCGTCCAAGTAGGTGAACGATAATAGTGCCCAAGCTGTCGCGTAGTTGGGAAATTCGAAGACAACCTGCTTAAGGCAATTTTGAACCTGGGCATGCGCTTGCTTGCCCAGGTTGGCTCGGTATTCGTAATAGGATGACGTGCACGCGTAAGCCTTGGCATCCTTCGATGCGGTTTCAACAATTTCTGATGGATTGGCCTGGAAGATAACCCCATAGGGCTGCGCAAGCGCAGTCGCGATTTCGCTCGCCATCAACGTCTCGACGTCGAAAATCTCGCGCTGGCCGAGCTGCGCGTCATAGGCTTTCGTCCAGACAATAGCGCCGTCGGCCTGGTTGACAAGGCGAGCGGAGAGCCGCAGCCGGTCTTGGTCTAATCTGATCCTGCCCTCCAGCCCATAGAGCGGCGTGGCCGAGCCGTTCGCTGCAGCTTCAGTGGGAATGGTTGGCGAACTTCCCGCAATGACCACGATTTCCTTGAACCGGGCCATCTGAGAGATCACTTCATCAGTGAGGCCGCGAGCGAGAGCGGCTGAGCTTGGTGTCCCTGTGATGTCTTCGAACGGAGCAACAATAACCTTGGGGATTTTCGGCGTGGTAAAAGCGACGTCACTCTGTTCTTTCGCCGGAGACTGTTGGAAGGCCGTCCAGTCAACGATGGCCCAGATACCGAAACTCAAGAATAGAGCAGCAGTAGAAAGCGACACTAAGGCCGTCGTTCTGGTCTTGAACCAGCCGGAGTGCTGCTGCACTGGCTGCTTACTGCCTCTTGGCTCCAACGCATTGAATCGGGTGAAAGCTGGAACATACCCGCCCTTCGGTATTGTAATGAGAACGTGATTCCTCTGACCCGCAAGCAGATAATAATGTTCAAGCGCGCGGCGAACCCGGCCTGCCTCTATGCGGACGACAGGATCGTTCTGGGCATCAAACGTCTCATTGCGACCAAAGACCTCGAGCGCAATTGAATAGGCTTTGATGCGGTCCGCACGGCCCTGCAAAGCTTCTTCGACCACGTAACACAGAAATTTTTGAGCACGGCCGGGAGCGTCGAATGCCGGACTGGCCCGGATTCTCTCAAGCTGATCACGTATATCCTGGTCCAAGGGCGGAGCAAAATCATCCACCGAAGCCGTATCCGGACGCACAAAACCCATCGTCAGGCCCCCACCTTACGCATCGCTAAAAAGGTACATATCGGCACGCCTAGGTATTCTTCGGGAGTGTACGCAACAAAAAGGAGCGACGCAACGCCATTTATATTGAAATTTTACTCCTGATTACTCGCTGACGACGCTCCACTTGTCTCCGGGATTGAATGTACGGATCTTCTCGGCCACGCCGGAGGTGTGATCTCCAAGATCCGCCTCGTAAACAACACCGGCTTTGTTGACGACAAATGTTTTGACGCCGGTGAAGCCGTATTTCACGGGCCAGGCGACCAATCCAAAACCCGCGATCATGTTGCCATTGATGATATAATCGAACTTGCCACCGGCAACATTCTCCCCCTGGCCGGTGAGGATCCGGTAGCGGTAGCCGTTATAGCCCAGACCCGCCTTGGCCTTTTCAAGAGCATTGCCATCGACCAGGGCCGGACCGGCGGGACTTTCATCGCCATCCCCCTGCTCGGATGGCCAGTAGAGCCCATCATGTGTCCGATCGCTGCTGATCAGCTTCTGCGCATATTCCAGCACGCCGTCGCCGTCGCGATCTTCAGAGGCGTAATCTTCTTGCGCGTCGACATAGGCCCGTACTGTATCGATGGTCGAAATTTCGTTTTCACCAACGCGACGGTTTGCGATTTCTTCAAGTCCGGCATAGGTGTCGAACACCCATTTTCCGCCTTCCGTCTTTACCAGAGGGAATGGCAAGGGCCAAAGCTGGTTTCCGATCTCCAGTACCTTCGCCTTATCCTGGTCCTCGAGGACAACCTTTTCTTTCACGCCGGTTTCGATCGCAGCAAAGTTATCGGTCGCGCCGTCACTCGCCTTGGCTTTCGCCGCATCCAGTCCGAGCAGTTGCGCCAACTTGTCAAAATCGCCACCGGTGACGGTCGTTTTGAAAGCCTCGACCGCCTGTTCGGGCGTATCGAATTCGGGCGGGCTGTCCGCCGACATATACTCCTCGAGTGGCGGATCCTTGTCCTGATCCGCAGCAAAAGCTGGCCCCGTCAACACTGTTCCGCTGAGAAGCAGCGCCCCGAAAGCGGCGAACATCAGTCCTTCACGTGCAGTTTTCATCATCGTTAACTCCTGACCACCTCTGTGTTATCGACCACGTCCACCGCCGCGCCCGCCACCGCCACCACGATGAATCTGACGCCCGCCGCCGCCGCGATTGCCGCCCATCGACTGCGGCCGGCGCTGCCCGCCTCCGTTCATCGATTGGCGGCCGCGGTTCGAAGACGCCTGCGTTTGGCGCTTGTTGCTAACGTTTCCGACCGCAGAGCGATTACCGGACCTGTTGTTGGCCTGCCCACCCGGTTTCGGTTTATTAACCTTGCGGTTGGCGTTGTTCGGCTTGTTGGAAACCTTGTTGTTGCCAGCTGCGGGCCGGTTGGCGGCCGCATTGCCACCGTCCTTTCGTGCTGCCGCAGCCTGACCTACGTTGTTACCAGCGTTGCGGTTGGCATTGGCTGCCCGGTCGCGGTCCGCGCGTTGACGGTTGGCATCGACCTTGCTCTTGCGAACGTCATCCACCGTCACCTTGGGCCTGTTGGTCACGCGGTCGCCACCATTGCCGCGAACATCCTTGGCGCGGTTGGCGATGTTGTTGCCGCGATTCGATTTGAAGTCGTTGGTGAATTTGCTGCGGTCGATATTGGCGATCTGGTTCTTGTCGAAGTTGATCTTCGACCGGTCAACATTTTTCCAGTCGACGTCGCCCATCTTGAACTTGTTGCGGTCGATATCGATGTTGTTGAAGCATTTGTTGCAATCGATATCGACATCGCCATTCCAGCGGCCGCCCCAGACACCCCCATCGCCCCAATCGACCACGGATGCCCAGATCGCGGCGCCGGTTATGGCCGCTGCAAAATAGGGTGCCGATGGATAATAGTAGCTCTGATAGGGCTCGTCGTAGTAGGCGATCGGCGCCTGCACGTAGCCAGGCTCATAGAGCATTTCCGGCTCGTATTTCGGAACGTAGATCTTTTCCGGGTCTGCCGCCCGGATAATGACGTTCTCGCCCTGCGTTTCGACCTTCACCTTTTCGTCCGTCTTGATGACACCGCTGGCTACCGCTTTGTCGCGGAGGTTCTGGATCGCCATCAGCACGTCCTTCTGCTGATAGGCAAGAGCGCTGCCGAGTGCCTGCGTCCAGTCAAGGTCGTCGCTCATCATCCTGACGATTTCTGGATAATTGAGCACCGAGATGACGCTGTCGTCCCAGCTGTCCTTGGGCTTGGCGTCCTTGTCCTTCTTTTTCTGATCGAGGAAACGTTGCGCCTCGATGATCTGCAGCGGAAAGAGCGAAGCGGAAGAGATCAACGCCACCAGTTCATCGGGATAAAGCGCGATGCGCGCTACCAGCACCTCGAGTTCGTCCTCGGTCAGCAGATCCGGCGTTTCATCCGTCTGGCCGCCGCTCGCAGCTGCTGGGGAGGCCTGCTGCTGCGCTTGGACAGGACCTGTTGCACCACCCGCCAAGCCAATCGCCAACGCCAGAAGGGTGGCCGACAAAGAGCGTGAATATATCGAAAGTCCGCGGAATTTCATCACTTGAATCCTCACGTTCGGCCGCACCGAAGATGCCGCTCAGCTATGGACAGAGTTGAAACACCACCCGGAACGGAGCCAGTATGGGCTCCAACGACCAGGCGACGGCAGTCAGAAAGATCAACCCGCGGGCCGATCCTGCGCTTTCATCCCGGCGAATGGTAGTATTCCACCTGTAGATACATGTAACTTCGCGTGCGTGACGCCATCAGTCAATGATGTGGCAGCAGCCATCGGTGCACAGCCCTTCGCCGGTGGTGAGACGACCGCCAACGTGCCGGCGCAGCGGCGCCACAGAAAGTGACCTTCGATCAGGTGACATCCGGCACGGTTCGACGCGAGCTTGTATCCTCTGTGTAGTCGGCCGGCCGCTTCTGGCGTTTTCCAAGATCCGGTGGATCAAACTTCACGCGCTCATAGGGAATGGACTGCAGGATATGCGATATGCAGTTGATACGTGCACGCTTTTTATCGTCGGAGGGAACGACCCACCAAGGCGCATGCTCGCTGTCCGTCATACGCAACATGTCGTCATAGGCGCGCGAATAATCCCACCATTTCTGATAGGACGTGACGTCCATGGGGCTCAGCTTCCATTGCCGCACCGGATCGTCGATACGGCGCTGGAAGCGGCGCTCCTGCTCTTCGTCACTGACGGTGAGGAAGTATTTGAGGATAATCGTGCCGCTCTCGACGATTGCCGCCTCGAAACGTGGCGCGAGTTCCAGAAAACGGCGCGCCTTCTTTTCACTGCAAAACCCCATGACCCTGTCGACACCCGCCCTGTTGTACCAGCTGCGATCAAAAATCACGACCTCGCCGCCAGCGGGCAGGTGGGCGATGTAGCGCTGCATGTACATCTGGTTTTTTTCGCGATCACTCGGCGCCGGCAGTGCGATAACGCGAAAGACACGCGGACTGACGCGCTCTGTAATGCGCTTGATGATGCCGCCCTTGCCGGCCGCATCGCGGCCCTCGAAAATGATGACAACACGCGCGCTGGTCTTTTTCACCCATGCCTGCAGATGGGCAAGCTCGATTACAAGTTTCTCCATCTGCTTATCGTAGTCGCGCACTTTTTTATCGCCACTTTCCTCAGACGATGCGGATTCGCTCTTATCGTTCTGTTTCTTTCCCATTGTCGTGCCTCCCACATCAGGACTTCATGTTAATTGTGTCGAACTACTCAGCCTTCCCGTGCCGCAAGCACGTAAACTATGGAGGGCGTCGTCGATATCCAAAGGCCAATGCGCTCGATCAGACCGGCCGTTGCAAACACCGCGCCGCCTCCTGTCTTGGATAGTTTCGCGACGATACCAAGAGGCGCCGAATATCGCGGATGGGGATGACGTCGTAAAAGAGTGTCATCACGACAAGGAAAAGAAAACCCGGGAAAATCGCCCAGGAACATGGGTGACGCTTTGGACGTTAAATTTCGGTATTCCTATAAAATCGATTGCGAGCAGCAACTGCTCCCATCTTAGCGTGCTTTCAAAGCGGGAGCCTGTAGCATCACGTAGCCTCTATCGGTCGAACGGACATAAGCTCTTGCAAACACCTCAATTACCAAGGCGGCCAAACGCGTTTTCCTACGCGGGTTCCATGAACACGCGTAGTCTCAAGTATGTTACGTTAAGCTTTGCCCGCAACATCCTATTGTGATGGTTCGCAACACCGGAATGGTGTCGTCAGACTGGAGGTTGGCAATGAAGGAGCGAACCAGCTTTAACTCGGGGGATGAGGGCCTAGCTGCAGTGCTCCGGCGGTTTCCAACACATGCGGCCCAGATGCGGACCCTCATAGAGAGAAATGAGAATTTTCGAACTATGTGCGACGACCTGGCATGCGTTGAACAGGCTCTGCTGGCGGTCGAACAGATGCCGAGCGACATCCGCGACGATCGGCGACGCGAGTTCACCGAACTGGTTGATGGCCTTGCAGTTGAGATCGAGCGGGCACTCAGCCAAGTAAAAATTGTCTCAATCGGCGCGTACATTAATCGATCGCAGTGACAATGATCGTTTGCTCAGAGGTGTTGTGTTGAACCTCAGGATCAAGCCAAGCAGGCGCTTGACGTGGGACAACCGTATGCCTTGATCGTGCCTGCAGTCCCGAACATGGTCCATGGATTTCATGGCGGATTGTTTGGGAGATGGCAGGTAATCCCGGCTGCGCTTCTGTCTCGATCCTTCCGCGAGTCACGGGCGTATGGATCGCAATGGTTGCCTGAAGCAAGGCTTCTCGGTTCTCATTTCCACTCCCTGCGAGGATTGCAAGGTGGGGAAAAGAAACAACAAGTTCGGAAGGGATCTTCTAAGCCGGACTTGCCGGCCGGCCGCGCAGCTATCAGGTCGACGACAGAGAGGTGGCGTCATGCAAATGCAACCGCTCTAAGTCATCGACGATAGTCTCAGCGTCCTCTGGGCGCAGCTCGCAACAAGCCTTAAGAGGATGGACAGTTCGTTATCGGCAGCGCGCCTCGAAGCGCCGACCGTTGCGATCACGATAGACGCAGTAGCCTTGGCGCTCGTGGGAACGGCCGATAAGGTTGCCTACAACTCCACCAGCCACGGCGCCAATAGCTGCGCCACCCCAGCTATTGCTGACAACGCCGCCAATTATCGCTCCGGAGCCTGCTCCGATTGCAGTCCCTCGTTCTGTCGCCGTGCAAGACGTTAGGGCAACAATTATTCCAACCGCAGCGACAAACTTCTTCATGGCAGTTTCCCTTACTTCAAACTGAGAGTTTCACCAGATTGATTCAGCATCTATGCAATCCGTGCATTTGTCCATAGTGCAGCCGCACGCTAGGTGACCTTCCTTCTCAGTCGGCCGTATCACGACAAGCCGGCTGGCCGCTTAACACAGCTTGTGGTCGGACAGCCGTCGCCCGCAGCATGTCAAAGCGTCGAGAAGTTGATTGTCGGGAAGAGTGAATCGCCCTTCATTTCGTCACTCTGCCATTTTCGGCTTTGTTGGCGATGCACTGGTGTTTTCTGAAGTGCGAAACAGATGGCGCACCAAATAACAAGGGCTCAGCAGTTCGTCGGAAATATATCCAGACAGCTTGGTAGACAGCTCAACTGTTCGTAATATACGCTGCATAAAACGCGGAAGATTTACTCATCTCGGCGGGTTCTTCGCCAGGTAAAACAGTATTTTTCCCGTTTATGTAGCCGAACCGCAACTGTGCTCCGCCAGGGAGGATATAAGTGGCCGAACCGATTCATCCAGCCGCTATCGAACACTTACCTGTTTTCATCACGCAGCCTGGACAAACTGACTACCTCTTCAATGGGGTCGTGGTTTTTCTGCTGATCGCCGTCCTCGTCGTGGGGAACCTGTACTTTCAGCTTCATTCCATTCCCGAGCGCAGGGCGCACCGGACCAGCAAGGTGCAGATGGAGATCGTGGCGATCCTGGCACTGATCTCGCTGTTCACGCACAATCATCTCTTCTGGATCGCTGGTCTTTTGTTGGCCTTCATTCAGATACCCGATTTCTCATCTCCGCTCTATTCAATAGCGCAGTCGCTGGCGAAGCTTTCCGGGCGTGATGCCGCTGCAACAGGAGATCCGGCGTTAATCATTGAAGAGCCAGTCAACGCAATCGACCCTGCGGCCAAGACGGACGCACATGGTGGGGGTATTTGAACCATGTTTGAATTGATGCTCTGTTCAATGCTGACGATCCTCCCCGACTATCTCATCCGCCGATATGCCCAGGGAAAACGGATCGGGCGCGAAATTACCCTTTACAGCGTGTGGTATGAACTGCGGTGGGGTATCACCGCGTGCCTGTTATTGACCGTTTTGCTGATTACGATGATTTTCTATTTTCACCCCACGACGAAGAGCGTCACGGCGGTGTTTAGAACCGTGACAATTCTACCCGAAACGGTGGGCCGCGTTGAAGAGGTCTATATCGGTATCAATCAGAAGGTCGAGATAGGTACACCGCTGTTCCGGATGGACGGTTCCGAGCAGGAGGCGGCCCTTGAGACCTCCCGCCGCCGCATCGCGGAAGTCGTTGCTGAGACGGAAGTAGCTCAAACCGAACTTGCTGGCGCAAATGGACAAATCCGGGAGGCGCAGGGCGCCTATCAGATGGCCGTGGACGAATACGAAATGAAGGCGCAGCTCTTGAAAAGTGATGCTGTTTCCAGGCGGGAAGTCGAACGTTTGAAGACATCCATCGACAGTCGTCAGGGCGCTGTGGATTCAGCATTAGCCAAGAGAAAGACCTTGGAGACGCAGCTTTCTACCCTGTTCCCCGCTCAAAAAGCGAGCGCTGAAGCTGCGGTGGCCCAAGCGCAGGTTGAGCTGGACAAGACCGTTGTCAAGGCGGGCGTTTCAGGCTCGGTCCAGCAATTTACGTTGCGCCCTGGCGACATTGTCAATTCGATGCTGCGTCCTGCTGGCATCTTGGTGCCCAGCGAGGCAGGTAGGGTGGCTCTCATAGCGGGGTTCGGGCAGATCGAGGCACAAGTTCTGAAGCCGGGGATGATTGCCGAGGCGACCTGTATCGGCCGACCCTTCACCATCATTCCGATGGTGGTAACCGCCGTCCAAGATGTCATTGCAGCCGGCCAATTGCGGCCGACGGATCAGCTTATCGATGTGGCCCAAATGAGCAAGCCTGGAACCCTCACCGTCTTTCTGGAGCCGCTCTATCCTGGACAGCTGGAGGGAATTCCGCCGGGAAGCAGCTGCATTGCCAATGCATATACAAACAACCACGACGCGCTCGCAGACAAGAACATCGGCGCTCTACGTTGGGCCTTCCTGCATATGGTGGATGCGGTCGGGCTTGTGCATGCCATGATCCTGCGAATGCAGGCCGTGCTTTTGCCTGTGCAAACACTGGTTCTGTCCGGTCACTGAAGCCGCCGTTGTCAACGGGAGAGAAAAACAGGCCAGCGTTGGCTGAATGTTTCAGCGGATAGCTGCCACTGTCCATGGTCAGAATGTAAGCTTAGGGGATAGCTTGTCGTAAGCCAAGCAGTCGGGGGTTCGGAGGCGAGACAAGCTCTGGGAGAAAGTCTTGAGCAGAAACTCTGCGCGGGTCGATAGCAAGTGCTTGAGATGTTGGTGCAGAAGAATTTCCAGCGTTCCGCCCGGTGCGTCTGACGGCATCGTGATCCCGGCTTTGCGGGGCATGCTGCAGCGCTGAATATTTGCCGATGGGTGTTCTTGCCCAACCTCACCGTGCGGCTGGGCTATCCGGCTTCCACCGTGTTTTCTTGAGCTGCTGGCGATGAGAGCGCGAAAAGACCGGCGATGACGATCAGGCAGGCGCCGGCGATAGTCGTGAGATAGGGGATTTCGCCGAAGAACAGGAAGCCCCACAGCGGCGCCCAGAGCATGCCGGTATATTCGAACGAAGCGACGACGCTTGCCTTGGCGATCCGGTAGGCATGGGTGAGCAAGGTCATGGCGATTGCGGCGATCACGCCGCATGAGCCCATCAGCAACGCATCTGTCGGCGTCGGCCAGACCCAGGGGCGGATCAGGAACTCAATCGACTTGTGGTTCGCCTGGTGAATGCCGGTCAGATGAAAGAACCCGGCGATCGCCAGCGCACCTGCGAGATAGACGCCATTCTGGTAGAAAGCCATCACGGAAGCCGTCGTCCCGGTCCCCATCTTACGGGCCATCAGCATGGCCAGCGCATAGGTGATGGCTGACGACAGCGACAGCAGTGCTGCAGGTTCGAAAAGCCCTGCCCCGGGTCTGAGCATGATTACGACGCCGATGAACCCGACGAAGACGGCCGTGATGCGCCGCCAGCCGACGGTTTCGCCAAGGATGAAAGGCGCCAAAGCGAGCATGAACAGCGGCACGGTAAAATAGAGTGCGACGGCATCGGCCAACGGCAGCGCGGGAAAAGCCATGTAATAGGTGGTGTAGCCGACTAACAGCAGAGCGGCGCGCCAGATCAACGGCCAGAATTCGCGCGTGAAAAGCGTACCTGTGCCCCCCTCGAAATGCACGAGCAGCAGCAGGATGGGCACGGAGACGAGACACCGGAACGAAACGACCTGCGTTAGCGCATAATCGCCCGATACCGCCTTGATAACCGCATCCTGAAGCGAGAAGACGAGGATGCCGAGACTAAGAAAGAGAATTCCGAGCGTGGCGCGGTTCTGCACGTGACTGCCCCAGTTGAACTTCACCATACTGAATTGAGAAAAGGCCTATCGCCCTTCCCTTCGCGACATTGGTGAGCCGAGCGTCAAATATATTTTCGGCCGCCCGGCTCACCCACCCCACAAAGCAGATCGTCGTTGGGAACGCGGCTTTTTGCAGCTTGCAAGCCTGCGATGGGTCGGGCCGCAGTGTAAGCTGTGAAGAATGGGATTGCGGATCTCCGCCTTGCAACATATCGACGCGGTATCGATCGTCGCCATCTGCGACATAAAAGATTTTGACCGGAAAACTGTAAACGCCGCAAGCTCCCGCACACATGCTCCATCATATTTCGTTCGGGATATCCGATATGGAACGCGCGGCCGCATTTTACGATGCGGCTCTCGCGCCGCTCGGCTATGTCCGTGTCTGGGAGGATCTTGTTGCCGGCGATCCCGATCAGGCGATTGGCTGCGGGATTGCTGATGTTGGTGACAAGCTGGCGATCAAGCTGCGACCAGACGGGCAGCGCCCACCCGGTCCGGGGTTCAATTTGGCCTTGGCATCGCCGAGCCGTCAGGCGGTCGATGATTTCCACAGAGCGGCGCTGGAAAACGGCGGCCGCGACAATGGTGAGCCTGGCCTGCGCGCGGGCTATGGCCCAAACGATTATGCAGCCGTCGTCATCGATCCGGACGATCACCCTATCGAAGCTGTTTTCAATGCGCCGGTGTAAGACCCGCCCCCCACCTCGGATGCGATCATCAAACAATCCGGCCGCGTGCAACAACGGGCCAGACGGCTGAAATCTCGCCCTGCTCGATGATACTAACCGCATCGACCAGATTGGTGACGACGCAGGCGTGATTGGGCACGATCCGCAGCCTGTCGCCAACCTTCAAATTGATCGGGCCTTCGCTGACGAGGCGGCCATGTTCTTCCGAGAGCTGGTCGATGGCAATGTCGTTGCGGCCGAGCACATGGCCGTATCCGGACAAGCCGAGCAGGTCGGAGGTCAGCGCCTTCGAGCCCGCATCGACGATGGCGCGATTGGCGGCGGGGACTGAAACGACAGTCGCAAGGACGGTGAGGGCGCAGTCGTCCCATGTGCAGGCTCCACGCGAGACGAGCGAGCGGTCGTTATAAACATAGGTTCCTGGCCGGTATTCGGTTGTCACCGGTGCCTTGGCCGCCTCCATCATCGACGGTGTGCCGCCCGACGTGATCACCGGAACCTTGATGCCTGCCGCTTCGATGAAAGCCTTGGCACGGTTCATGAAGGATTCGACAGCGGCCGCATCATTTGCCGGCGGATAGGTCATCAGTCCGCCAAACACGAGACCGGGCGCCTTGGCGATCCGTTGTGCGAGGGCTGCTGCTGCTTCCGGGGTCGGCACGCCGCAGCGGTCAGCTCCGGTATTGCACTCCACCAGCACGCGCAGCGGCGCCGGTTCCGAGGCGAAAGCCATTGAGAGGCCGTCGATGACGGTTTCGTTGTCGGCAACGACGCTTAGCCTTACTTTTCCAGCAAGAGCCGTGAGATGGCTCAGCTTCTCGACGCCGAGGATATTGTAGGTGATGAGAACGTCCCGGATCTCCGGGCTGGCCGCAACCATCGCCTCCGCTTCGGACACCTTCTGGCAAGTCACGCCGATGGCCCCTGCCCGCAACTGCATCTCGGCCACCGCCGGCAGCTTATGCGTTTTGATGTGCGGGCGAACCTTCAATCCATGTGCGTTGGCATAGGCCTGGAAACGGTCGATATTGCGCTGGGCGATGTCAAGATCGACCAGAACGGCCGGAGTGCTTACGGTCTGAAGCGTCGATGGGGCCTTGCTCATGCGGTCTCCGAAAACTCTGATGCCATTTTAGACGGCAGCGTGCTGTGCCTGTCGCGCAGATTTCTATCCGGCAAACTTGCGGCAGTCCATGCGCTCTGCGTTGATTACGACAATCCGATATGCTGGCTGGTTCCTTGCCAAGGTCCAGCAGACAACGATCGGCGGTTGCAAGTGCGCAGAGCGCCCATGGTTCAGTCTTCCCGACCCTGTCTACGGCGCCATTGCCGCGGTGAGAGACCTGCTCGCGCCAGGAAAAAACGGGAAAAATAAGCCGGATCGATAAACCCGAGCCGGAAGCCGATTTCCTGTACCGGGATTTGCGTAAACAACAGTTCGCGCTGAGCTTCGTCGATCAGCTTGCCGTTGATCAGTGTTTGGGTGCTGCTGCCGGTCAGCTGTTTGACGATTCGGTTGAGATGTGTCGGGGAAATACCGAGAGCAGTCGCATAGAATGATACGGGCTTATGCGAGCGGAAATGCTGGTGAATCAGTCCGGTCAGCCGGTTCAGCCGTCTATCGTTTTCCGTTGTCCCGCCGTCTTCGTCACCCTGCCCTGCAGCAGACAGGCGCGCCGTCAGCCTGAGTGCGGATGTCAGGTATGCCTCCCAAAGATCCGCCGGTCCTGTTCGCCGGGCTGCTGCTTCTGCGGCAAGGCGATGCAGCGTATCGGCGATGTAACGGCTGTCGGCATGGTCCGGCGGCAGCGCCGTCAGACGCGGGAGGCCTAGCCACGCGCCAAACTGGCTGTGATCGCCCGGCATGGTTTTCAAGCGCTTCGTCAGCACCGTGAAGACATAACCGTCAATATCCTTCGAGAACCGAAAACCGTGACGGGAAAGGGGCGGTATTGTGATGACAGCAGGCGCGGCGATCGCCTCCACAACGTCGCCAAAAACCGCATCGCCTGATCCTGCCGCAATGTACAGGATCTGAAAGAACTGCTCATGGCGATGCAGCCTGATCTCCCAGTGATGCAGGCTGCTGCGTGACGGGATCGTTTCGCAATGCAACCAGAAACCGGGGGAATCGCCGTTCTTTTCGCCGTAGAGGTCGTAGGTGGGGATTGCGCGCATCTAGGCTCCGTAAAAATCCGGAATGTTCGATTTGTGCAATTTCTTGGGTTCAATGTCCATGGAGGCAGTCCCGTACCGGTGCAACAATTGGACTGCACTGTTTCGGGAGGAAAAGATGCGCACGCAGGTCGTCATTATCGGTTCGGGTCCGTCCGGACTGCTGCTCGGGCAATTGCTGGCGAAAACCGGCATCGAGGCCGTCATTTTGGATCGTGTCGACAAAGACTATATTCTTGGCCGGGTCCGTGCGGGGGTGCTTGAGCAAGGGACCGTCGGGCTGATGGATAAGGCCGGTGCAGGAGCACGGATGCACGCCGAGGGCCTGCCCCATAACGGTTTTTCCCTGGCCTTCGACGGGCGCGATCATCGCATCGACCTCAAGGACCTGACCGGCGGCAAGGGTGTCATGATCTACGGCCAGACCGAGCTGACGCGTGACCTGATGCAGCACAGGGAGGCAATCGGAGCCACGACGATCTATGATGCTTCGAATGTCTGTCCGCATGATTATGATGGCGAGTCGCCCTATGTGACCTACGAGCGAGATGGCATCACGCATCGCATCGATTGTGATTTCATCGCTGGATGCGACGGCTTTCACGGTGTCAGCCGCAGGTCAGTGCCGGAAAAATCGGTCACCACATTCGAAAAAGTCTATCCATTCGGCTGGCTTGGTCTGCTCGCCGATGTGCCGCCGGTCAATCACGAACTGATCTACGCCAACCACCCACGCGGTTTCGCGCTCTGTTCGATGCGCTCGGAAAGCCGCAGCCGCTACTACCTGCAATGCGCTCTGGACGAGAAGATCGAGGATTGGAGCGATGACCGGTTCTGGGACGAGCTGCGCCGCAGGCTTCCTACCCACCATGCGGAGGCACTGGTCACTGGCCCGTCCTTTGAAAAATCGATCGCGCCGCTGCGCTCCTTCGTGGCCGAGCCGATGCGATTCGGCAGTCTTTTCCTTGTCGGCGACGCCGCCCATATCGTGCCTCCGACGGGCGCCAAGGGTCTCAATCTGGCGGCGAGCGATGTCCATTACCTCTATGCGGGCCTCTGCGAGTATTACCGGGAACGTTCACCTGCCGGCATCGATGCCTATTCCACCCGTGCCCTTTCCCGTGTGTGGAAGGCTGTCCGCTTCTCCTGGTCGATGACGACGATGCTGCACCGGTTTCCGGACACCGGTGCATTCGACCAGAAGATTCAGGAAGCGGAACTGGATTATCTCACCCACTCCCGCGCAGCGGGGACAGCTTTGGCGGAGAATTACGTGGGGTTGCCTTACTGAGGCGTCAGTCTGCGGCTGTCCAGTCTTCGACTTTTAAATCTGCAATACGCCGGAACTCACGTGTGTTGTTGGTAACGCAGATCAGCCCTCTGGCCTTTGCTTGCGCTGCAATCAAAGTGTCGAAGGAGCCGATCGGTGTTCCGAGAGCGGCGAGCTTTGCCCTTACGTCACCAGCGATTTGCGCGTCATCGCGATCAAAGGCGACCAGATGAAAGTCCTGTGTCAGAAGACGTATGCTCTCGAGATTGAAGTCCACTCTCTGGCTTCGATAGGCGCCGTAGTACAATTCGTGCAATACGACGGTGGAAAGGCCTATGGCACCAGCCTCGCATGCGAGTGCACGTTGGACCAGCCGCTCGGACTTTTGACCGATGAGGCCAATGAGAGCATTGGTATCAAGAAGATAGCGCATTATCGGAAGAGATTTCCCAGGGCAGGATTATCTTTGATCTCAGGTTGCTGGCGGCCGTCTACCATGAAGTCGTCGCTGAACCCACGGGCTATTGCGGCCTTCAAACCACTCCAGGTTTCTTTGTTTTTTACCGACGGTCGTAGGATGACGGCATCACCTTCGCGCGTGATTTCAAGCTCATCGACGTCGAAGCGGAATTCTTTCGGTAGCCGCACCGCCTGCGAGTTTCCCGATTGGAATACTTTTGCACGCTGGGTCATTGGTATCTCCACGGACAATATATACAAAGAAGTATATACGAATCCCCTATGACGACAAGAAGTCCTTTTGCGAGCAACTTCTGGAATGCCTCACGCTTCACCAACCTCTCCACCCTCAGGCACGTTCCAGCGCGATCGCGATCCCCTGCCCGACGCCGATGCACATCGTCGAAAGCGAATAACGGCAGCCGGTGAGTTTGAGTTCGAGTGCTGCGGTGCCGGTGATGCGGGCGCCGGACATGCCGAGCGGGTGGCCAAGCGCGATGGCACCGCCGTTGCGGTTGACGCGTGGGTCATCGTCGGCAATGCCGAGCTGGCGCAGGACGGCAAGGCCCTGGCTTGCAAAGGCCTCGTTGAGTTCGATCACATCGAACTGGTCCTGCGTCAGACCAAGCCGAGCCATCAGCTTTCTTGAAGCCGGCACGGGGCCGATGCCCATGATGCGCGGCGGCACGCCCGCTGCAGCGCCACCCATGATGCGGGCGAGCGGCGTCAGACCGTGTTTCTTCACTCCGGCTTCCGACGCAATGATCAACGCCGAGGCGCCATCGTTGACGCCGGAGGCATTGCCCGCGGTAACGGTGCCGCCTTCCTTCTTGAACGGTGTGCCGAGCTTGGCGAGCGTCTCGATCGTCGTGGTGCGCGGATGTTCATCCCGGTCGACGACGATCGGCTCGCCTTTGCGCTGCGGAATGGTTACGGATGTGATCTCCTGACCCAACCGCCCATTCTCTTGCGCCGCTGCGGCCTTGTTTTGCGAACGGACGGCGAAGGCGTCCTGATCCTGACGATTGACCTTGTAATCCTCGGCGACGTTTTCGCCTGTTTCAGGCATGGAATCGACGCCGTATTGCTTCTTCATCAGTGGGTTGATGAAGCGCCAGCCGATCGTCGTGTCGTGGATTTCCGCTGCACGCGAAAAGGCGCTTTCGGCCTTGGGCATCACGAAGGGCGCACGCGACATGCTTTCGACGCCGCCGGCTATCATCAGATCGGCCTCACCGGCGCGGATGGCGCGGGCGGCCGCGATCACGGCATCCATGCCGGAGCCGCAGAGCCGGTTGATGGTCGTGCCCGAAACCTCTAACGGCAGTCCGGCAAGGAGCAGTGACATGCGCGCGACGTTGCGATTGTCCTCGCCCGCCTGATTGGCACAGCCGAAAATGACGTCATCGACCGCCTGCCAATCGACGCCGACATTGCGCTGCATCAGCGCCTTGAGCGGGATGGCTCCAAGATCATCGGCGCGGACGGAGGACAACGCGCCGCCGAAGCGGCCAATCGGGGTGCGGATATAATCGCAGATATAGGCCTCAGTCATTTATGCGGCTTCCTTGTTGCCCTGATGGGCTTTCTTGGTGCGGGCGTTGATGTCGCGCAAGGTCTGAAGCTCAATGTTCGTCGGAACCGGTGTATCAATCACCGTTTCGGCGAACTTGATCGGCCAGCCGCAGTTCTCGGCAACCTGCTCGCGGGTGACGCCCTTATGGATCGAAACGACGGTCAGCTCCTTGGTGACCGGATCCGGCTCAAGAATGCACAGGTCGGTGATGACGCGGGTCGGGCCCTTGGTCTTCATGCCCAGCCGTTCGCGGTGGTTGCCGCCTTCGCCATGGCCCATGGACGTGATGAAGTTGAGCTTGTCGACGAAGCCGCGCTTGGAGAGCGCCATGGTGATGAAGATTTGGCCGCAATTGCTGGCGATCTCCGGCGCGCCACCGCCGCCCGGCAGGCGGACTTTCGGATGGTCATAGGGGCCGACGACCGTGGTGTTGAGGTTGGCGAACTTGTCGATCTGAGCGCCGCCGAGAAATCCGGTGGTGATGCGGCCGCCCTGTAGCCAGTAACGGAACATCTCCGGTACCGAGACAGTGAACAGTGCGGTGTCGCAGAGCTCGCCATCACCGATCGACAGCGGCAGAACATCCGGCTTGGTACCCACCGTGCCACTTTCGTAGATTAGCGTGATGTCAGGCGCATGGGTGAGACGTGCGACATTGCAGGCGGCGGACGGTGCGCCGATGCCGACAAAACAGACGTCGTCATTGGTGAGCGCGCGCGCGGCGGCAATGGTCATCATTTCGGTGGGGGTGAAATCACTCATCGTTGTCTCCTCACGCTGCCTTCTTCGCATGCCTGGCAAAGTCTTCCGGCCCGGACTTCATGATGTTCTCTTCGATCCAGGCCTGGAAGGTATCGCGGTCGCGGGCGATCTCATCCCAGGCGATGTAGAAGGCGTTGGAGCGCGGATAATAGCCTTGCGCATAGGACGGGAAGGCCCCGCCCGGCACTTCGACGACCGCAGTCACCGCCCAGGACGGCAGGACGACAGAGTTCGGAGATGGAGGGTTGAGTTCATCGACGATCTCCTCGACCGTGACAATCGAACGCTTGGCACCAAGCACCGCTTCCTTCTGAACGCCGACGATACCTTCGAGCAGCACGTTGCCCTTCCGGTCGGCCCGCAGCGCATGGATGATTGTCACATCCGGGCGGATGGCCGGAACGGCCGCCAGCACTTCGCCGGTGAAGGGGCATGTGACCTGTTTGATGTTCGCGTTCACTTTCGTCAGATCTGCACCGATGTAACCGCGCAGCATCGCAAATGGCAGGTTGGCAGCGCCTGCCTCATAGGCGTTGGCCATGGCGGCGTGGGAGTGCTCCTCGATCTCCAGCGGCCGCGGCCACTGGTTTTCAACGGCATCGCGGAAACGGTGCAGCGAGCCGACGCCGGGATTGCCGCCCCAGGAGAATTTCATCCCGCGTGCAGCGCCAGTGCCGATCAGCTGGTCGTAGAGAATGTCCGGCGTCATGCGGATCAGGAAAAGATCCTTCTTGCCCTGCCGGATCACTTCATGACCGGCGGCATAGGGGATCAGGTGGGTGAAACCCTCCATGGCGACGGTATCGCCATCATTCACGTACTCGGAAATGGCTTCCGCCAGCGAAATCAGTCGTGCCAAGGCATTCTCCTCCTGAGCTGTCATCACAGATGGCGCAAATAAGCACTCGAATCCGTATAGCGTCAAATATTTCGTGCGTTATTTAATTTTTGTTCGTATAACGCACAATATGGATTGAGTTGCGGGAGCTTTGGCATGCGGGAATCGGATTTTGTCAGCGGCTTTGCGCGCGGCCTCAAAGTCATCGAAGCTTTCGGAGAAACGCGGCCGAAACTCACCATCGCCGAGGCGGCCAAGCTGACGGCGCTCGACCGGGCAACGGTCAGGCGCTGCCTGTTGACGCTCGCCGATCTCGGTTACGCTGACTATGACGGCAAATTTTTTACGCTGACACCGAAGGTGCTGCGGCTTGGCCATGCCTATCTGTCGGCAACGCCCCTGCCCTTAATCATTCAGCCATATCTCGATCAGCTCTCGGAAAAGGCCGGGCAAAGCGCCTCGGCGTCCGTTCTCGATGGGACGGAAGTGGTCTATATCGCCCGCGCCTCGCAGAAACGGGTGATGTCGATCAACCTGTCGCCCGGCTCGCGCCTACCCGCTTATTGCGCGTCGATGGGGCGGGTTCTGCTGGCCGCCTTGCCGGAGGCCGAGGCGCGCGGCATTCTGGACCGCTCCGAACTGAAGGCGAATACGCGGCTGACGAAAACAGACCCGGAGATCCTGATGGAGGAACTCCGGAATATCCGTGCCGAGGGGTGCGCCGTGATCGACCAGGAGCTGGAACTGGGGCTATGTTCCATCGCAGTACCGATCGAAAACGACCGTGGCCGGGTGGTTGCGGCCATCAACATTGGCGCGCCGGCCGCCCATGTGCCCGCCGCTGAAATGGTGAGGCGTTATCTGCCTTTGCTGAAAGAGACGCAAAAGGCGCTGCGGCTGGTTTTGCGTTAAGCCGAGTATTGGTTCGAATTCGCTCCCGGCTTCGCAGGCTTAGTCTGGGCGAAGCCGCTGCTGCCTGACGGCAGCAGCGGACTCAACTGCCGAAAAACGGCAAATGCTATTTATCCTTTGGGCGTGATTGCCATGAAGACGTTCTGTGTTCCCCCAGGTGCCTTCGCCACTGCATAGACGTCGTAAGCCGCATTCGGATTGTCTCCCATGCCCAGCGACCCGGACGGCATGCCGGGTACAGCCAACCCGGCGATGACCGGCTTTTCATCAAGCAGCTTACGCACCGCCTCCAGCGGCACATGGCCCTCAAGGAAGTAACCGGACACTGTGGCGGTGTGGCATCCCTGCAGATTGTCCGGGACCCCGAGACGCGCTTTGATGGGTGTCAGATCATCACGGTCCTCAATTTTGACGTTAAACCCTTCGGCCGTCATTGCCTCCGCCCAGAGATGGCAGCAACCGCAGTTCGGGTCTTTGTAGACGATCATCGTCTCCGGTGCGGCAAAGGCTTGCCCCAAACCCGTGAGCGTGGCCGCGATGACGATGCCCGTGCAGATAAAGCGTCTTCTATCCATGTTCATGCCGTTGTTCCTTCACGTCGTGTATTCCAATGTTTTGTCAGCTTGTTGCCGGTGGCTGACACCGTCGCTCCGGATAAACGCCGCCCTTTGACGAGGCCGTCTTCGGTCGGCATGTGCCCGTGCACGATCCCGGCCCGGTGCCCGTTTGAGCGACCGTGCTGGCGTGCTTCTATGATGTGGGATCAGGCCCTGGGAGGCCGTGCCGGCGGATCGACCTGCGTCGATGTAAGGAGCGGATATCGCGCGCGCAAAAATTGATGGGCGGTCCAGACCGGATTGAGGAGCGCCGCCTGTTCGTCCACTGCATGGCCGACAAAGGCCGTGGCGCAAAGCACCGCCAGCGGACAAGCTACGCCACCGCAGCCCGACGTCTCGTCGGGGCCGCAGCACATGTCTTCCGCCATATCCATCGCTGTCATATGCGTCGAAACTGACGACGCCATGGCGCTACTG
Organism: Rhizobium sp. PL01; assembly: GCF_033447125.1. Taxonomy (NCBI): domain Bacteria; kingdom Pseudomonadati; phylum Pseudomonadota; class Alphaproteobacteria; order Hyphomicrobiales; family Rhizobiaceae; genus Rhizobium; species Rhizobium sp. PL01. The sequence goes on along the minus strand of NZ_JAWQUM010000012.1, from coordinate 78,752 downwards.
GCCACGCCGATTGTGACGGGACCAAGGATGATCCCGAGCAGCGCGGATAAGAGCAGAGCCCGATGGATGATCGACATGAATCTCATGGGGCCAATTTGGCATAGCGCTGGTGGTGATGAAAGGGGGCGCGCGAAAATGTCCCGGTATGCCGCGTGGAGGCGGCCCCTCCGACGAAAAGCGCGGCCTGAAGCAGACAGGAAGAAAACGCAATGGCGGACATCCTCTTTCGCCCGCAGCTGCAGCCAGGGCATCCGGCCGACTCCAATGTCTTCCATTGAATGGGCGTTCTGTTTTTCCGTTTCATGTGGAAAGAAAGGGGCTCGTCCTTTACCCGTTTTCGGCAATAACGTGACGTACACTACCGGCCGGATGAAAACGGATAGCCGACAATGTGAAATACAGAAAATTTGTTTTGACCGCATGCATCAAAATGCGGTCTTGAGCGTTTATCTGCGCCCATCAGGATACATTCATGCAAACAGACCAATGGCTTTCCCTTCTCATCATTGCGTTGATGATGGCTGCATTCGTGTGGGGGCGGTATCGCTATGACATCGTTGCGGCAGGGTCTCTGCTGGCCGCTGTTCTCGTCGGCATCGTTCCGGCCAAAGACGCATTTTCTGGTTTTTCCGATGATATCGTCATTATTGTCGGCAGCGCTCTGGTCGTTAGTGCGGCGATATCGCGGTCTGGCATCATGGATGTGGCGCTGCGGCACCTTTCCCCTGAGAAGCGGTCTCCCCGGATGCAGCTTGTCATTCTGGTGGTCATCGTTGCGGTGCTTTCCGCCTTCATCAAGAATATCGGGGCGCTCGCGATCATGATCCCGGTGGCCATCCACATGGCGCGAAAATCCCGGGTCTCTCCCTCGATGTTCCTGATGCCGATGTCGTTTGCCTCGCTGTTGGGCGGGTTGATGACGCAGATTGGCACGTCGCCCAACATCATCGTTTCGCGGGTGCGCGAGGAAATTACCGGGACGCCGTTCACGATGTTCGATTACACGCCCGTGGGCGCGGCCCTGACCGTGACCGGGATTATCTTTCTTGCCGTTTGCTACAGGTTGCTTCCTGAACGGGTGAAGGAGGAGGCCTCGATGGACGAGGCCGTGAAGATCAAGAACTACACCACCGAGGCGAGCCTGACTGCACAATCGTCTGCGGTCGGCCGATCGATCAGCTGGCTGCAAAAGCCGGCACATGGCGATGCAATGGTAACCGCGATCATCAGCAACAATGACCGGAAACGCACTCCCCTGCCCGATACGATTCTCAAGGAAGGCGATGTCCTGATCATTGAGGGAGAGCAGGGCGCCCTCAACAAGATCGTTAGTGAGGGAAAACTGCAGCTGTCCGACCGGACTCCCGAAAAGGACCGGGCGAAGGACGTCAGCGCGGTGGAAGCGATCGTTGGAGAACACTCGCGGCTGATTGGCCTGAGTGCCAAGGATCTGTCGCTGTTTGAGAATACGGGCCTCAACCTGCTGGCTGTCAGCCGCCGAGACAAGCGGTTTGTCGAGCGTCTGGGTGAAATCAAGATCCGCAACGGTGACGTGCTGGTGCTTCAAGGCGACTTGCAGCGTCTGCCCGATATGCTGCGGGAATGGGGCTGCCTGCCTTTGGTGGAACGCGATGTGAAGCTCGGCAGTGTCCGCAACGGGCTGATTCCGGTGCTGATCCTCGTCGCGACCATGGGTGCGACAGCTTTTGGCGGCGTACCGGTTGCGGCGGCATTCTTTGCCGCAGCATTCATGATGGTTGCAAGCGGATCGCTGCCGCTGCGCGGCCTCTACGGATATCTTGATGCGCCCATCCTGCTGATGCTGGCGGCGCTGATCCCGATCAGCGATTCCCTCAAGACCACGGGAACGACGGATGTCATCGCCGACCTTTTGTCGCGCACTGCGGAAATGCTGCCCCCTTATGGGGCGCTGGCGTTGATATTGGTGGCTGCGATGGCGGTGACGCCATTCCTCAACAACGCAGCGACCGTGCTCGTCATGGCGCCGATCGCGGCAACATTTGCGGAAAAGCTTGGCTTTGCGCCCGATGCCTTCCTGATGGCAGTGGCGATCGGTGCCGGTTGCGATTTCCTGACGCCGATCGGACATCAGTGCAACACATTGGTGATGGGGCCGGGTGGCTACCGGTTCGGCGATTACGCCCGCCTTGGATTGCCGTTGTCATTGATCGTGCTGATCGTCAGCGTTCCGATGCTATTGCTGACCTGGCCAATATAACGATGGCATTCGCCATTGGTGAAAACCACCCGCGACGGGCGCCGCGAGTGGTTAAGTCGTCAGAGCTTACTTGAGTTGATCCTGCACCTTGGCAATGGCCGCATTGGCGCATGCCTCGTCGAGATGACCGCCCGGTGCTCCGCCGACGCCGACAGCGCCGATGGTTTCCTTGCCCATCTTGACCGGCACGCCACCGGCCAGAACGAGGAAACCGTCTATGGCGACGAGCTGTGCGGCACTCTGGTTCTTCTGGATGTTCTCGACCATGACGCTCGTCGGAATGCGGGCGGAAACGGACGTAAACGCCTTGTCGCGTGCTGCATTGACCGTATGCGGTCCGGCATTGTCGGCGCGCAGCAGCGCACGAACCACACCTGCCCTGTCGACGACGGCCGCGGACACGTTGTAGCCATCGGCGGCGCAGGCGGAGACAGCGCTCTGTGCCAGTTCTACCGCGATATCCAGCGGCATGTTGTTTTCCTTGAGAACCTCGGCAGAGGCTGCGGATGTCAGGGCAAGTGCAATCGAGCCGGCAAGCAGTATACGGTTCATTTCATCTGTCTCCTATCGTGAACGCGATGCGGGAAAGCGCCTTGCTTTCTGGTGATAGGAATAGCTGTGCAAACGCCGATACCGAATCCGCAGCGGGACCAACCCGTCTAGGTATTTCTACCTACGAGGCACGTCCGCGCCGGCCGACGTCAACTGCACGAAGTCGGCGACGGAACTGGTCCCCAGCTTGTCGGCAATATTGGCCCGGTGCGCATCGATGGTTCGTGCCGAAACGGTGAGCGCGACGGCAATTTCTTTTGTGGCCCAACCGCGGCAGACCATGTCCAGAACCTCCCGTTCGCGCTCCGTCAGGCCCCGCAGCAGTTCCATCGATTCCTCTTTTTCGAGGACACGCTCCAAGGCTTGGAACGCGGCATGTATGGCGTCCAGTAGCACCTGTTCATCGATCGGTTTGGTCAGAAAATCGAGGATACCCGCCTTGAAGGCGCGGCGGCAGGCATTCACGTCTCCATGGCCTGTGATCATGATGGTTGGCCAGCCGATGCCGCGTTCCAGCAGCCGTTCGTGCATCTGCAAGCCGCTAATCAGCGGCATACGCAGGTCAGCCAGAATGCATCCGGGACGTTTCGGATCGACATGGGCAAGGAACGTGGCCGGATCACCGAATGTCTCGACTGTCATACCGTAGGTACTGAGAAGCAGTTTTATCGCCTCGCGGACCGGTTCGTCGTCATCGATCAGATAGATCTGAAACTGCTTCATTGCGCGGCTTTCAGGTGTTGCTCGGCAAGTGGCAGTGTAATGGTGAAAGTGGCGCCACCCGATGTCTGGTTGCGGGCGTCGATATGTCCGCCGATCCGCTCGATCAGTGAAGCGCACAGGGCGAGACCGAGCCCCATTCCATCGGGTTTCGTCGTGAAGAACGGTTCGAAAAGGCGCGGCAGCGTGTCCGCGTCGATACCGGTGCCGGTATCGGTCACCCGAAGGATCGCACCGTTCTCCGACATGATCGTCTCGATACGGATGGTTCTGCTTGCCGTATCTGCATCCTGCAGCGCGTCGGCAGCATTTCGGATGAGATTATGCAGCATCTGCTCCATTTCGATGGGGTCGACGACCGCCTGCGGCGACGGCGTGGCGAGATCGAGAATGAGACCGATCTGCCGCTTTTCAAGATCGGCGCGCACGAGTTCGGCGATATCGGTAACGATCTGGTTGAGATCAGCCAGAACAGGTCTCTGCTCCCGTTTGCTGATATAGTCGCGCATTCGCTTCAGCATGGCCCCGGCGCGCTTGGCTTCACGCACATTGGCGGCGAGTGCCATGGAGAGCAAGGTGGGGTCAGGGCTATCGGCTGACGCAAGACGCTGAGCCGCCTGGCTCTGGCTCAAAAGCGCGGTCAGGGGCTGTGTCAGTTCATGGGCAATACCCGACGCCAGTTCACCCAGAGCATTGACCCGCAGGGCATGGGCAAGTCTTGTTTCGTGCTCCTGAAGATGGGCTCTTCGCTCCGCTTCCTCTGCCGTTTGCTGCAGTTTCCGGGCATTGGCTTTCAGTTGCCAGGTGAACAACAGCAAAAACAGGACCAGCAATGACGCAAGCGCAAAGCCACCGATCCTGGCCCCGTTGATAATATCCGGAACGGATAGCGGGCGCGTTACGTCCACCCTGAAGGGCTGGCTCTGACTGTCGATCACCTTGCTGAAATGCGGTTGTGGCAAGATGCTGTCAACCGCGCTGCGGCCATCAACCTCGTCGTCCAGCACCGTTTCGCCGTCAAGGCTGATGCGCACCTGCGCCCAGGCGGGCCGCTCTTCGCCCTCGATCAGCAAGGCCGGGTCGATCTGGACAACGATTGCCAGGCCAGGGCTGTCTGCCGTCGCGCGCTTGCCCAGAAGGTACCTGCCTGGATAGGCGGGGTTGAGATAGGTCCGCACCTCGCCTTGCCTTTGTCTGGCAATAGAGCTTGCGATGGGCGACAGATCGGTTTTCTGCGGGCCATCCGGTGTGGATATCAGTGTCGTTGCCTCGGGGGAGCCTTCTGATGGAAACCGTACGAGATCGATCGCGGCAATGCGTGGATAGAACTGGATAATGCTCCGGAAGACTTCGCCAATCGCTGTTTCAGGCAACTCGGGCGCTGCCTTGATCAAGGCTACCAGACTGGTCAGATGTGCGTCATGCTGCGCCGTCCGCTGGGAGATCAGCCGATGGATCGTTTGCCCCGTCGCAAAGAGTTCGTCCGATGCCCGTTGATATTCAATCCGCATCGACAGGCCGGCAAACAGCCCGATCAGGCCAAGCCAGACGAGCAGGGAGACCGTCAGGCTCTTGAGTGGGAGATGTCGCCAGTTCATGTCGTCAATGCCTGTCCAAGTGTGCCGAGCCGCCATTCCATCGCCGTTCATCCGAACGGGCAAGACCGGATGGATCGTAGCACAACATCAATGGTGCGGAAGGCGGAAGCTTCCGCGTGCGGTGCAACGAAGCCTTGCCGCCGGTTTCGTAACACCAAAAACGGTGCCGGGAAAATCAGAAACTTGACGGGACCGGGACGTCTGAACATAGATGGACGGACGCCTCGGCTGATTCAGACCACTGAATTTTATGGAAGCGATGGAATGCGGAAATTACCTGCGCTTTCGGCGATGAAGGTGTTCGAGGTCGTCGGTCAGACACGCAGCTTCACGCGTGCGGCACAGATGCTCAACCTGACGCAAAGTGCTGTCAGCAGGCAGGTTCGCAATCTCGAAAAGCAGCTGGGCGAAAACCTGCTGATCCGCCATCACCATGATCTTGAACTGACGCGCGCCGGCGCCGAACTGCTGGCAACGCTGCAGTTGGCTTTTCACAATGTCGAGCAGACGGTGCGCTCCATCATGGAGAAGAACAACCACAACCGGCTGCGCATCAACGTGCCGCCGACCTTTGCCAAACGCTGGCTGATGCCCCGGCTGTCGCGCCTGCGGCAGGCCCTACCGGAGATCGAGATCAGCCTCAGTACCGATCTTAGGGACACACTGGCCGAGCGCAGCCTGCTCGATTGCGCCATCCGTTTCGGCGATGGCGAATGGCCGATGCTGCAATCGCGAATCCTGATGACCGAACGGCACATCGCCGTCTGCGCGCCCGGCCTGTTGGAGGGAGCCAACCGGAACGGTCATATCGACCTGTCATCCTTCACGTTCCTGCATGTGCTGGCTGCCGCTGACCAGCGCTATCTCACCTGGCAGCATTGGCTGGACGCCGCCGGCCTTAGCGACACCGATGTGCGGGGCGGACTGGAATTCGACCTTCTCGATCTGGTGATCGAAGCTACCTGCAACGGGCACGGCATTGCCGTGGTTGATCGCTTCATGGTCAGCAGTCAACTGCAAAGCGGCCAGCTCGTGCCGGTGCTCGACGTCGAAGTCGAAGGTCATGAATCCTACTGGCTGGTCACCCGCACAGATCAGCCGGAAGCCGCCAATGTCCAGCATTTTCGCAACTGGCTTCTGAACGAGGTGGCGCTGCATCACGGCCTTCGCGGCGATGCAAAATGAGCAGGGGCGAACATTCGTTTTTGGAATGCTTGGCCCGACAATAAGTCGCTTGCGAAAAGGGGGCGAGGTCCCGTCTACTGCCTGAAACAGAATGTGTTTTCGGGTGGGCTCATGACGCAGCATCGCAACTTTATCGGTGGGCGCTTTGTCGAGGCTTCCGGCTTGCCCGGGATAGAGGTGCGCAACCCCGCCAACGGCAAAATTTTCGCCACGGTTCCGGCGGCTACCGACGCGGATGTCGTTTCGGCAGTCGAGGCAGCCAAGAGTGCGCAGAAATCCTGGCGCAAGCTGCCTGCGATCCAGCGTGGCGATGCCCTGCGGAAACTGGCCGATGCCATTGAGCGTCATGCCCCAAGGATTGGCGAGGCACTTGCGTCGGAATCCGGCAAGAGCCTCGCCGACGCGACGGCTGAGGCTATCTATGGCGTCGAATTGATGCGCTATCATGCGGAATGGGCGCGCCGCGTCGAGGGCGAGGTTATCGAAAGCGATACGCCCGACGAAACCCTGATGTTGAAGCGTGAGCCGATCGGCGTCGTCGCCTGCCTGATCCCGTTCAACTTTCCGATCTATACGCTGGTGCGCAAGATCGCCCCTGCCCTGATCACCGGCAATGCCGTTGTGATCCGTCCGAGCAACAACACACCGACTTCGGCCTTCGCGTTTGCGCAAGCCGTTCTGGAGGCTGGTCTGCCGGCAGGCCTCGTCAACATCATGACGATGTCACACGATGTTGCTCGCACCATGTGCACGCATCCGGCGGTCGGCATGATCACGCTCACCGGCAGCGTGGCCGCAGGCCAGACGGTGCTTGATTACTGCAAGACCAATATCGCCAAACCGTCGCTCGAACTTGGCGGAAAGTCGCCCGTCATCGTCGAGCCTGATGCCGATCTCGATGCGGTTGCGCGCTTGATACTCGGGGCGAAGACCGCCCATTGCGGACAGGTCTGCACCTCGGCTGAACGTCTTTATGTGCACGCCTCGATCCACGATGTTCTCGTCGAGAAACTGCGCACCGGCTTTGCGGCCCGCCGTTTCGGCGACCGCGCCGCCGATCCTGACATCATGGGGCCTCTTGCCAATGCGGCGGCGCGCGATCGTATTCACGGGATGGTCGAGCGGGCCAAAGCTGAGGGCGCAACGGTCGTTGCCGGTGGCGTGGTTCCGGACGGCGATGGCTATTTCTATCCGCCGACCCTGATCACCGGCTGCCGTCAGGATATGGAGATCGTCCGCGAAGAGGTGTTCGGCCCGGTGCTGGCGGTTCTCTCTTACGAAACGTTTGACGAGGCTTTGGCGCTGGCCAGCGATCACCAGTTCGGGCTCGCTTCGGTGCTGTTTTCGGAAAACTACCGGAAGGTGATGCAGGCGGCGAGCGAGATCGAGGCAGGCGAGCTTTATGTCAACCGTTTCCCGGCTGATCCCTATCAGGGCTATCACGCCGGCTGGAAGAAATCCGGCCTTGGCGGTGACGACGGCAAACACGGCATGCTGGAATTCACGCAGACGCGACTTGTCATCCTGAAACATTGATCACCTGGCGAGGGAGGAACCACCCATGAAGATCGCATCGCTGAAGACCTATGTGGTTGCCGTTCCGCCGCCGCATGTGGGCGGCATGTACTGGATTTTCGTCCAGCTCGAGACGGCCTGCGGCATTACCGGCGTTGGCGAAATCTATGCGACCTCGTTTCATCCCTCAGCCATGGTTCCGCTGATCGACGATGTGTTCCAGCGCTATCTTCTGGATCACGACCCGCACCAGATCGAGCGCTTCTGGCGGGCTGCCTATTCCAGTGGTTTCACCCAGCGCCCTGACACGACGATGATGGGTATCGTCTCTGGCCTGGAAATCGCCTGCTGGGATATTATCGGCAAGGCGGCGGGGCGGCCGGTCTCCGATCTGCTCGGCGGCACCGTCAACGAAAAGCTGCGGGCCTATACCTATCTCTACCCGAAGAATGCCGCTGGTGACTACGACTACAACGACCCTGATCTGGCCGCCGAAGAAGCCATCCGCATGGTCGAGATGGGCTTTACAGCCGTCAAGTTCGATCCGGCCGGCCCCTACACCAACTATTCCGGACACCAGCTTTCGATGGGGGTTCTCGACCGTTGCGAACTCTTCTGCTCCAAAATCCGCGAAGCGATCGGCAGCCGGGCCGATATCCTCTTCGGAACGCATGGGCAGATGGTGCCATCCTCGGCGATCCGGCTGGCGCGACGGCTGGAGAAATACGACCCGCTGTGGTTCGAGGAGCCGGTGCCGCCAGGACAGGAAGCGGCCATGGCCGAAGTGGCGCGTGCCACGTCCATCCCGATTTCGACCGGTGAACGGCTGACGACCAAATACGAGTTCCAGCGCGTGCTGCAGCTCGGCGCCGCCGCGATCCTGCAGATGAATGTCGCCCGCGTCGGCGGCCTTCTGGAAGCCAAGAAGATCGCCGGCATGGCTGAAGCTTTCTATGCCCAGATCGCGCCGCATCTCTACAACGGTCCTGTGGGCGCCGCCGCCAGCATCCAGCTTTCGGCCGCGACGCCCAACTTCCTCATCCACGAAGCAATCATGGATTTCGGCGGTTTTCACGGCGACGTGCTGAAAACGAAGCTGCAGTTCGATGATGGCTATCTCATTCCTTCGCGCGAACCGGGCCTTGGCATCGAGCTCAATCTCGATGTCGTCGAAAAACACTCTCCCTATACCGGCGACCGCCTGCATCTGCAGATGGCAGCCGCGCCCGCCGACATCAAGGAATTCATGCCCGCCAGCGGCTGAGCCTGAACAGAGACCTGTCATGATCTACGACTTTGTCATTATCGGCGCAGGGTCGGCTGGCTGCATCCTTGCAAGCCGCCTGAGCGAGAACGGCCGCTATAGCGTTCTCCTCATCGAGGCGGGCGGCAAGGATTCGTCCTTCTGGTTCAAGATCCCGATCGGCTATGCGAAGAGCTATTACAATCCCAAGGTCAACTGGATGTATTCGACCGAGCCGGAGGCGGAGCTTGACGGGCGGCGTATCTACGTGCCGCGCGGCAAGGTCCAGGGAGGGTCGGGCTCGATCAACGCCATGGTCTTCGTGCGGGGCGCTGCCGATGATTTTGACGACTGGGAAGCGGCCGGGAACCCGGGCTGGGGTGCGGCGGATGTCCTGTCCTTTTTCAAGCGGCTCGAGACCCATGAAAAAGGCGCCTCACACTGGCACGGCGACAAGGGACCCATCCATGTGACGCCGATGCGCGGCATGACCCATCCGGTCACCGACGCCTACCTAAAGGGCTGCGAAGAACTACAGCTGCCATCGACAGCGGATTTCAACGGTGCCTCGATCGAAGGCGCTGGTGTCTACGATATCAACACCCGCAACGGCCTGCGCTCGCATTCCAGTGCCGAATATCTGCGCCCGGCCCTGAAGCGCACCAATCTGTGGATTGAACGCCGCGCCTTTGCACAGCGGCTGGTCTTTGCGCCGGACGGACGCGTAACCGGCGTCGAGGTTCTGCAGGATGGCGTTCGGCGGACATTTTCTGCGCGGCGCGAGGTGATCGTCTCGGCCGGCGCGATCGACACGCCAAAACTGCTGCAGCTCTCAGGGCTTGGCGATGGCGAAGCGCTTGGCGCGAAGGGCATAGAAACCCGTCTTCACCTGCCCGCCGTTGGCGAAAATCTTCAGGATCATCTGGCTGCAAGCTTCTATTATCGCGCCAACAGGCCGACGCTGAACGGTGTGTTCGGCAGTCTGTTCGGGCAGGCGCGGCTCGGTCTGCAATATGTGCTGACCCGCAAGGGACCTTTCGCCATGAGCGTCAATCAGGCGGGTGGGTTCTTTCGCGGCACGCCAGCGGAAACCCGGCCGAACATCCAGCTCTATTTCAATCCGCTATCCTACCGCATTCCCGTCGATGCCAGCGCGTCCATGGTCCCGGAGCCCTATCCGGGTTTTCTGATTGCCTTCAACTCCTGCCGGCCGACGAGCCGCGGCCGGATTGCGCTTGCCTCTGCGAATCCGGGGGAGGCAGCGCTGATCCAGCCCAACTACCTTTCGACCGACCGCGATATCAATGACGTGATCCAGGGCAGCCGGCTGGTGCGCCGGATTGCATCGGCGCCTTCTCTCGCCGCCATCATAGACGCCGAAGTTTCTCCATCGTCATCGGCCGCCAGCGACGAAAGCCTGCTGGATTATTTCCGCGCCAATGCCAGCTCGATCTATCATTTTTGCGGTAGCTGCATGATGGGGCCGAATGCAGCGATATCGGTGGTGGATGCGCGGCTTCGGGTGCATGGGATCGAAGGCCTGCGCATTGTCGATGCCTCGGTCTTTCCCAACGTCACAGCCGGCAACATCAATGCACCGACGATGATGGTCGCGGAAAAAGGTGCTGCGATGATCCTCGAAGACGCGGCTTGAGACCTGACGACCAAGGCCGGACAGCGCAGATGGAAACCGGTTTCCACCTGCATTCCGAGCCCAACCTGAAACGGAGTACGGATATGCGTTACGGCTTCATCGGACTTGGGCATCTCGGCCAGCATCTGGCGGGCAGTCTTGTGCGCGAAGGTTTTTCGCTCACCGTTCACGATCGCGAACGCAGCCTCGCGGAGCCACTGCTTGAGCGTGGAGCACTGTGGGCGAGCAGTCCGCAGGCGCTGGCAAGCGACGTCGACGCCGTCATCACCTGCCTACCCTCGCCGGCCATTTCAGAGGCCGTGCTGACCGGCGCGGATGGAATTTTATCCGGCTTGAAAGCTGGCGGAACGTGGATCGAGATGAGCACGCTCGATCAGAACGACATCGAGCGTCTTGCCGCTGTCGCCGCCGCGCACGGCATCCGCATGCTGGAGGCTCCGGTGACCGGCGGCGTTCATCGCGCGGCGGCCGGGGACATCACCGTCATCGCCGGTGGCGACCGCGACCTGTTCGAAACGCACCGGCCAGCATTGAACGCTATGGGCGGCGAGATCTTTCATGCCGGGCCACTCGGCAAGGCAGCCGTGATCAAGGTCATCACCAACATGCTGGCCTTCATTCATCTTCTGGCAACCGGCGAGGCCCTGATGCTGGCAAAGACGGGCGGCATTGATCTGACCGATGCCTTCAACATCATCAAGGCGAGTTCGGGCAACAGTTTTGTGCACGAGACGGAGGGTCAGGTCATCCTCAACGGCAGTTACAACATCAACTTCACCATGGACCTCGCCTGTAAGGATCTCGGCTTTGCACTGGGTTTCGGCAAGCAGTTCGGGGTGCCGCTCGACCTCGCGTCGCACACGTTGCAAACCTTCATCCGGGCCCGCTCGACCTATGGCGGCGATGCGTGGTCGTCGCAGGTGGTGAAACTGCTCGAGGATGCGGTGGGAACCGATCTGCGCGCGCCGGGCTTTCCGCCGGAATTGTAAGACTGGGCTTTCGTTTACAAGGAAACGGCCGGCATCGCCGCGTTTAATCAGAATTGACCACGCCATAGCTTGCAACGATGTTGGACACCGGCCGGCCATCGTTGGAATAGGTCAGGTGTCTCATCGGAATGCCGTAGAGCTCCGAAAGCCGTTCCTCTGTGCAGACCGCTTGGATACTCCCTTCCTGGCACCGGCCTGCCCCATGCAACAGGACAGCCCGGTCGGCGATTTCCAGCGCATGGGTGGGCTCGTGCGTTGTCATGACAATGGTCAGCCCATTGTCCCTGGAGAGCTTTTTCAACATCGCCAGCATCAGGGCTTGATTGTGAAAATCGAGCGCGGATGCTGGTTCGTCAAGCAGGAGAATTTCTGCTTCAGATGCGAGTGCACGGGCGATCAACGCCAGCTGGCGCTCGCCCCCGGACAGTGTGCCGATGGCCCTCTCGGCAAACGCACTCAATCCGACAAGCTCTATGGCATCCGCCGCAAGCGAGCGATCCTTGGACGTCGGGTTGGAAAACAACCCGACATGGCGAGCCCGTCCCATCAGCACGACATCGCGGACGGAGTAGCTGAAGGGGGTGGCAAATTGTTGCGGTACGTAGCCGACCGCGCCGGCACAGTGGACGGTGCCCGCGGTCGGCGTCGCAAGACCGGCTAGGCACTTGAGCAACGTTGTCTTTCCCCGGCCGTTGCGGCCGAGTAGGACGACTGTCTGCCCTCTATCCAGAGAGAAGGAAAGATCTTCGAACAGGAATGGTGCATTGGCGACATAACGGAACCCGACCGCGTGCGCCTCGATCATTCTTACCATCCTTCGCTCCGTGTCCGGTGCAGAAGCAGCATGAAGACGGGTGCGCCGACGATCGCTGTCAGCACGCCGAGCGGGATTTCGGCCGGGACAAGCGATCTTGCCATTGTGTCGACGAGTAGCATGAAGCTTGCGCCGAGGAGTGCGGCCGCCGGCAAGAGCCGGTTATGGTCCGGCCCGACCAGAACGCGGGCGAAATGCGGAACGACCAGCCCGACCCATCCGATAATGCCGGAATTGGCAACGCTCGCCGCAGTGATGCCGGTCACGCAGCATAGGATGAACCAGCGGCTCGGCTCGACCCTGAGGCCAAGCGCCCTCGCCTCCTCGTCGCCAAGCGACAGGATGTTGATCCGGAAGCGCATCAAAAGCAGCGGAATGGCAAAGAGCGCGACGATCGGCACCATGTAGAGGGCGCGTTCGGGCGTGGCGCTGGCAAACGATCCCATCAGCCAGAAGACGATCGCAGGCAGCGTATCGTTGGGATCGGCAAGATAGGTTGCCAGCGATACCAACGCGGAGAATAGGGCGGAGACGACGATGCCGGACAGGACCAGCATCAGGATCGAGGAGCGGCCCGCTTTCCGGCTTGCCAACACCACGAGCACGAGCGCGCCCAACCCGAAGGCGAACGCCATGGACCAGAGTGCAGCGGCGCCGAGGCCGATCAGGATTGCCAGAACGCCACCAAAGGCGGCGCCTGAGGAAACGCCGATGACATGCGGATCGACCAGCGGATTGCGGAACACGCCCTGAAGGACGGCACCCGAAAGCGCCAGTCCGGCACCGACAAAAGCGCCGATCAGCATGCGCGGCACCCGGACGAGCTCGACGACGCGCCAGACAGAGTCTGCCACCGCAGCGCGCCCGTCACTGAGGCCGAGCCAGCCGCCGACAAGGGTCATCAGATCGGATAGGCCCACGGAATAGCGGCCGATGCTGAGGGCGGCGATGCATGACAGGAACAGCAGAGCAACCAGGGCCGGCATCACCAGCCTTTGGGTTCCGGCAGTCCGGTCAGCCGCATTGAACGAGGCGTTTTCCTTCACGAGCGACGACATCAGCTCGCAACGCCAGAAGCCGTGCCTTTGTCGAGCGCGAGGGCTTCATCCGATCCGATCAGGGCCTGCAGGATGTTGTGGAACAGATTGGGCTGGTGCCGCGGATCGGAACAGAATTGCTCGATATGGTCGCCATTGTGCACGAAGACCTTGCCGCCACCCGGCATCTGCCAGACCCAATCGACCGGTCCCTCATGGATGGAACCGTCGGCGGTCGGCCCGCCGATCAGGCATAGCGCCTGTCCACTTTCCGGGACGTCCGTATAGCCCCGCGCATACTGGCCGAGAATGCCTTCGTGGCGGTGGAAGTTCTCGAAATCCATGCGTCCGAAATAGGCGCCCGGTTCAGCCTGCCGGATCATCCAGTTGGTGAACGGGCGCGGGCTGACGGTCTTGAACGGCGACAGGCACGGAAGCCAGGGCAGGATGATGTGCCCGTTGATCAGAAAATGGCCGCCCGCTGCCAGATAGGCGACCAGCTTCGGTTCGATCGACTTCATGAAAATCTGATCGTGCATTCCCGAGACGAACAGCACATCCACATCGTCGAGCGCGATGTTTTCCAGATCATAGATATCGAGCGGGCTATAGCGCCAATCCTGGGGAACGAGGCCACCCATGCGGTCTATATTGTAGCTTCTGGTGGAGCGGACATAGAGCAGATGCGGCCGCCTCCCACCGCGAAACGTCGCTGCCTGTTCAACCACGTCCCTGTACCTCCGCCTTGAGCCACGGATAGAAGCCGTTGAGAAAACGTGTTGTTGCCGGCATGAAGCGGCGGCCGTGATGGGTATGCGGGTCGATCGTCGAGGCGATCAGCCGCCCACCGCCGGACAAAGGCTGGTCATACATCAGACAGCCCTCGTCATTGTCGAGGTTGAGGATCGGTGTCGTGCCTTCGGCAAAGCGGAATGCGCCAAAGAAATGCCAGCACATGTCGGCCAGCGGGATGGCCTTCGCCATCGAATGACCGGGGTTGGGCTGGTAGGCTTCCATGCGCCCACCAGGCTTCATCCACCATTTCCAGTCTTCCGTCTCGCGCGAAAACCACTGGACGGAGACGACATCAAGCCATTCGTCCATTCGGTTCGGTTCGAAAACGATGAGGAAACCGCCATTGGCGAGATAGTCGTTCAGCTTTCGCGCGTGGGTCTGCAGCAGCGCCTGGTTGGAGAAGTCGGGGACGACGATTGCCTTGAAGCGGCTGAGATCGACGCTATCGAGCGTGCGCAGGTATATCTCTTCGTCGATATAATCCTTGTAGTCCTGATAGCATTGCAGGTGCGCGCCATCGCCGGACGTGATGAAGCCGATATCTTTCACGTCGCCCCCCTTTTCTGTTACTTGGACGTGCCGAATGCCTCGGCGTAACCGGCGCTCTTGCCGTTCCAGTCCATCTGCACGAGCTGGTCGATCTGTGCGGCGGTCAACTGCTTGCCGTAGAGCAGCTGAAAGCCATCGGTAACCGCTGCGCGCATGTCGGTCTTGAAGAGGTCCGGATAGCCGATTTCGGCGAACCACTGGTAGGCAAGCTCGCCGCCCGCAGCCGTTGCGGGGTCGATGGCCGGGGTCTTGTAGACGCGTCCGTTCTTGACGGCATCAAGTGCCCCAAGAACCGGGTGGGCAAGAATGTCGGCCGGCTTGATCGCATCGTTGTAGTAGTTGACGAAGATGATGTCCGGCTTCCATTCGAGCAGCGATTCCGCGCCGACCTTGACCGAGCCTTCGGTGAAGCCTGCTTCGGTGGCAGCATTGGCAAGACCGGAGGCGGCGAAATAAGGCTCTTCCCGGCCGAAGACGACGAATTCATTGTCGTTCATGCTATCGATGAACGCGATGCGGGGCTTGGGCCGTCCGGCCTTTTCGAGAACTGCAGCAATATCGGAGACGGTCTTGTCTTCCCAATCAAGGAAAGCCTTGGCGCGGTCTTCCTTGCCAAGAATCTGGCCCAGCATGGAGACGTAGCCGCGGCGCGTTTCGCGTGATTCCGTGCTGACGGTGGCGACCTTGATGCCGGCATTTTCCATCGGTGCGACCCGTTCGTCGCCCTTGGCCTGCCATTGTACGACAACATCCGGACCGGTCTTCAAAATCTCTTCGACGTTTGGAATGAAGTTCGGGGCCACCAGGTCGGTGCGAATATCAGCGATCTCGGGGAATAGCTGGCCGATCACCCCTCCCATGAGGGCAGCCTTGGCGCGCGGATTGATCGCAGTCAGGCGCTGCGTGCCGCCGTCGAGCGCAATCAACGCTTCCGGGATAGGCAGCGGAAAAATTGCGACGCTATCGACGGGGCGTTTGATGTTGATGTCTTGCCCGCGCGAATCCTTGACGACGATGTCGTCGGCACGTGCCGGGGAAAATGTCAGCGCTGCCAGGCTTGCGAGCAACGGCAGGAGAGAGCGGGAATATGATGGTCCGGTCATGAAGACACCCCTTTAGCGAACATGTCATTCGCATAGTAATCATGACTTAGATAGTCAAGTATTCGTTTTGGGAGAAACGAACGCGATTGATCCTGTGGTTGCCTTCGAGGGGGCGCTGTCAATGCCGTGCGTCGTGCCGGAACCGGCAATGGAGCAAGCTGAATGTCCGCATGATTGGAGATAATACTCAAGGTAAAAATCTGAATAATATCTGGTAATATTAAATAGTTTCAATGCTATAAAGGGTAATTATATGACTGTATAATTTGGCTTGCAAGATGGCTGAAGCCCGCTATCCTGCCACTGACAGGCTGTCTGGCCAAACGTGGCGGCAGCAACAATAGCAGAGTGGACGAGGACCAGCCGATGACGAGAGATCCCCGCTACGACGTGCTCTTCGAACCGGTGAAAATCGGACCTTTGACGGCACGCAACCGCTTCTATCAGGTCCCCCACTGTTCCGGCATGGGTTATCGCTATCCCAATGCCGAGGCCCATATGCGCGGGATCAAGGCGGAAGGCGGCTGGGCTGTCATTTCGACACAGGAGGCCGAAATCCACCCAACCTCGGACCTGACGCCGGCGAACGAGGCCCGGCTGTGGGATGACGACGATATTGGCGCGCTGTCGATGGTTGCCGACAAGATCCACGCGCATGGGAGCCTGGCGGCGATCCAGCTGGTTCACAACGGTCTTCACGTCGCCAACCGCTTCAGCCGCATGATCCCGCTTGCCCCGTCGCATGTCGTCGGTGACGGGCTGGATCCGGTTCAGGCGCGGTC
This sequence comes from Rhizobium sp. PL01, assembly GCF_033447125.1. Lineage (NCBI taxonomy): Bacteria > Pseudomonadati > Pseudomonadota > Alphaproteobacteria > Hyphomicrobiales > Rhizobiaceae > Rhizobium > Rhizobium sp. PL01. The sequence goes on along the minus strand of NZ_JAWQUM010000012.1, from coordinate 61,977 downwards.
CATGGACAAGTCCGATATCGCCGATATGCGCCGCTGGTACCGCAACGCCGCCATTCGCGCCAAACAGGCCGGCTTCGACATCATCTACATCTATTCCGGCCACGACATGAGTGTGATCCAGCATTTCCTGTCGCGGCGGCACAACCATCGGACGGATGAATATGGCGGCTCGTTCGAGAACCGGCTGCGGCTGTTTAGAGAAATTCTCGGCGATGCACGGGACGTCGTTGGCGACACCTGCGCGCTTGCCGTCCGCCTCGCTGTCGACGAGTTGCTTGGCCCTTCCGGCATCACCTGCGAGGGTGAAGGACGCGACATTATCGAGGCGCTGGCCGAGGTGCCCGACCTCTGGGATGTCAATCTGTCGAACTGGTCGAACGACAGCCAGACATCCAGATTTTCCGAGGAAGGGTTTCAGGAGCCCTATATCCGCTTTGTCAAATCGGTGACCACCAAGCCTGTCGTCGGCGTTGGCCGCTACACCTCGCCGGACAGCATGGCGCGGGTGATCAAGCAAGGCATCATGGATTTCATCGGCGCGGCGCGACCCTCCATCGCCGATCCGTTCCTGCCGGTGAAAATCGAGGAAGGCCGCATCGACGATATCCGCGAGTGCATTGGCTGCAATATCTGCACCTCCGGCGACAACACCTCCGTTCCCATGCGCTGCACGCAGAATCCGACGGTGGGCGAAGAATGGCGCAAGGGCTGGCACCCGGAAAGGATCGCGGCGGCCGAAACTGCGGATGCTGTGCTCATCGTCGGCGGCGGACCGGCAGGGCTTGAGGCAGCGCGTGCGTTGGCGCAACGCGGACTGGATGTAACGGTTGCTGAGGCAGGCCGCGAATGGGGCGGCAGGGTCAGCCGCGAAAGCAGGCTACCGGGGCTCGCAACATGGGCGCGGGTGCGCGACTGGCGGGTCGGGCAATTGAAGACCTACCAGAATGCGCAGATATATCTGCAAAGCCCTCTCAGCGCCGACGATATCCTGCAATATGGCATCCCTCATATTGCCATCGCCACCGGCTCGCATTGGCGCTCGGATGGTGTCGGCCGCACCCACTGTCTGCCGCTGGAGTATCTGCAGGCGGGCGTGACCGTATCCCCGGATGCCTTGCTGACCGATGGAGCGAAGGCTGTCCCGGTGGACGGTCCGGTCGTCATTTTTGACGACGACTGCTTCTACATGGGCAGCGTGCTGGCCGAACTTTTGGCAGCATCCGGCCGGAAAGTGACGTTTGTGACGCCAGAGGCTCAGGTCGCACCCTGGAGCAACCATACATTGGAACAGGCCCGGATCCAGCGGCGGCTGATCGATCTGGATGTGACGATCATCACTGCCCACTGTCTTGCCGGCCGCACGGCCGAAAGCGTTGAACTGGCCTGCATCTATAGTGGAAAAACCCGCTGGATCGATTGTGCCACGCTTGTCCCGGTCACGGCCCGTCTTCCCGATGAAAGCCTCTGGCTGGAGATGATTGCTCGCCGCAACGAATGGGCAGATGCGGGGATACAATCCGTGACCCGCATCGGCGACTGTCTGGCGCCCGGATTGATCGCGGCAGCAAATTATTCGGGCCATCAATATGCGCGGGAGTTTGGAACGACGCCGTCAAGAGATGCAGCGCCGTTCATGCGCGAGGACATTGCAATGATCCGGTCAACCGCCAGGGCAGCCGGTCGTTAAAGAGTACGCCGCCGTTTTAAACCATGCGCGCAGACAGGCGTCGTCACACCGCCAAAAGAAGGGTTTTTGGAGTGAGTATCTTGACGGTCAGGCCTGTGGGCCTGGCATCGGACAGCTCCAACAGACCGTGATGGGCCTGAACGATATCGGCGACGATGGAGAGACCAAGCCCGAAGCCTGCCTTCCCTTCCACCCGGGCGTGGTCCACCTTGAAAAAGGGTTCCAATACCCGCACTCGCAGTTCGCTGGGGATACCCGGACCATCGTCCGACACGGTAATTTCATAGTCCGCTTTTGTTTCCGTCAGGCGAACCGTGACGTGGTCAGCGAACTTGACGCCGTTGTCGCAGAGATTGGTGATTGCGCGCATGATCGCCAGCGGCTTGCAAAGAGCGATCATTCTATCCGGTCCGGTATAGCGGACCTGGAAGCCAATATCGGTAAACTCGGCGCAAACGGTTTGCAGGATGCTGACGATATCGGCCTTTTGCATCGGTTCAATCGCATAGTCGTCCTTGATATAATTCAGGCTTTCGGCGAGCAGGCGATCAATGCGAACCACATCCGCCAGCAACGCCTCGCGCAGTGGCCCTTCTTCGAGGCGTTCGGCGCGCAGACGCAACCGAGTGAGAGGGGTCCTCAGATCATGACCAATTCCCCGCAACATGCGCGTTCGCGATTCGACCATCACCCGGATGCGGCTTCGCATACCGTTGAGTGCCCGCGAAAGCGCCACGATTTCGACAGAACCGTGCTCACTAAAAATCTGGGAACTATTTGCAATGTCGGCCTCGTTGGCGGCCTGGGAAATCCGCTTGATCGGCTCGGTAATTGTCTTGATGGCAAAGAGGAAGAAGAACAGCACCAGCACGACGATGGCAACGATGTAGTAGGATCCCTGGCTGACGGTCGCGCTGGTCAGAATGGCGTCCGGAATGCCGCTGAGAACGAGAAGCGTGGTCTCGTCGACTTTTAATGCGAGGACCCTCTCGCCGTTGAGAAATGTACGCCAACCTCCAATGGGCTGCGTTACGCCATCGGTTGGGAATAGCCATTCGACGATGGATGCAGCAACGCCGCCGACCTCGGGCGATTCCGTAAAACGTTCGCTGACCGAAGCCGGCTCAAGCGAGAGTTTCCAGCCTGCCCGGCCGGCGTTGGCAAGGATGGCATTCCGCTCCTGCGGATTGGAGAATCTCAAAAGCTGCGCAATGGTATCGACCCGCTCGGTGATGGTTTCCATGTTCGGTGCGCCGGCGTCGCTTCTTGCCCAGCGCTCCAATGCACGCCCCGCGACAATCACCGTTAGCAAGGCCGCAATGATGATGAAGGTAATTTGGCCGCGGATGGTGCCGGGGAAGAAACGGTTCAACCTCATATCTCTTCGACCGCTGCCGTGAAAATATAGCCGCCGAGCCGGACTGTTTTGACGAGTACGGGGTCGCGCGCATCCACCTCGATCTTTTGCCGGAGGCGGCTGATGTGAACATCGATGCTGCGTTCGATTGGTCCGGCAAGCCCAGCATGTGTTACCCCGAGCAATTGTTCTCGCGTCAAGACGCGGCCTGGGTTCCGGCAGAATGCCAGCAGCAGATCGAATTCGTGCGTTGTCATCGCCACGCGGGCGTCGCTGGGATTATGCACTTGCCGCCGCAATGGATCGAGACGCCAGCCATCGAAGCGCAGCAGTCTTTGCCGGGGACCATTCAGCGGCGGCAGCGCCGAGCGCCGGAGAAGGCCGCGGATGCGGGCGATCAGTTCGCGCAGGTTGAAAGGCTTGGTGACGTAGTCGTCGGCACCGATCTCAAGGCCGACGATGCGGTCGATTTCACCATCGGCCGCCGTCAGCATGAGAATGGGAATGTTCGTGGTGACGCGCAGGCGGCGGCACAGGCTCAAGCCGGTTTCCCCCGGCAGCATGACATCCAGAATGACCAGATCGAAGTTTGTGGCCCGCATCCGGGCATCCATCGCCACTCCATCTGCGGCGATCTCGGCTACCATGCCGCTTTCGTTCAGACTATCCCGCAGCATTCCCGCGATCTGGGCATCGTCCTCGACGATCAGAATTCGGGATGTGTCCGGCAAAACTCGACTTCTCTCCCCGTGCATCCTGCCCCGCTCTCTTTGACCGATCGATTGAACTAGCATGGCTGTCCCGGTTTTTGACCTGTGCGAATGTTAAGATTTGTTGCGGGATCGCGCCGATGCCGGGCGGCGTGAAACATGCCGCAACATTATCCAACATTGCAGCCATTTCCAGCGTGGCAAAAGAAGACAGCGAAAACCGCTGCTTCGGCGCTGACCTATTCGCATGGGCCGAAGGTAGGAACCGGAGATTTCATGCCTTACGACCTTCTCTTGACGTCCAGGCTCCATGGCCTGCTCCCGATAGCTCTTCTATCGGCGCTGATCACACCGGCATCCGGATATGCCGGAGACCTCCCGGTTGGCGGTGACACCATGGCGGCGGCCACACCCATTCCAGACCGCTTCGGACCAATCGTTCAAAAGCTCCATGACTGGGAGGTGGTTATCGGTGCCGGCGTCATGTACCAGCCGAAATACGAAGGAAGCAGCGAAATGGAAATTTCGCCGCTCCCTTTCGTCTCGGCGACACTTTTCGACCGGTTAACCATCGATCCATCTGGCATCGGGTTGAAGGCCTATGAACAGGGACCCTTTGAGCTGGGTGTCAATGTCGGCTACGATTTGGGCCGTTCAGAGGATGACTCGGACGATCTGCGCGGTCTCGGTGATATCGATGCTGCGGCCACGATTGGCGGTAAGGCCAGCCTGAACTACGGCCCCGCCACCTTCTTCATTTCGGTCGACAAGATGATCGGCGGAAGCGATGGCCTTGTTGGTAAAGCTGGTGTCGAAATCACGCAACCCGTCACTGAAACCATCATTCTTGGCGCCGGGGCATCCGCGACGTTTGCGGACAAGAGTTATATGGAGGCTTATTTCGGTATCGACGCAGGTCAGGCCGCCGGCTCGGGCTACAGGACCTACAAAGCCGGTGCCGGGGTAAAGAGTATCGATCTTTCAGTCTCTGCGACGTATCTTATCAACGACAACTGGACACTGCGCGGTGAGCAGAAGCTGGGCGTCCTCCTTGGCGACGCCGCTGACAGCCCCGTCGTCAAGCAAACCCTCCAGCCCTCAAGTTTGTTGGTTCTCGGCTATCGGTTTTAAGCGGGTTTAGTCACGGCATCTCAGTGCCTCCGGTCAGCGTGCCGTGGGTCCGCTATCACCGTGGACGATGTTTTTGTCGTTTGCGGCACTCGGCTGGTTGGGGCGAGGCGGGATCAGCTGCCCGACCGACCTGCCACAATTCCATTCCCAAACCACGTGAAAGCCAGATCGGCGCGTCGTTTTGCGTTGGCAAGCGGCTTGCCATCGCTGGTCACAGAATGCGTAATTTCCGGTTGTGCCAAACAACCTACCTTTCCCCCCGAAGTGTTTGGCGGCAACGCGTTGGGATTGGGAAAAGAGCCTTCGATTCTTATCGTGTAACGGAAAGTTGCGGGCAAAGGTGCAGCTTTACCGTAAAGGCCAGTCGCCGTGGCGGGCTATAAACTATGAGTATCCGTCCGAACGATTTATTCTCCGGGGTTGTGTTGCAAGGCGTTATTTCGAGGGCCAGAACCCGCACGAAGCCCAGTATCCCCGGCAGGCGCCGTTCATCCGATGTTTTCTAGCCGACACTCGCCTGCGATCAGTGCCGGCAAGGCAGAATGCCGGTCGGCTCGATGGTCATCCCTCGCCGCTACATTTTCCTATTGACAGAAACTGAGTGCCCATTATTCTGTTATAAGAATACATATAACATAATAATGGAACAAATGGGAGCTCCAGCATGAAAACGATCACCGCGCTATTACTCGGAACGGCACTGACAGTCCTTCCTTCCAGCCTGTTTGCACAGGAGAAGGGCGGCATCGTCAACGTCGCCACGATCGGGGAGCCGCCAACGCTCGACCCCATGTCATCAACGGCCGATCTCGTCGGCATCGTCACACAGCACATTTTCGAGACGCTCTACACGTTCGACAAGAACTGGAAAGTCACTCCGCTTCTGGCCGAAAGCCTGCCTGAGATCAGCGCCGATGGCAAAACATATACGATCAAGCTGCGCACCGGCATCAAGTTTCACGACAATACAGACATGACATCCGACGATGTCGTCGCCTCGCTTCAGCGCTGGGAGAAGATTGCATCGCGCGGCAAGCAGGCAGCAGGCTTCATCACCTCCATTGAGGCGGTCGATCCGGCAACCGTCAAGATCAACTTGACGCAGCCCTATGCACCGCTGGCCTCGCTGCTCGCGTTCAACAATTCCGCTGCCATCATCATTCCGTCTGAAAAGCAGGATGATGTGATGAAGGACTTCATCGGTACCGGTCCTTACATGCTGAAAGAGCGCAAGGCCGACCAGTATATCCAGCTGACCCGGTTTGATGGTTACAAGTCGCGCGACGGCGAGAGCGATGGTTATGGCGGCGCCCGCCATCAGTATCTCGATGAAATCCGCTTCGTGCCGGTTCCGGATCCGAACACACGCGTCGAAGCGGCGGTCTCCGGCCAGTATGACTACGTGGATTCCATCCCGGTCGAATCTTTCGATAAAATCAAGGCTTCGACTGCGACGCAGCCAATGATGCTGAAGCCGTTCGGTTATCCTGTCTTCGTCTTCAATACGGCTGAAGGTGTGAGCAAGAACGTCGCTGTACGCAAGGCTATCCGCCAGGCGCTGAGCATGGAAGACATGATGGCGGCCGCATTCGGCAGCCCGGATTTCTTCTCGCTTGACGGTGCAATCTATCCGGAGGCCTATTCTTGGCATACCGAAGCGGGCACAGACGGCGCCTATAATGTTGCGGATCCGGAAGGAGCTGCGACGGCGTTGAAGGCGGCCGGTTACAATGGCGAGCCACTGCGGATTTTGACCAGCCGCCAGTATGAGTTTCACTACAAGATGGCGCAGGTTGCTGCGGAATATCTGAAGCTTGCGGGCTTTACCGTCGATATGCAGGTTGTTGATTGGGCAACGCTGACCCAGCGCCGCGCCGATCCGAAGCTGTGGGACATCTACATCACCCATAGCCCCTTCCTGCCGGAACCGGCTCTGATCGGTTCGCTCTCGACCAGCTCGCCGGGCTGGTGGGATACGCCTGCCCGCAAGGCGGTAGTGGACGCCTTCACGGCGGAAGTCGATCCCGACAAGCGCGTTGCGCTGTTCGCTGATGTCCAGAAGGCAATCTATGACGATGTCGCCTTCATGAAGATCGGCAACTTCAATGCGGTCGCCGCCAAGTCGACCAAGCTCGAAGGTGTCGATCCGGCTCCGTGGCCGTATTTCTGGAACGCATCGATCGCGAAATGATCGTTCGGTAATCGAAGACACCGGCTCATCAGGGCCGGTGTCCGTTCCGGACCTGCGGGCTCCCGGGGCATAAGGATCAGGCTTTCATGATACGGTACATTTTCCAGCGCCTCTTCGGCATGATCGTCGTGATGTTTCTCGTCGTCACGATCGTCTTCGTGATCGTGCGTGTTACGCCCGGCGATCCGGCTGCGGTCATGCTCGGGCCGGACGCCACGGCCCAGGATATCGCGGATTTGCGCACACAGCTCGGCCTCGACCGTTCGCTCGGCGTTCAATACCTCTATTATATGGGGCAGTTGCTGAAGGGGGATCTCGGTCAGTCGATCTTCCTCAATATGCCCGTGACTTCGGCCCTGCTCGACCGGGCTGAACCAACCTTTTTCCTGACGCTGTTCTCGCTGCTGATCGCCAGCGCCATCGCTCTGCCGATCGGCATCTACGCAGCCTACCGCCGTGGTTCGATTTTCGACCAGGCAGCGACGGCGCTGGCGATGCTGGCAGCCAGTATTCCGAGCTTCTGGCTGGGCCTCATCATGATGCAGGTCTTTGCCGTCCGTTTCGATCTGTTTCCGGTATCCGGTTATGGCGGACCGGGGTCGACCTTTACGGAGCGGATGTATCATCTGGTATTACCCGCCTTTGCACTCGGGATCGTCTCTTCGGCGCTGGTGCTGCGATTTACCCGTGCGTCGATGCTCGACGTTCTCGGCGATGACTATATCCGGACTGCCCGTGCCAAGGGCCTGATCGAGCGCCGTGTCATCCTCAAGCATGCCTTGAAGAACGCGCTGATCCCGATCCTCACCGTCATCGGCCTGACGGCAGCGGTTCTTGTCTCCGGAGCGGTAGTGACCGAAACCGTGTTCGGTTTGCCGGGCATCGGCAATCTGGTGGTATCTGCCGTGCTTAGGCGCGATTATCCGGTCATTCAGGGGGCATTGCTGGTCATCGCTGCGCTCTACGTCCTGATCAATTTTGCAATCGACATGCTCTATCTGCTGGTCGATCCGAGGGTGCGTTACTGATGACAGCAATCGTCTCCAAACCGGCGCTCAGCGAGCGCAGCAAGTTCATCCAGCGGCTTTTGAAGCGCAAGACGGTGGCATTCGGGCTGATTGTTCTGACGGTCTTTGTGCTTTTGGCAATTTTCGCACCGCTGATCGCACCCTATTCGCCGTCGAAACTGTCGATCATCAACCGGTTGAAGCCGCCGAGTGGCACCTTCATCTTTGGCACGGATGAGTTTGGCCGCGACGTGTTTTCGCGGACGATCTATTCGGCGCGGCTGTCCTTGCTGGTCGGCGCTGCCGTGGTGACGCTGTCTGCTGTTATCGGTGTGACGCTCGGGCTGATTGCCGGGTTCTTCAAGCAGTTCGATGCACCGATTGCCCGGTTGATCGACGCGATGATGGCTTTTCCGGACATCCTTCTCGCCATCGCATTGGTGGCCGCACTCGGGCCATCGCTGACCACCGTCATCATCGCGCTCAGTATCGTCTATGCGCCGCGCCTCGCGCGTATCGTCCGCGCGTCCACGCTTGTGATCCGCGAGCTGCCTTATATCGAGGCGTCCCGTGCGCTGGGTATTTCAACCCGGCATATCATGACCCGGCATGTGCTGCGCAACCTCCTGTCGCCCATCCTCGTGCAGGGCACGTTCCTCTTTGCCAGCGCCATGCTGGCGGAAGCAGGCCTGTCGTTCCTCGGCCTCGGGGTCAGCCCGGAAATCCCCACCTGGGGCACGATGATCTCAGCCGGACGCCAATATATCGGCCAGGCCGACTGGATGACGCTGTTTCCGGGATTTGCCATCATTCTCTCCGTGCTGTCGCTGCAGATGGTTGGCGACGGACTGCGCGATCTTCTCGATCCAAGACTTCGAAAGGACTTATGAATCATGTCTTCCGGATATGAGGCGAAGGGGCCTGTGCTTCTCGCCAACGTCAAACCCATGGCTTTCGGTGCCGGTACGCCCAACGGCCTGATCGATATCCTCATCAATGCGGATGGCCGCATTGCCGAAACCGGCCCGTCGCTCGCGGTATCTGGCGATGTCAAGCGCATCGATGGCAAGGGTGCGTGGATCTCGCCCGGCTGGATCGATCTGCATGTGCACATCTGGCACGGCGGCACGGATATTTCGCTGCGCCCATCCGAATGTGGCGCCGAACGTGGCGTCACGACGATGGTCGATGCGGGGTCTGCCGGTGAAGCCAATTTCCATGGTTTCCGTGAATATATTATCGAGCCATCCCGCGAACGCATCAAGGCGTTCATCAATCTCGGTTCCATCGGTCTCGTCGCCTGCAATCGCGTGGCGGAACTGAGGAGCATTCAGGATATCAACCTCGACCGGATTCTGGAGGTCTATGCCGAAAACAGCGAGCATATCGTCGGCATCAAGGTGCGGGCGAGCCATGTCATTACCGGCTCCTGGGGTGTGACACCGGTCAAGCTTGGCAAGAAGATCGCCAAGATTCTCAAGATCCCGATGATGGTGCATGTCGGCGAACCGCCGGCGCTGTATGACGAGGTTCTGGAAATCCTCGGCCCCGGCGATATCGTTACCCATTGCTTCAACGGCAAGGCCGGTTCGAGCATCATGGAAGACGAGGATCTGTTTGATCTGGCCGAGCGGTGTGCCGGCGACGGTATCCGGCTGGATATCGGTCATGGCGGCGCATCCTTCTCGTTCAAGGTCGCGGAAGCGGCGATCAAGCGCGGCCTTCTGCCGTTCTCGATCTCGACCGATCTGCACAATCACTCGATGAATTTCCCGGTCTGGGATCTGGCCACGACCATGTCGAAACTGCTGGTGGTCGGCATGCCGTTCGACAAGGTGGTGGAAGCGGTCACGCAGGCACCGGCCTCCGTCATCAAGCTGTCGATGGAAAACCGTCTCGCCGTTGGTGAGCGTGCCGACTTCACCATCTTCGATCTCGTCGATTCCGATATCGAGGCGACGGATTCGAATGGCGACGTCTCGGTTCTCAACCGCATCTTCGAGCCGCGCTATGCCGTCATTGGTGCCGAGGCGATTTCCGCCAGCCGCTACATTCCCCGCGCCCGTAAGCTCGTGCGCCACAGCCATGGCTATTCCTACCGGTAACCGGCCATTTTCAGTCTTTGCAGGACACAGGAGTTCGCGTGAACAGTTCCATAGCAACCGCCGCCGGCAGGACAGGCTCGCCCGCAGAGCGGCTGGCCTCACTCGGCCTGACGTTGCCGCCGCCGCCGCCGCCGATCGCCAATTTCGTGACGCATGTGCGCGAAGGCAATATGATCTATCTCTCCGGCCAGGGACCGCGTGAAGCCAACGGCTTCATGCACACCGGCAAGGTGGGTACTGGTGGCGTCAATGTCACCGATGCCTATGGGCACGCACGGCTGACCGGCATCAATCTGTTGGCGGTGCTGCAGGATGCGCTGGGCGACCTTGCGCGGGTGCGGCGCGTGGTCAAGCTGCTCGGCATGGTCAATGCGGAGCCCGATTTCGAAGATCATCCGAGCGTGATCAATGGCTGCTCCGACCTCTTCGTCGCGGTTTTTGCGGACGCCGGTCATCATGCGCGCTCGGCCGTCGGCTTCGGGTCTCTGCCAGGCAACATCACCGTCGAGATCGAAGCGATCGTCGCCCTTCACGGCTAAGGAACAACCCGGCATGTCAATGGCTGCGCCAGCCCATCAAGGTTTCGATCCGCTCCGCCGACGCGCGGACATGGGACGTGTAATGCGTCTCGTCGGAAAAAGCCTTCTGCTCGGGCAGTACGATCGAGATCGTGGCAACGCACTGGCCGTCGCGATCGCAGATCGGCGAGGCAATGCAGGCAACGGCATAGTCGGATTCACCGGCCTGAATGGAAAGCCGGGCATGCATGGCGTCCGCAGCCGCGGCGGCCAGGGTTGCCGGGTCCACATCGGCGCGGCCGGTGGGCGACGAGCGGGCGCAGCGCTTGAAAAGCTCGATGCGCTCATCATCCGGCAGGTGGCCGACAAGAAGGCGGCCAGACGCGGTCCAGTTCAGGGGCACCCGGGTTCCCACCCGCGACGTGACCTGAAAATGGCTGGGACCTGCGGCCATCGCCAGCACCAGCATATGATCGCCGTCTCGGCCGCACACCTGAACGGTTTCTGCAGACTGGCGGCAAAGATCGTGCATCTCGTGGGTGGCGACGTTCATGAAATCGAGCGAACGGGCGTAGGCCAATCCGTAATGATAAAGCCGCGCGCCAAGCCAGATCATGCTGTCGGCATCGCGCGTCAGGAGATTCTTCTCCACGAGGTCGTCGATGATCACGTAGACGGTAGACAAGGGTGCTCCGATCGCCTTGGCGATAGCGTAAGCCCCGGACGGCGCACCCGTCTCATAGAGGTAATCGAGCACCTGCAGGGCGCGGTCGATACCGCTGACGCGCGAGCGCTTTTCGCTCTTTGCATTGTCAACGGCGGCAGTGGAAACAGGCTGGGTTTTGGTATCCAAGACAAAAGCTCACATTGTGATTTTGGGACGTTATTACATTATTATGGCATAGCTGTCGACTGCCAGAAGACAACGTCTTCGAATTGTGACAGCGGAATTTTTGGAGAAGACAATGCCCATTGAAGACATCCGCACATCGCTTGGCCTGCGTCCGGTCATCAACGTTTCGGGGACGATGACTGGCCTCGGCGCCTCCATCGTGGTACCGGAAGCTATTGCCGCGATGACGTCGATCCTGCCGCAATTCGTTGAGATGAACGATCTGCAGCGCAAGGCGAGCGCTGTGATCGCGCGGCTGACCGGCGGTGAGGCCGGTTTTGTCACGGCATCCTGCTCGGCGGGCATCAGTCTGGCCGTTGCAGGTACAATTACCGGCAATGACCTGCTGGCCATCGAAAAGCTGCCGGATGTCAGCACCCAGAAGACAGAGATCCTGGTGCAGATGGGGCATGTCGTCAGCTATGGTGCGCCGGTGGATCAGGCCGTCCGGCTGGCGGGTGGTAAAACGGTGATGATCGGTCAGGCAACCTCGTGCCACCGGTATCACATGGACAATGCGATCACCGAAAACACGGCGGCGGCACTCTACGTCATCTCGCACCATGTCGTTGATTACGGCCTATTGAGCCTCAAGGAATTTGCCGACATCGCCCATGCCAAGGGCGTGCCTGTCATCGTCGACGCCGCATCGGAATATGACCTGCGCATCTTCCTCGAACAGGGCGCCGATATCGTGCTCTATTCGGGTCACAAGTTTCTTGGCGGACCGACCTCCGGCATCGTCGCCGGCAAGAAGGAGCTGGTTCGCAACGCCTTTCTCCAGAACATGGGCATCGGCCGTGGCATGAAGGTCGGCAAGGAGAGTGTCTTCGGCGTGATGGCGGCACTCGAAGCCTGGGAGACGCGTGATCACGACGGTATCCGCGCCCGCGAAACGGGCTACCTGCATCTGTGGCGCGACATGCTGGAGGGCCGTCCGGGCGTTCAGGCGCTGATCGAACCGGATCCGACCAACAACCCGCTCGATCGTATGCGCGTCATCATTTCGGCGCCCGAGGCACATATCACCGCCTGGGATCTTGCCGACGCGCTGGCGCGCGGCACGCCGCCGATTATCGTGCGCGATCATGAGGTTGAACACCGTTATTTCTATCTTGATCCCTGCAACCTGCATCCAGGCCAGGAAACGATCGTTGCCCGCCGGCTTGCGGAAGAACTCGACAAGGCGAGAGCCTCGAACGAGATCATCGCCACGCCGTTGGAAAACCGCAGCAAGCACCGTTTCGACGGCGCCTTGCGCTGGCCGGATTGATCCGAGCGCTTCGAAACCCAACAGAGGATTCCGCCATGGCCCGTTCACACGCCCAGAAGATCGATCCCGTGCAGCCCGTGCTGTCGGTGGAGAACCTGACGACATCGTTCATGGTCGACGGGGAGTGGAAACCGGTCGTGCGCAACGTATCCGTTGCGGTCGCCCCCGGCGAAACGGTGGCGATCGTCGGAGAATCCGGCTCCGGCAAGAGCGTCACCTCGCTGTCGATCATGCGTCTGCTTCAGGCCGATACCAGCCGTATCGAAGGCAGCGTCATGCTTGACGGACGCGATATTCTAAAACTGCCGGAAACGGCGATGCGCAAGGTGCGTGGCAACGACGTCGCGATGATCTTTCAGGAGCCGATGACGAGCCTTAATCCGCTCTTCACTATCGGCGACCAGATTTCCGAGGCGCTGCTCTGTCACTCGGCGATCAGTAAGCGCGATGCCCGGGCCGAAACCATCCGGCTATTGGAAAAGGTGCGCATTCCCGCGGCCGCTTCCCGTTTCGACGAATACCCGCACCGGTTCTCCGGCGGCATGCGCCAGCGCGTGATGATCGCCATGGCGCTGGCGTCGCGGCCGAAACTGTTGATCGCCGATGAGCCGACGACGGCGCTTGACGTCACCATCCAGGGACAGATCCTCGATCTCATCAAGACGTTGCAGGAAGAGGAAGGAACCTCCGTTCTCTTCATCACGCACGATATGGGCGTTGTCGCCGAAATTGCCGACCGGACGGTGGTGATGTATCGCGGCGAGCAGGTGGAAACCGGCCCGACGAGCGACATCTTTTTCCGTGCCAATCATCCCTATACGCGCGCTCTGCTGTCCGCCGTCCCGGTGCTGGGTTCGATGAACGGCAAAGACCGGCCGATGCGCTTTCCCATCGTCGATGCGGCAACCGGAAAGTCCGACAGCCCCGTCGAAACGATCGATACCGTAGTGTCCGGCAAGCGGCCAGTGCTGGAAGTCAGGAATCTTACCAAGCGTTTCGATATTCATTCCGGCCTGTTCGGGCGTCTGACCAGCCGCGTTCATGCGGTCGAAAATGTCTCGTTCGATCTGCACGCGGGCGAAACCCTGTCGCTGGTGGGCGAATCCGGTTGCGGCAAATCCACCACCGGCCGCGCCATCATGCGCCTGATCGAGCCACAGGCGGGCTCCGTCCGGGTCGATGGCACGGAAGTCCTGACGCTGGACAAGAACGGCATGCGCGACATGCGCAAAACCGTCCAGATGATTTTTCAGGATCCGTTTGCCAGCCTCAACCCGCGCATGCGGATCGGGGCGGCGATCGCCGAACCCTATCTGGAACACAAGATGGGAACCGAGAAACAGGCACGGGATCTGGTGGCCGATCTGCTGGTCAAGGTCGGTCTGACTGCTGACATGGCGTCGCGTTATCCGCACGAGTTTTCCGGCGGCCAGCGCCAGCGTATCTGCATCGCCCGTGCATTGGCGCTCGATCCGAAGGTGATTGTCGCGGATGAGAGCGTCTCGGCGCTCGACGTTTCGATCAAGGCACAGGTGATCAATCTGCTGCTTGACTTGCAGCAAAGCCTCAACCTCGCCTTCCTGTTCATCTCCCACGATATGGCCGTCGTCGAACGCGTCAGCCATCGCGTCGCTGTCATGTATCTCGGTGAAATCGTCGAGATTGGCCCACGTGCTGCGGTCTTCGGCAATCCGCAGCATGCCTATACGAAAAAGCTCATCTCGGCCGTGCCGATCCCCAATCCTGACCGGCGCCGCGAAAAGGGCAAGATCGGCAACGACGAGATCAAAAGCCCGATGCGGCCGGCGGATTACAAAGTCGTGCCGATCCAGTATCGAGAAGTGTCGCCGGGGCACCTGGTGGCGACGTCAGATCACTCGTGAAATGAACGTGGTATAGCGTGATGTCTCATCGGCGTATTCAGCCGGATTTAAGTGACGTCAATTGCCGTTGATATAGACGACGGCAAATTCGTCGCCATACGCTTTGTGCCAACCGGAAAGCTCGTTGAAAAAGGGAATCCGCGCGTCATTCGGCAATAGGAGTGCCCATTTGATGTCGTGTTCTTCAATCGTTTTTTGGAGAATGGGCTTGCCTGCAGCGGTGCCCATTTCAGCCGTCGCATTCATGAAGCCATTCAGGAAAAGCTGATCGGTCCGGCCATCGATGTAGGTCTTGATTCCGTGAAAAATCAGCGTGCCCCCGAAATTGTAGCTGTTGAACACATTACCCGACAGACCTTGCGTCTGGGCAAAAGCGAGTGCTCCCGATGCGGATGTCTTGTCGCTTGGAGCGACTGTCGAAAAATTGAGGAAGATTGCACAGACGGCAAACCAGCTTACCAAAATCACACCGGTGATCTGCCGATAATGTTTGACGATGGCCCGTTCAAGTCCGTCGCGGGATTGTCCTATCCACTTGCGCGTCGACAAGGGCGGAAACTGTTCCGCGACGTCGACCGCCAGGACGATAGGCACCAGCAGAAGCCAGAGATACTGGAAGCGCGAATAGGCCAGGAACAGATGCAGCGTGAAGATGAAGAAGGCTGCATAGGTCCAACGGATGCGAATTCTTGTAACCAAGAGGGCGGCGACGACGGTCAGAAGCAGGACTTCGGGCAAAATGTCCGTGCGGGCATTGAAGGGGTTCCATTCGCTGATATGGGCGACCGCTTCATTGCCGGACGCGACCGTGAAGGTCGCGAGTATGGCCTGTATGCCATAGGGATTGATCAGGGTGACCAAAGGGCATAGAAGACCGAAGGCGATCCATTGGGCGAGAATTCGTGGTTGCGTAAAGCGGGCGCGCTCCAAAAAGTCCAACCCGGCAAACGCCGCGATCACGAAGCCGAAGGTAAACGTGCCGTGCAGATTGGCCCACAGCGCAATCAGGGCCAAAAGCCAGAACGGGGGTGCCCGGCGTTCACGGGCAGCTTGAAACAGAACCGCCGTCCACAAAACGACGATGGGAAGGCTGAAGATGAGCGGCCGGGCGTTGTAGACGGCGCTGGCGAAAGACGTGACCACCATGACAACGGCGATAGCGATAATCGGTTTTAGATCTGCGCTCAGATACCACGCCAGAATGAATGTCGTCAGGCCGGCTGCCGCGATCGTTATGACGATCACGCCGCTCCAGCCGAAGGCCTTGTAACCCGACGCCAGCAGCACCTGGCCCAGCCACTCCTTGGCAATCCATGGCTGGCCTGCAAACGTATGCGAATAGGTATCGGCAACCGGAATTATCCTGTTTGCCAAGATGTCCAGGCCCACTTTCACCTGCCACCAATTGTCGGGATCAAGCAAAAGTTCCGACGAATACAGAAGTAACTGAGCGGTGACAGCCAGGACCATCGACAGGCAAATAACCAACCGGATCTGCCGGCTCTGCTCCATAGACGCTTGTTCATCGCCAAAGGCAGGTATGTTTTGCGGAATTGCCTTTTCGAAAGTTATCTCAGTTGCAGCCATGATCCACTCTCAAAATGCAGTGTCGTCGGAAGGGGTGCGCAGCGGGGCGGGAACGAAAACGAAGCGCGACGATGCGAGATAAAAGAGAACCGAGTACACGCAGATTCCGGCCAGATGAACCCACGGATTATTGGTGAGGCCAAAGGAAAGTGCTGTGAAAACAACAGCCAAATTGGCCCCATAGGCAATCGCAAAACTCAATGCGTATCGCAGCATCGTGCCTTTGCGCAGGAGTGATGCATCTGCAAATGTCCAGCGGCGGTTGAGAGTGAAACCAAGCACCAGCCCGCCGGCATACCCAAGAATGTTGGAGAGGATGTCTCCGCAACCAACCGCGAGTGCCGCCAGGATGATGGCGTATCCAAGCGCGGTGTTGAGCAATCCGACCGCAGCGAACCGCAGGAGGCGCCTGGCTTCAAAGAGCCTGTTTGACCGCGTGAACAAAATACTGAGCCCCCATTGGAACAGTGGCGAGGTAGCGCTCCAGTGGCCGCAATTTTGCGAGAAAGCGCGGAAAGAAGAGCCGATAGACGGTTTCGGTGTTGAAAAATCCCGCCTGGACCATACGGCTCTTCATCTGGCCGGCGTTGATCAGTACGGCATTCTCGTCGAAACTGCAGTTCCGGACCGCATGCAGTGTCAGCGGATTCCAGGGATTGTGCTCAAACAAGAAAAAGCTCCCGCCCGGCTTCATCACCCGGCCGATTTCGGCGAGAAGGCCGACATGGAATTCCGCAGGAATATGGTGGAAGACGCATGCTGTGAAGACGAGGTCGAAGTGATTGTCGCCGTAGGGAATCGTCTGGCCGTCAAAAGGCTGGCAATGCGCCTGGCCCGGAAAACGGGTCCGGGCGATGTCGAGGGATTGGGACGACGGATCAAGGAGAACAATCTCGCTATCCGGGAAGGCTTCGCGCATTGGCCCCAGCGAGTTACCAACACCGGCGCCAAAATCGAGGATTCGCAACGGTTTCTTACCGCGCCGCTGCAGAACCGCAGCCACGTCGTTGATTTTGTAATGGGCAAAAAAAGCTGGCGTCTCGCCGCTTAGCCGAATACTGGCGGCGTGCTCCTGCTCATACTCGTCGGCAAACTTGTCGAACTCAGCCTCAAGCACCGGCGGCTCCCCTGGCGAGGGTCTGCAGGCGATGTACATGCAAATCAGCCCCCTCCGCAGCCGTGTCGCAGCATACAATTTCATTGATGATGTAAAGCGGCCGCCTTTTCGTCTCCATGTACATGCGCCCGAGATATTCGCCAAAAATACCCAGTACCAGCAGCTGGACGCTGCCCAGGATGAGCACGATTGCGGCCAAACTCGTCCAGCCGGGGATAACGTTGCCGTCCAGCCAGGAGACGATGGTGTAAACCAGCGCCACCAGGCCGATCAATCCGAAGATCATGCCAAGGTGCGAGGCAAAGCGGAGCGGCGCGATCGAAAAGCTGGTCATCGCATCCACGGCCAGCAGGACCATTTTGCGCAGCGGATAATGTGTCGTACCGGCAAAGCGGGCTTGCCGGTGATAGTGAAAGGCGGTCTGCTTCAAACCGATCCAGGTGACCATGCCGCGGATGAAACGATAGCGCTCCGGCATGGCATTGAGATGATCGACGGCACGACGGCTCATTAAGCGGAAATCGCCGGTATCCGCCGCAATGTCGATATCGACCATTCGCCGCAGTAGCCGGTAGAACAGCGATGCAGACGTTCTCTTGAAGAGGCTCTCGCCAGCGCGCTTCAGCCTCTGGCCATAGACGACGTCAAAGCCTTCGTCCATCTTCATCATCATCGGGCCTAGCAGTTCTGGCGGATCTTGGAGATCGGCGTCGAGGATAAGTATCCTTTCGCCTCTGCAAAGCTCGAGCCCAGCGCTCAGCGCGATCTGGTGACCGTAGTTTCGCGACAGGTCGATCGCAACGATATGGGTATCTTTGCGGGCAAGGTCGAAGATCGCTTCCCGCGTCCCATCCATGGCGCCATCGATGACAAGGACGATCTCGTAGGACGAGCCGGTTTGTACCTCACAGACCGCGGTGACACGCCGGTGCAATTCTGCGATGCCGTCCCGTTCATTGTAACACGGGATGACGATAGAAAGTGCTATTGCCTGTTTCGCCGCAATGTCCATCCGTCCCGGCACCCGTTGCTCCCCGTTGTTCGCTTGGGTTTAAGGCATCGCGATTAAAAATCCGTTCTCGGGGAGCTGAAACCGCCTTGGGCGTTGGTTGGGAACGGTTCGTCGGGGCTTCGGCGAACAGAACTGACTGGTGGGCCGGTGGAAGCACCGAGCTGACCGCTCTTTGCGGAAAGACGACCGTGAATCAACGAGCCCGCCATCTGACGGATGGCGGGCCTTAAATTGTCTTGCAATATGAGCGTCGGAAATGGCCCCAATATAAAAGTCAAAAACGCTTTTGCTTTAAACGCCGTTCTGGTTTCAGCCAAAGTAACGACATAAGAAAATTAGCGTTTGCTTATGGAGAAGTCCCGTCACTTGTTTTCGGGCAAGGGTAATAAAAAGTGACGGATGACGCGGGAAATATCGCGGAAAAATATTTCCGACCGGCTTTGACCAGCCGCACCAGCCATCCTGGCCGTTCTTCAAAATTTGCACGGTTTTTGGCGGCTACTGCAGCGAAGCCTGGAAAGGCGACAGGATCGAAGCGACGCCGGGGCACTAAAAAAAATGCTGTGATCACGGGCCGCGTTTCTGACGCACTATGTTGACCGTTTTTGAGCAATGACTGGCATGCCTTCCGGCCGAATCTGCTTCTTGAGAGCGGCGATACGGAAGATGGCGTTGGCAGCGCCGTAGCCGCGATAGCCACGCCGCTCGACGATCTCGAAAAAGAAGCCTTCGCCATAGGTGCCGCTGTAAAGCTGGAAGAATTCGCCGTGTTCGTCGCGGTCGTAGAGGATGTTTCCCGCCTTCAGCCGCTCGCTTAACTGGGGATCAAGGCCGAAGCGGGCTTCAACATCCTCGTAGTAGTTGGGCGAAATGTGCAGTGAGCGGAAGCCGTTCTGTTTCAACACGTCCGCCGTTGCAAAAATATCGTCGGTGCTGAACGCCAGATGCTGGATGCCCGAGCCGAAGGTTTCGGCAATGAAATGGCCGGCGAGCGTGCGGCGGTTTTCCGCGCCGTTCAGCGTGATGCGCAAAGTGCCTGCTTCATTCTCGATCACCTGGCTGCGCACGACGCCAGCAGGATCGATGATATCCACCATCGGCGTCTTCTGCGTCTCGAAGATCGCGGTATAGAACAAAAGCCAGGTCAGCATTTCTTCATACGCGACCGTCTGGGCGATATGGTCGATCGCGCAGAGATGCGCCGACTGGCTTTTGTCTTCATTTGCGACCGGTACGAAATCGATATCCCAAATGCGGCCGAGATCGGTCTTCTCGTCGAGCAGATAAATCAATCCGCCGCCAACGCCGCGAATAGCAGGGATTTCGAGTTCACCACTTCCGACCGGTTGGTTGAAGGGCTCCGCTCCCAGTGCCACGGCCCGGGTCATGGCCTCGCCGGCATCATCGACAACAAGCGTCACCGCATAGGCCGACGGTCCGTGCACCGCATAGGACGCATTGGCAAATCCGGCGCGTTCGGTGTTGACCAGCAGCCGGATGTCGCCTTGGCTATAGACGCTGACCTGCTTGGTCTTATGCCGGGCTGTGTTGCGGAAGCCCAGTGTGCGCAGAAGGGCGATCAGGTCTGTCGCGTCCGTGTCATCGACCGAGAACTCTACAAAGCCTACAGCCTTCACAGGTGCACGCTCCGGCATCTCGACAACAGTAAGGCCTGAAGCATTCGGATTGCGGCGCACGCGGTCTCCCAACGTGATCAATGAGCGATAGCCGTCAGCGGCAATCGCCTTCGCGGAACCACCTCGGAACTGATCGTTGAATATTTCCAGCGAGAAGTAACCGTCGTACCCTGTCTCGGCGATCGCGCTGGTAAAGGCGGTCACCGGCAGGTCGCCCTCGCCCGGCATGTTGCGGAAGTGGCGGCTCCAGTAGAGCAGGTCCATGTCGATCAGCGGCGCGTCCGCGAGTTGGACGATGAAGATCTTTTCCTTGGGGATTGAGCGGATCGAATTGATATCGATCTTGCGCGACAGCGTATGGAAGCTGTCGAGGATGATGCCGATACTGGCATGATCGGCGCGCCGGACGATTTCCCAGGCATCGCGATGGTCGAAAATGTGGCGTCCCCATGCCAGTGCTTCATAGCCGACCCGCAGGCCTCGTTTGGCAGCCCGTTCGCCCAGTTCATGGAAGTCTGCCGCAGCCCGGTCGATACCGCCCAGCGATACCGGTGAGACATTGGAGCAGACCAGCACGAGATCGGTACCAAGCTGTTGCATGATGTCGAACTTGCGCTCGGCGCGATCGAAGGTGCGGGTCCGATGCGGCTCCGGCATGCCTTCAAAATCGCGAAACGGCTGAAACAGCGTGATCTCCAGACCGTGGTCGCGGACCATCCGGCCGACATCCGCCGGACTGCCATCGAAGGCCAGAAAATCGTTCTCGAAAATCTCGACGCCGTCGAAGCCCGCCTTGGCAATCGCCGCGAGCTTTTCCGGGAGCTCGCCGCTGATCGATACGGTCGCGATGGAGGTTTTCATTGCGAGACCTCGCTTGAGTGGTTGCCGGATGTCAGGCTGTCGAAATGCTGTTTCATCCGGCCGGCATCGGGCTCGCGTCCGGTAAACAGGCAGAAGGCCCCGACGGCCTGGAAGACGGCCATGCCACCGCCGTTCAAAACCCGGCAACCGCGCTGCCTCGCGGTCTTCAGAAGCTCGGTTTCCAGCGGAAAATAGACGATCTCGGCGACCCAGTGACGGGGTGAAAGTAGTTCCGGCGGAAGCGGAGTACCGGGATATCTCGCCATGCCGGTCGGGGTCGCGTGGATCAGGCCGGCCGCGGATCGCATTGCCAACGCCAAATCGCCAGGTGCCGTAATCGTCGCCTCCGGGAATAGCGCGGACAAAGCCTGCGCCAAATATGTTGCCCGTTGCTGGTCCAGATCGAAAACCGCGAGGCTCCTCAGCCCCAGCGACAGGATGGCATAGGCCGTGGCAACACCGGCACCACCGGCACCGATCTGGACTGCCGCGCCGAGATCTGCGCCCGGTAAGCCACGGCGAAAACTCTCGGCGAAACCCCACCAGTCGGTGTTGTGGCCGTATCGGCGGCCGCCCTTCAGGACGACGGTGTTCACCGCGCCCAATGCGCGTGCCTCATCGGAGAGTTCATCGAGATAGGGTATGACCAGTTGCTTGCAGGGATGAGTGATGTTGAGACCACTCAAGCCGTGCTGTTCAGCCTGCGTCAGGAGATCGGGCAGGCTGTCTGGGGAAAGGCCTCGCTGATTGAGGTCGATTAGTTCGTAGTCGTAGGCAAACCCTTGGGCTGCACCTTCCTGCATGTGCATCGCAGGTGTCAGCGAAGCCTGGATGCCCGCGCCGATCAATCCGGCTTTCAGGGGTTTCAGACATGTGTCGACCATGGCAGCAGGTTCCGTGCTTGTCAGAAAAGATGAGCCGGCCCACCGCAAAGCGGGCCGGCGAGGGCATTACTGGCCGCGGGCTGCTGCAAGCTCCTTGAAAAGCAGCGAGACGGTATCAGCGCCGATTTCGCCACTGAACTTGTCAACCAGCGGCTTGACGGCATCACGCAGCTTTTGTGTTTCTTCCGGGCTGAGCTCAGTCACTTCCATGCCGGTCGCCTTGATCTCGGCCATGGCTTTGGCATCCACCTCGCGCGAGACCTTGCGCTGATAGTCGCGCGCCTCGGTCGCGGCGGACTGGAGGAGGGCCTTTTCCTCATCGTTCAGCTTGTCCCAGAAGGTTTTGCTGATCAGCACGATCTGCGGATTGTACTGATGACGGGTCACCGTCATATACTTCTGCACTTCGTAGAATTTGGCGTTGAGGATGTTGGCCGCCGGATTTTCCTGGCCATCAACCGTGCCGGTCTCAAGCGCCGTGTAGAGTTCCGTATACGGCAACGGCACAGCATTGGCGCCGAGGCCGTTGAACAGCTCTATCGGGATCGGCGATTGCAGAGTGCGGATCTTCAGGCCCTTGATGTCTTCAAGCTTGGCCACCGGATGGCGGTTGTTGGTGAGATTGCGGAAACCCAGCTCCCAATAGGCAAGGCCAACGAGACCCGTGTCGGGCAGCTTGTCGGACAGGCTCTTGCCAAATGGGCCGTCCATGATCTTGTCGGCTTCTTCGCCGCTGTTGAACAGGAACGGCAGGTCGACTGCGCCGAACGCCTTGACGTTGCTGGACAGAATACCCGCGTTGAGCACCAGCATCTCGACAACGCCCCCCTGCAGCGCCGAGACGGTCTGTACGTCACCGCCGAGCACGCCGCCCGGGAATAGTTTTACATCGATCTTGCCACCGCTCTTTTCCTTGACGATCTCTGCAAACTTTTCCATGCCGGTGACCTGCGGGTGGCCTTTGTTGTTGGCACTCGCAAATTTCACTGTCGTTTCACGGATTTCAGCCGAAGCTGTTCCTGCGAGCAGCAACGCTGGCAGAGCAAGCCCCAATGCCAGTTTGATCATCTTGTTCAACATGCTTTCCTCCCAGATTTTGGCCGGTCTTTCCCGGCCTGTTGAATGATTTTCAAAGCGCCCTTCCGCCTCAATGCCCGAACCAGGCGACCGGCGCGGTCACCAGTTGCGGGAAGAGAACGAGGAGGAAAAGCACGATCAGTTCGGCGATCAGGAAGGGCATGACACCCTTCATCAGATCCTCCATTGACAGCTTGGAAACGCCACAGATGACATTGAGCACCGTGCCAACAGGCGGGGTGATCAGGCCGATGGAATTGTTGATGATGAACAGCACGCCGAAATAGACCGGATCGATCCCGGCCTGCTTGATGACCGGCATGAGCACAGGCGTCATGATCAGGATTGTCGGCGTCATATCCATGGCAGTGCCGACCAGCACGATCAGCACCATGATGGCGATCAAAAGCAAAGTCTGGTTGTCCATCAGCGGCTCGAGCAATGCGACGAGATCGCCGGGAACATCCGCAACGGTGATCAGCCAGGCGGAGACCGCGGCGCAGGCAACGAGGAACATCACGATCGAGGTGATCTTTGCCGCTGCCACGAAGACCTGAAACAGCCGCGACGGCGGCAATTCCCGGTAGATGACCATGGCGACGAACAGTGAATAGACGGCGGCAACAACGCCAGCTTCCGTCGGCGTAAAGACGCCGAATTTCAAGCCGAACACGATGATGACAGGCAACATCAGCGCCCAGATGGCATCGACGAATGCTTTCAGACGGACCGCGCCGCTTTCCCGTGGTGGTAACGCGAACTGTTCCTTGCGGGCCACCAGCAGCCAGGTGACGCAAAGCGCCAGCGCGATCAGCAGGCCTGGCACGATGCCGGCCAGGAAAAGCTTGGTGATCGAGACGCCGCCGACAACACCGTAGAGAATAAAGCCGATCGACGGAGGGATGATTGGACCGATGACCGAGGCGGAAGCCAGAAGGCCGCCGGTGCGGGCCGGATCATGGCCAGATTTCAGCATCATCGGGTAGAGGAGTGCGCCGAGTGCTGCGGCATCCGCCACCGCCGAGCCGGACAGGCTGGACAAAATGCAGGCTGCAAAGATCGCCACGAAACCCAGTCCACCCCGCACATGGCCGACCAGCGCCATGGCGAGATTGACGATCCGGCGCGACAGGCCGCCAGTGTTCATCACTTCGCCGGCCAGAAGAAAGAAGGGCACCGCCATCAGCGGAAAGCTGTCGGCACCGTTCATGACATTCTGGGCCACGATCTGGGCATCGAAGATACCCATATACATCATCAATGCCACACCGCTGATGATCAGAGCGAAGGCAATCGGTACGCCAAGTGCCATGGGGCCGAGCAGGGCGCCGAGGAAAATCGTCAGGGTCATCGCTTTCTCCTCAGATCTTCGCGCCGGTGACGGCTGGCGGTGCGGGGTGATCATCGAGAGCCACCTGCTCCTCGCTATCACGGACGAATTCGGCGGTGGTTACATCGATGCGGCCGCTTGCGACGCAGAAAGCGTCCCAGAGGATGATGAGAAAGGTCGGAATTCCGAAGGCAAGGCCGGCGCTGTAGAACAAGCCCATGGACAGGCCGGTTGCGGGCATCGTTGCCGGCAGGTTGATCAGCGTCTGTGTCCAGCTGCCGCTGATCATCAGCGCCGTGGCAAACAACATCAGCCCCTGCCCGGCCAGAACGGCCAGTTTGGCGCCCGTTGGTGACAAACGCTTGATCAGCGAATCGACGCCGAGGTGGCCATGCTCCCGCATGGCGACAACGGCGCCGAGAAATGTCAGCCAGATGAAGAAGACCCGGGAAAGCTCCTCGGACGAGGTGATGCCCTGATTGAAGGCATAACGCAGGACGACATTGCCAAACACCAGCACAACCATGGCAGCGAGCAGAAAGGCGATGATCACCTTCAGCCCGAAAAAATAAAATTCGATGATGCGTGTCATGCCACTCCTCCCCAAATGGATTCCGCCAACGGCGACAGGCTGCCATGTTCTGCATCCGCAGCGGCCGCACAATACCGTGACCAGATATCCGCGCCGATGCCTCCTCCTCAGGAACATCAGGCGCAAGTAACAAAATGTACGAACTGGTACGTATGTCAAGAGGCATCTATTGAAAGCAGGCGGCAAGCTCATTATGACTTGATGGCATGCCGGGTAGCTGGATGCAGATTCTCGTGCGGGAGACACGCGGGTTTGAAGACCGGAAGCGCCGGGAGGGAGCGGCGGAGCATGGCAATAAAGGTTGAGAACGGCAGGAAAAACGATCCGCAACGCACGCAGGAGAATATCCTCGAGGTGGCGACGGAGGAATTTTCCACGCACGGTCTTGCTGGCGGGCGCGTCGATGCCATCGCCGAGCGGACCCGCACATCCAAACGCATGATCTATTATTATTTCGGCAGCAAGGAAGGTCTCTATCTAGCGGTGTTAGAGCGCTCTTACCGCAAGATCCGCACACTGGAAGCAGACCTCCAGCTCTCCAATCTGGAGCCGGAAGAAGCGCTGCGGGTGCTGATCTCGACCACCTTCGACCATGACGAGGCGCATCCGGATTTCGTACGGCTGGTCAGCATCGAAAACATTCACCATGCTGCCCACATGCTGCGCTCGGAGGCGATCCGAGATCTCAACGTCTCTGTCATCGAGACAATCGCCGGCATTCTCGAACGCGGCGTCGACCAGCGTGTTTTTACACGGCAGGCCGATCCGATCGATATTCACATGATGATCAGCGCCTTCTGCTTCTTCCGCGTCTCCAACCGTTACACCTTCGGCTCGATCTTCCGCCGCGACCTCTCCGAACCCGCAACGCTCGAACGTCACCGCACGATGATCGCCGATGCGGTTATTGGCTATCTGAAGGCGTAAGCTGCCAAAGCCCCCCATTCGCTTAAACAATTCATTTCGAGTTTAACTTGTGCTAAGACGTACACAAGTTAACACATAGGACGGCGTGTAATGGCTGGAAGCTCTACAATGACGATCCGCGTTTCCACGGAGCTCAAGAAAAAGCTTGAGCGGCTTTCTGATAATACGAGGCGCAGTAAGTCCTTTCTGGCCGGGGAAGCAGTAGCGGCCTATGTCGAGCAGGAACTCGCCATCATCGACGGTATCAAGCGCGGTATCGCTGATGTCGAAGCTGGACGCATCGTGACCCACGATGATGCGATGGCTGAAATCTATGCCGCTATCGAGGAAGCGAAGGCCGGCCGCACGTGAAAAGACCGGTACAGTGGTCTCGCGATGCGCTGGATGACCTGAAAGCGCAGATCGTTCACATTGCGGCAGAAAATCCGACTGCGGCGAGACGCGTTGCCGATCGGATCAGGGACACGGGAAATGCCGTTGGCGAGATGGCAACAGGCCGTCCCGGCCGCGTGGTCGGCACCTACGAGAAGATCGTTGCAAAACTGCCCTATATCGTTGCCTACTCTATCACCGAAGCTGGTGGACGCGAGATGATTTCCATCGTTCGCGCCATCCATACGTCGCGCGATTGGCCGGATGAAGAATGGCCGAAATCGCACTGAAAACGGCACCTGATGGTTCGGCGATATTCAGACGCTGATACTCTGTTTAAGAACGATTTTTAGTTTCGGCGCAGCATGAAATGGATGGAAGCAAGCGCGACGCAGGCCACCGACACCAGGAAGATGGCGCCCGACATGGCGTAAATCACCGGCGATGCGCCCGAGTTCATTTTACCGAACAGGACGACCGGCAAGGTGTTCTGACGGCCGGCCAGGTAGAAGGCGCGTGTAAACTCGTTGAGCGATAACAGGAAGGAAAAGATGAAGGCGCTGATCAGACCCGGGCGGATCAGTGGCAAGGTAATATCGACGAACTGCCGCCACCATGTTGCCCCCAGATCAGCTGCAGCCGTCAGATAGGAACGACGCACAGCGGCAAAGCTGGTGAGGATGACGATGAAGGCGAAGGGCATGGCCCACAGGAGATGACCGGCGATCACGGTCAGGCTGGATGCTTTGATGCCACTGCGCGTGAACACCGCCGACAATGCCAATCCCTGAATAACCCCCGGCACGAACATCGGCAGGATCACGGTCAGGAACCAAGTTGTCCGTTGGGCGCGCAACTCGAAATAGGCCAGCGCAGCCAAAAGCGACATGCCGGTCGCCAGCACCGCTGTGATCGTCGCGATCATCAGGGACTGCTGCAACGCCCCCACAAGTGCCCGGTCATTTGGCAACGCTGCATACCATGTGAGGCTGAGATCGGACAGGCGCGGCAGGCCGGGCTGCAAGGCGGGATTGAAGGACACGGCGAGCAGATAAAGCGGCGGCGCGTAAATAACGATCAGACCTGCGATGGTGATTGCCCACAACAGGATGCGGTTGAAAAAGCCTTCACTGATCATCATGGCGATTGATCCTCAAACAGCGAGGCAAGGCCGAAGACGCGGTTGCCGATCAGCACGAGACCGAAGATCACGATGAGGACGATGGTGGAAATGGCGAACGCCAGTGGATAATTGGCGACGCGCATGACGTCGTTGATCATCACCGAGACGATCGATGCCCCGGCGCCGCCGAGCATCTGCACTTCGGTGGAAGAGCCCACCACCATGACGAAGACGAACAGGAAGCCCGCGAAAATGCCGGACATCGTCAGCGGCAGCAGAATACTGGTCAGACTTTTCCAGAATCCGGCACCCAAATCCTGGGCTGCGGCAAGAAAGGTCGGATCGACACGGCGCATCGACAAGAGCAAGGGGAAAGTCGCAAACGGCAGATAGGACGCGACCAGCCCGACGACGACAGCAAAATTGCTGAACAGCAGCCAGTCGAGCGGCGCATTGATGATGCCGATATCCTGCAGCCAGGTATTGAGCACCCCGGTACGCCCCAGCACCAACCGCCAGGAGAAGGATCGGATCAGATAGGACGTGAAGAAGGGAATGGTGATCAACGCCAGCAGGATGATGCTGAGCCTGCGCCCGGCGAGGAAATGTACGGCATAGGCTGTCGGATAGGCGATGAGCAGGCACAAGAGCGCGGTGCCGAATGCTTTGACCAGCGTCGAGACGATCACCGTCCAGCGCCCCGCCTCGAGTATGCCCCCATATCCTGCAAGGCTCAGGTCCGGCTTGATCCAGTAGGTCGAAGGGTCCCAACTCCAGAAACTCCAGACGACGACGATGGTTAGCGGCACCAGTCCAAGCGCCAGGATCGCCAAAAGCGGCGGCGTCATCAGAACCGATGAAATGGGCAGGCGCGGTCCGGTCATGATGATCCTTCAAGGGTTGGCGGCAGCGGCGGGAAGACCTGCCGCTGCCAGTCATCGATCTCAGGCGTTGCGCAGCTTCTGCCACCATTCTTCGTAGAGCTGGAAATTATCCGGCCGGGCATTCTGCCAGTAGACCTTGCCGGCAAACTTCGCCTTCACATGCTCGGCCAGCTTCTCGACCTCCTCCGGCTTGTATTCTTCCGGATGGGCCTTGGCGTAGGCAACGTTGTTGTCCGTCGGCACGAGATAGCCGCGCGCCTGGCCGAGTTCGCAGCCATAAAATCCGCCGAGCAGGCCGTTGACGAATTTATGGGCCGTGTCGGAAACGCCGCGGTCGCCAGCACCCTTGAGCAGAACCATGTTGTTGCCCCAGCCTTCGTAACCTTCGACGGGAGCCGCATATTCCACCTGCAGCCCGCGTTTGCGGCCTTCGTATACGATCGGCTCCCAGCCGGTCATCGCATCGACTTCCTGATCGGCAACGAGCTGGACGCCCTGCTCCCAGCCATTCCAGAATGTGCGGAACTGGCCGTCGGACTTGTGCTTGATCAGGAATTCCATGACCAGGCCGAGTTCGGATTCCGACAGGTTGCCGGGATCGGCGATCGGCTGGTTTTCGCTTTCCTTCAAATACATGGCGGTAAAGATGGCGCTGTTGATCCAGGCATCCTCCATCGCCACCCGGCCCTTCAGTTTCGGATCGAAGATCGCGCCATAGCTGTCGATCTTGCCGAGTTTATCGGGGCGGTAGATGATCGAGTCGGCATTGACGACAGCCGGAATGCCGTACTGTTTTCCGTCTTGCTTGAGGTAGGGGATGTCCTTCGCCCATTGCCAAAGGCTTTCGTAGTTTGGAATTTTGGCGGTATCCCAGGGGATGATCACCCCCTGACGCGCCAGTTCCTTTTCGGCACCGCCCTGAAAGCCGCCGATGTCGAAGAGATCGTTGGCATTGCCGGCAGCGAGGCGAGCAATGACTGGACCGAGATCGTTGCCGTTATCGGTGAATTCCGGTGCGACGCCGTTCTGCTTGGCAAACTCCGGCCATTTGTCGCCGATATCCAGCGTCGCCGTCGCCCAGAAGGCGACTGTGGCTGCATCCTGTGCCGCAACCCGCGAGGCAAAGCTCAAGCCCCCGGCAGACAGGGCAATCCCGCCCGCCCCCATGAGCTTGAGGAAATCACGCCGCTGCACATTGCTGTGTGGCCGAGGTAAAAGTGGTCTGCTCTGCTTTGTCATGATCATTCCCCTTCTTGGTTCTTGGCATGCGTTGGTCAATCAACTGTGGCTTCATCCCGCCGGCGGTAATCCAGCACTGGAAATCAGCACCGCTGCGTCGGGCTTGAGGCCGACGGGGACCTGTTGTCCGGGGGAAAACTGCCCGACATCGGCGTCTGCCTCAATGGCAATCACCAGCGTCTGGCCATCCGCAAAAGCAAGTTTCAGATCGCGATGCAGGCCGCGGAACGTTGTTTCGACGACTGTCAACGTCAGAGCGTTCAGCGCATCTTGTTTGGCAAGAAACAACCGGTCCGGCCGGATCGCAACGACACTTGCAGCAGAATCGACAGCGGCTTGTGATCGTACCGGCAGCTTTTGCCCGCCGACGGTCGCTTCCGTTTGGCCCCCATTCGAGACGACCTTTTCCGGCCGCAGCAGCGTATCGATGCCGACGAAGCGAGCAACAAAAGCATTGGCAGGTGCTTCAAAGAACCGCGCGGGTGCGTCCACCTGCTCGATGCGGCCCTTGTGCATCACGGCCATGCGATCCGACAGGCTGAGCGCCTCGTCCTGATTGTGCGTGACGAGAATGAAGGTCGCGCCCGTGCGCTTGTGCAGCCGGCCGAATTCATCGCGCATCTGCTGGCGAAGGCGTTCGTCGAGGCCGGTCAGGGGTTCGTCGAGCAAGAGAATGCCCGGCTCCATCACCAAAGCACGGGCAAGCGCCACGCGCTGCCGCTGGCCACCGGACAGGAGATTGACGTCGCGTGGGCCGAAGCCCGAGAGTTCAACCAGATCCAGGGCATCGTCGATCCTGGTTTCCAGCGAGGTGCCGGACAGGCCTTTCAGGCGCAAACCATATCCGACATTTTGCGCAACGCTCATGTGGGGGAACAGAGCGAGGCTCTGGAATACCGTATTGACCGGCCGCTTGTTAGCCGGCAGATCGCCGACATCCTTGCCGTCAAAGGCAACACGCCCCGATGTTTGCCTATCAAAACCGCCGATGAGCTTCAGAAGCGAGCTTTTCCCGCATCCTGACGATCCGAGCAGTGTGAAGAACTCGCCGGCCTTGATATCGAGGGTTACGTTGTCGAGCGCTTTGACCGGTCCATATTCCCGGCTGACACCATCGATCTGGATCGATATCGCCATATTATCCCGCCTCGCCACGGTTTTCTCGGATGATCAGGATACCGGTATCCGTGACCTCAAGCACCTGGTTTTCCAGAACAAGTGTCGTCGCCGTCGCCTCCTCCACGATCATCGGCCCTTCGATTAATTGCCCCGCTCCCAGCAGGCCCCTCTGATAGACCGGGCAGGAAACCCACCCGACCGCTGCGCCGAAATAGACGTCGCGACGGGTCGTCATCGCGGATTTTATACTATTACCGGTTGCAGGCAGCGACGGCAAGGTGATCACGGGGCCATTCAGAACCGCTTCGAGGTGCAGGGTGGTGATTTCGATGCCAGCATTGGCCAACCGGAACGAGTAGGCCCGCTCGTGAGCCGCATGGAAGCGCTCGGCAAAACTCTCGGCATCGTCATGGCGGTCAAACTGGGCAAAGACCCCATGTTCCTGCCCACGATACCGGGCTTCAACCTGATAGGTGAAGCGGATGTGCGCATCATGACCCTTGGCAAAATAGGCGACGGCTTCGCTTTCGAGGTCGTCGAACCGGCTCGATAGCTGGCTCAATGCTTCCACTGTCAAAGCGGAGAACCACGTGCTGCGAAAATCGGCGCGGGGTTCCGCTGCCAGCATGCCCCAGGCGGAAAAAATACCGGGATGCGGAGGGATAACGGTTGCCTTGACACTCAGGTCCCGGCCAAGGCGGGTGGCGAGCGCCGGTCCGGCACCGCCGCTGACAACAAAAACCGCATCGCGTGGATCATGGCCGCGCTGCACTGTCACCAGCTTCAGGGCGTTGATCATGCTGGCATGCGCGATGTCGATAATGGCGACTGCCGCATCCTCGATGCTCATGCCGAGCGGGGTGGCGATGGTGGCGATCGCGTCGGCAGCCTTCTGTTTGTCCAGATGCATGCTGCCGCCGGCAAACGTTGCCGGATCGAAGATGCCGACAGTCAGAATGGCATCTGACAGCGTCGGCTTTTTGCCGCCATGTCCGTAGCAGGCTGGTCCGGGCGTGGAACCGGCACTCTCGGGGCCGACTCGCAATGCACCCCGGTCGTCCAGCCGCGCGATGGAGCCACCGCCGGAGCCGATCTCGACGATATCCACCACCGGCACCTGCACGGGGTGGCCCGGGCGGAGGCGGGTGTGCTCGAGCTTGTAATCGACATTCAGGGTCGGGCGCCCGCCATGGATCAGCGAGCACTTGGCCGTTGTGCCACCGACATCAAGCGACAGGACTTCGCTTTCGCCGAGAGCCTCGCCGATCCGGGCCGCGCCTGCAACCCCGCCTGCAGGGCCGGATTCGACGAGGGTGAGCGGGCTGTCCACCGCCTGATCAAAAGTCGAAATGCCGCCGTTGGACTGCATGGCGTAATAGGGGCAGGTCAGGCCGCGCTTCATCAGCGCCTCTTCCAGCCGCTCGAAATAATACTGGATAATCGGCTGGACATAGGCGTTCAGAACGGCCGTGTTGGTGCGTTCATACTCGCGCCAATGCCGTGATACGGCATGGCTTGCGCAAACCGTCACTTCCGGAAGTGCGTCCGCCAGAATGCCCGCGCACAGGACCTCATGCTCGGGATTGGCATAGCTGTGCAGGAAAAGAATGGCGATTGCCTCGATCTTCTCCTCCTTGCAGCGGGCAATGATCGGCCGCAGGTCATCAAGTTCGAGCGGCAGGACGATGTTGCCCGAAGCGTCGAGACGTTCGCGCACTTCAAAGCGCAGTTCCCGGGGAACGAAAGGTTCGGGACTGTGGAACTGCAGATTGTAGAGGTCGGGCCGGTTGCCCCGGCCGATTTCCAGAACGTCGCGAAAGCCTGCCGTGGTTACCAGCGCTGTGCGTACGCCTTTGCGCTCGGTAATCGCATTGATGACGGTGGTTCCGCCATGGGCAAAGAACGTGACATCCCGCGTTCGCAGCCCGCACGTCTCTTCTGCCGAAGTAATGGCGTTGAGCACGCCCCTGGATTGGTTTTTGGCGGTTGTCAGGCTCTTTGCCGTGAACAACTCGCCGCTGCGCTCGTCATATCCGACGAGGTCGGTAAACGTGCCTCCGACATCGGTTGCCAGTCTGATCATCCTGAAACCTCCGCGTTGTATCCATAAAGTTGAGAGGCTTGTGCCTCGGTCAGAAAACCGTTGCGCAAGTCTTGCTCGATGAGCATTGGCTCGCGTTTGCAGGCATCGCCCCATCCACCGCCGCCGCCGGTGATGACGCGCAAAACGTCGCCCTTATTGAGATCGATATGGGCCACGCGGCCATAGGTTTTGACTGCGCCGCCCTGTACGGGGGCGATCTGCAAGGCATTGACTGTTCCTTGCCCGCCACCATCCATACCCCATGGCTGCGTCGTGGTGCGCCCGAAGCTGCCATACGCGGATGCGTCCGTGCTGAGGATCTGATATTCGCGCACAATACCGAAGCCGCCGCGCCGGCGCCCCGCGCCTGTGCCACCCTCGACATTGAAGCCATAGCGCATGACCCGCAGCGGAAACCGCGCCTCGATCACCTCCACGGAGTAGTTGTAGGTGTCGCCATCCGTGAGTGCGATCAGCGCGCCGGCGCCGTCCCGGTGCTCGCTGGCACCCCAGCCGCCATGCTGCGGCTCGATGTGGATGAAAGGCTGGCCGCTGCGATCTTTGCCGGAAATGTAGACGACGCACAGACTGGAATAGGACCCGGCGGAAAACCGCGATGGCATTAACGGTGCCAGGGCCTTCCAAACCAGTTCCGAGGCATGCACCGACCCCTCGTAATACCAACCGGTCGGGGATGGCTTCTCGGCGGTGAAAATGGTTCTCGGGGGGGCGATGACCGTTAGCGGACGAAACCAACCTTCGTTGGACGGGTCCTGTGGCCCGACCATGGCCTTGACGATCGTTCTCACTGCCGACTGCAATGCGCCTCGCGCACAGTTGATCGGCCCGGCAACGGCTGGTGGGCAGCCGGTGAAGTCGATTGTTATACCATCGCCGGCAATGGTCACCGCCACCTTGACGTAGATCGGCTCCTGGCTGACACCGTCCCCGTCAATGATATCGGTTGCCTCGTAGCGGCCGTCGGGAAGAGCCGCAATCGCTGTCCGGCTGCGAATCTCGCTTGCGTTGAGAAGATTGGCGAAAGCGGCCTGAACGATCGAAGCTCCGTACCGGGTGGCAAGCTCTGCCATGCGGCGTCCTGCAACTCTGACGGTTGCCACCTGCGCATTGAGATCGCCAAGTGCCACATCGGGCAGACGGACATTTTCGCTGATGATGTGCAGAATTTCATCGGAAAACACATCGGCGCGTACGATCTTGACGCCCGGGAGGCGCAGCCCCTCCTGAAACACCGACGTGGCATCTGGAGCAAGGCTCCCCGGTACTGATCCGCCGACATCCAGGTAATGGGCGACATTGATGGCATAGGCCAGGATATCGCCACCGACGAACAGCGGCTTGACGATGGCGAAGTCGCAGGCATGGGTTCCGCCCGCATAGGGATCGTTCGAAAGCAGGATGTCGCCATCCGCCAGCTTGCCGTTGAACTTTTCGATAAGCGCCTTGACCTGCACGCCGAACGTGCCGGTAAACAGCGTGATGCCGTTCATCTGGGCAACGAGTTCGCCATCCGCAGTCAGGAGGCCGCAGGCAAAATCGAGCACTTCGTAGATGACCGGGCTCATGCTGGTGCGGGCCATGACGATGCCCATCTCATCGACGGTCGCCGTCAGTTTGCCTTCGATGATCTCCTGGGTCACAGGGTCGACAAGTCTCCCGCCGGTGGTCATCGTCTGCGAACCCTCCATGCACTTATTGAGGGTAGACTAGGAGGGTTTGAGGCGCATCGGTAGCTGGTCAGATGGGTGGTTGGGTTTTTCGCATCCTACCCGTTTGGGTAGGTCCTTGATTACGGCAGCATGCCGGAGTTTCGTCCGGCCGTAACCGCTGCCGTGCGGGTGGTGACGTTGAGTTTGGCAAAGATATTACGCAGGTGAAATTTGACCGTGTTGTCGCTGAGGTCCAGTTGGCGGCCGATTTCCTTGTTGCTGAGACCTGCACTCAAAAGGTGCATCACGCCGCGCTCGCGCTCGGTCAACCCACCCGATTCGTTTATCCCACTGGCCGCCGCCGCGTTCGCTGCAGTGACGTTGGCCAGCGTTGGCATTGCCGGACCGTCAAGAACCTGGGCCAGGCGTTGCGATATCACAGCCGGGATTTCCATCAAGGTCGCCAGACGTCGCAGAGCGTTGGTGAAATCAGCACCTTCAATCTGCAGGATCGCGCGGTAATTCGCAATTGGTTGCGACAGGAGCAGGTTCGACAGGCACGCTGCGGCCTTGTCGGGCCGCCCCTCAGCCTGCAATAAGCGAATGTCGAGAAGGTCTAACTCGATCCGGCGCGGCACATGGGGCTTCAACGCCTGCTGTGTTCTTAGTCGGTCGAACACATCGCGTGCCCGTGCAATATCGCCACGCGCCGCATAAATTCGCGCCCAAAGGAGAGCCGGAACACAGCCGCGCAGGTTCAGGCTCAGATTGTTGGCAGCATCGGCGTAAGCAGCCTGCGTCGTGAAGCCGCTGGTTTCGGCGTAACGCACCGCGTCCTCGATATCGCCCGTAGCGACGAGAAGCGTGACGCGCTCGCCGTCGATCAACCGTGTCAATCGTTCGAAGCCGCGACGCCGGGCGGTCGCTCTGGCACTGTCGATTGCGGCGTGAGCCGCGAGCACATTGCCGTTGAGGCGAAGCACCCGCTGCTGTGCCATGAAGCCTGCAGCCAGAAGATCGAACCAGGTATCGTGGCGCTCCAGGTGCGGCAGCGCCCAGGACAGAGCGCTGGACGCGGCATCATGATCGCCGCGCATCGACAAGACTTCACTGAGCAATACCTGGCCCACTGCATCGAGATCGCTGCCCTCCCCGATATTGGATTGTGCCTCTGCAATCAGGCTCCGATAGGCATCCTCGGCACTCGCGCTGTCGCCGCTGAAGAATGCCGCCTGGCCGATATGGGTATAGAGATGCATGGCGCCAAAATCCGCGCCGCCATCGCGAAACGCCCGCATGGCAAGCTGCCCGTAGTGTATGGCGCGATCGAGGTCTGTGCGGATAAGGAAATTGTAGGCCAGCATGTTGAGTGCCAGTGCACGGTGAATGAGCTGCACATCGCTACCGTACGCCAGGTCGTCTTCCAGGGCAGAAAGATCGGCAGTGCTGGCCCAACGGTCAGTATAGAGCGACATCAGCACGCGCACGACGCGCAGATCACGAGACAGCGTCTGGCCGGTGCACGCCCGTTCGGCGATCGCCAAATAGTGGTTGGCGGCGTCGAGCTGCCCTGCCTTGGCGCTGATTACGCAGAGGCCGAGGGTTGTTAGCGGGTAGCCGGAAAGATTGATGTCGGCGGCCTTGGCGATCAATGTCTGAAACAGCAAGGTGCCGCCACGCGTGGTCGCGTAGACCCGCCGCCATCCGCCGGACGTCTCGATGATTTCAGCCGCCAGTGCTGTGTCGTCCGCCAAAAGGGCATGACGGACTGCAGCCTCGCAATCGTCGCGGGTTTGAAACCAGCGTGCGGCCTTTCGCAAGATATCCTGCGTTTCTATGCCAACGCGTATCGCCTCCTCCTTGAGGAAGCTGTTGAACACGGGGTGACACCGGATCCACATTCCCTGGGCATCCAGAACCGCGATCGGCAGCGCATGGTCCGCGAGCCGATTGAAGAGCGTGGCAGCGTCAGGGCTGCCGCAGATCGCTGCAGCCAGCGTGCGGCTGATGGCAGGAAGCGACGCGGTTTCGACGAGGAAATGCTGAATGTCCGAGGGTAGGCTGGAGAACACCTGCTCGGACAGATACCGGGCCATTTCGGCGTTGCTGCCATCAAACGATTCCAGAATGGAGGCGCTATTGCTGCTTTCGGCGACAAGTACACGGACCATTTGCAACGCCACAGCCCAGCCTTCGGTCCGCTTGTTCAGTTCGCCGATTTGTTCGCGCGTGAGTTTTTCAGCCCGCCCAACAAAAAACTCCTGTGCTTCCGTCTCTGAAAAGCTGAGATCGGCAACGCCGATCTGTTTGAGCTCCCCATTCAACCGCAAAGCGGAGATCGGAAACCGTGGAGCGCTGCGGGAAATCAGGACGAATTTGACGTGGGTGAGGTCTTTTGCAGCCAATAGTTTTGCCAGAAGGGATTCCGTCGCATCCGTTTGGGCAAAATGGTAATCGTCCAGGAAAAGCGTGACCGGGGTTTCGATCCGCCGCAACCGGGTGACGAGTACGGATAAAAGCGTGGCGACGGGCATGCTGTTGGCATCAAGGCCCCGTCCTTCGCCCGGTTGCAAATCCTGCAGGGCTTCCAGCAAGGCGACGAGGAGATGGCTTTGGTCGCAATCATCTACCTCCAGCGGCAACCAGACCAGATTTGCCCCTTGGTTTCTCAATGAATCGTACCATTGCGCGGCGAATGACGTCTTCCCGTAGCCGGCAGGCGCAATGATGGTCGTCAGCCGGAGAGGCCCCAAACGTTGCAACTGCTGGAGCAGATTGCGGCGCCTGATATGTTGGCCGCCATGTACCGGCGGTTGAAATCGGTTTTGATGCGTGACCATTCCGTATGTTTGCTGAGGCGGGCGCCAGATTGCAAGTTACCGATGGAAATAAGCGTCCCCTAAATTCCGAAAACCTGATGCATTTCGATTGTTCCTCAGCCATATGCGCAAAATCGCCGGTTTATATAATGGAATAGTTGCGATATCTCGGCTCAACGCCGCAGGATTGCGATAAAGGCGAGACCACCGACCAGCCCCGTTATGATGCCGATCGGCAGATCCTCTGGCGCCATGACAACGCGGGCAGCGATATCAGCAAGAATCAGCACCACTGCACCGGTTAGCGCCGACAGCGGGATAACCCGGACATTGTCGCTACCGGCGACAAGCCGGACGAAGTGGGGCACCATCAGCCCGACAAACCCAATGGCGCCGGAGAAGGCGACCATCACCCCGGTCAGAAGAGCCGTGACCACGAAGAGTTGTGCCCGGAACCGTACGACTGGAATGCCGAGTGTCGCTGCTGTTTCATCGCCCATGGCCAGCGCGTTGATTTCCCGCGCGCGCAAGGTGAACCAAGCGAGGCAGGCACTGAGAACTACGGCGGGATAGACAAGGTGCGGCCATTGGGCCAGCCCCAGGCCACCGAGCATCCAGAACACCACTGTATGAACGGCGCGTGGGTCGCCGAGAAATATCAGGAGATTGGCCAATGCGGTGGCAACGAAGGCGACGGCAATGCCCGATAGGACCAGCCGATCGGCCGCCTGCCCTGAAAAGCGGGTGACCGCAACGACAGCGATGGTTGCCAGAAGCGAACCGATGAAAGCAAACAGCGGCACGGTGACAAGGCCAAAAATGAGGCCTGTGTGAAGCAACGCCAGGATTGCGCCAAGTGCTCCGCCGGAGGAAACCCCGAGAAGATGCGGGTCGGCGAGTGGATTGCGCGTGACGGACTGCAGCACGGCCCCGACCACGGCAAGACCTGCGCCGACCAAGGCTGCCAGAATGACGCGCGGGAAGCGGACATCCCAGACGATGCTATCGCGGCCGGCCGACCATGTGACCTCGATGAAGCCGGGTGACAGCTTGTTGGCAACGATGGACCACACGGTGCCGAACGCGATAGGTGCCGCGCCCAGAGAAACGCCCGCAGTGATGCAAAGGCAGATCAGGGTCGCCGATGCAATTATGGTCAGAAGAAATCGGCCACCGGTCATGTCATGTCCATCTTGTACGCAGAAAGCAAAGGCCGGGCAGATCAGCCTGCCCGGCCGGATGTTTCGGATTAGCGGTTCCTACATGTTGCGCGGGTGAAACGCGTCGGCCAGGCGGCCGATCGCGTCGATATTGCGCGGGCCGGGTGTCGCTTCGACATAGTCGAGCACGACGAAACGATCATTCTTGACCGCATCAAGGCTTTTGAAGGCAGGGTTTTCCTTCATGAAGGCGATCTTCTGCTCGGCGGTCACGTCGCCATAATTTACAATGACAATCACCTGCGGATTGCGCTCGATCACCGGTTCCCAGGATACTTCGGTCCAGCTTTTCTCGATATCTTCCATGATATTGGCGCCACCGGCGGCCTCGATCATCGCGGTTGGGATACCGAACCGTCCGGATGTAAATGGCTTCTCTGTTCCGGAATCGTAGACGAAGACCCGCACGGGGTGTTTGACCTCGCCAATCCGGCTCTTGATGTCGGCAAGCCCTTTTTCGTAGCCCGCGACGAGGGTTTTCGCTCTGTCATCGACGCCGAAGATCGCGCCGAGGTTGAGGATATCGACATACATGTCGTTCATCGTCGGCTTGGCCTTTGCCATGACATGAATGCAGGATTCCGTCAGCTCATAGACCTTGATCTTGAACGGATCGAGTGTTTCGGGCGTCACCTCGCCGCCAACTTTCATGCCGTAGTTCCAACCGGCGAAAAGGAAGTCGGCGTCGGCATTGAGCAGCACTTCCTTGGTTGGATACTTTTCCGACAATTCAGGGAGTTCCTTGACCCCTTCGCGCAGCTTTTCATCCAGCGTCTTCCAGCCGGAAATGCCGGTATAGCCAACCATGTGGTCCTGCAGTTGCAGAGCCAGCATCATCTCGGTGAGATTGACATCGTTGGAAATCGCCCGCTGCGGAGCGCTATCGAAGGTGACGTCGCGGTTGCAGCTCTTGACGGTGACCGGATAGGCAAACGCCGGCATGGCGATGAATGCCGTGGCGAGGAAACCCGCAGCGGAGGCGAGCAGGCGGAAAGAGGGCATGATTGGTCCTTTCGGTTCAGGCGGTCTTGAGGGAAAATGAAAAACGCGCGGCGGCATTGCCCTGTGCGGGGTGAGAAAGGGCCGTTACGCCGAAGGTGGTCGAAATTGCGTGGGTTGTCAGTACTTCGTTCGGGAGGCCGAAACCGACCATCCGGCCATCGCGCATCAGCGCCACATGGGTGGCAAACGCACCGGCCAGGTTGATATCATGCAGCGTCGTGACGATGGTTAGCTTCAGCCCGGCCAGCAGATGGAGAATTTCCAGCTGGTGGCGGATATCGAGATGGTTGGTCGGTTCGTCGAGAATGATGATGTCCGGCTCCTGCGCCAGTGCGCGGGCAACCAGTACCCGCTGCTTCTCGCCGCCCGACAGCGTCGCGAACTGGCGATTGGCCATAGGGACGAGATCGAGATGTTCGAGGCAATGGGCGACCTGCGCTCGATCATTGTCCGTCCAGCCTGTCAGGCCTTGGCGCCTTGGAATCCGGCCCATCATCACCACATCAAGGACGGTGAACGGGAAATCGGCCGGCATCTCCTGCAGCACGACGGCAACTCGACGGGCCGCAGCCTGGGCGGAAAGCGTGCGCATATCCTCGCCGTCGATTTCGACGCGGCCTTCCAGTGGTGTCACGCCACGATAGAGGCAGCGCAGCAGCGATGTCTTGCCAGCACCATTCGGCCCGACGATGGCAAGCCGGTTGCCAGCCTCCAGGGAAAAGCTGACGTCGCGAACGAGGAACAGATTGGTTTTTGGCCCCCAACTCACGTTCAAGACGTTCAGGCTGGCACCCCGCCCGTCGCAGCTCATCGATTGTCTCCCGGGATCACGGTTTTCATTGAACGCGCTCCCCGCTATGTTCCGAAACAAGGAAGGCGGCCGGAATGCGGGCAATGGTCTTGCCACCGAGACCGCGAGGGCGTTCGGCTTCGCGTGTCAGGCCATCCGGCCGTTCGGCATAGGTCGTGGCGAAATCCACCAGCGCGCCGATATCCGTATCCGGTGCGATATCACCAAACAGATAGGTTGCCTTGCCGCTGGCCTGGAACGCGATCGTGCAGGGCCGCCGGCAACCTGCCATGCAGACGGTACCCTCGATAGAGAAGTCGGACCCACTGCCAACACCTAGGCGCGACAGGCTGTTGTTGAGGCGGGCGAGCAGTTCCAGTCCCGGGCGGCACGCGGTTCCGGTGATCCGGCAATCGGTGCAGACGGTTATGATGTGCTGTGGATGATGCGCCATGTTTTACCCCCGGTGGCGACGTCCGGAGTCCACATGGCGATAAACTGCAGGCGCGCAACAGCGCTGCTTTCAAGCCAGATTTTTTCCATCGGAACACCCCGTCCGTTGCAGTTGATCATCGATGATGGCAGGTCTCCTGGCTCGCGGGTCAGTGCGCATCCACCCCTTCCCGGCTTTTGGCCAGTGGGATGTTGTGAATGCACTCTCCGCTTACAGTTGCGGGGGCAGCCACGGTTTTGGCCCCTGATGGGTCATCCTCACCGTGTTCCCTTTTCAGCCGCTCCAGGGTCACCTGGAAGCAGCACCATCAACACGACATTTCGCATGATTCCACCGACCAAACAACGCCGGATACCGATCTTTCAATATCCTCGTTACGACTGTAATGTTATTCAGTTACATGATATTGGTCAAGTGCCGCAGTTGCCAACTGTTGTGAGTAGCGCCCACAATTTGGACGATCTCACTGGGCCCGATCACCCTTGGTGAAAACACTCCCGAGTGTATCCCCTTGCACGATGTGGTGGAGAAAATGTCTGTTCCC
Organism: Rhizobium sp. PL01; assembly: GCF_033447125.1. Classification (NCBI taxonomy): domain Bacteria; kingdom Pseudomonadati; phylum Pseudomonadota; class Alphaproteobacteria; order Hyphomicrobiales; family Rhizobiaceae; genus Rhizobium; species Rhizobium sp. PL01. The sequence continues at coordinate 20,880 of NZ_JAWQUM010000012.1, read as the reverse complement.
GCGGTAACCGCCGGCCCGGCAGGTTGAGCATAATTAGGTTCCATCAACTGTGTCGGAGCGTAAAATGCATTTTCTCAATCTCGCTGAACACCCGGAACGAAGCGTCGCGATCTTTGCCCTTGTCGTGTGGATCGCAACGATTGGACGGGCGATTGCCATTACCCATGGCTGATGCTGAGTTCAGCGACAACGAGGCCGGAGGGTAAGAGCGGCCAATAGTGGCCTTGGCTGTGGGGTGTTTTGGCCTGTTCTTCAACGTTTCCGGCCGAAAATTGTCAGATTGATGAAGGGCGTTCCTGCTAAAGTTTGAGGGCATGCGCAAAAGTCTATGCGAATTATGTGAGAAATTTTGCCCTACGCTCTGGATTTGGTTCGTAAATTGCTCTACTGCCCCTGCCATCTCTTTAGTGAACATCAGACTTTGAAAGATTCACATGCAAGTATTGGTTCGCGATAACAACGTCGATCAGGCTCTCCGAGTGTTGAAGAAGAAGCTTCAGCGCGAAGGTGTCTTCCGTGAAATGCGTATGCGGGAAGCATACGAGAAGCCGTCCGTCAAAAAGGCGCGCCAGAAGGCTGAGGCAATCAGCCGTCAGCGGAAGAACGCGCGCAAGCAGCTTCAGCGCGAAGGCCTTCTGCCTGCGCCGAAGAAGAAGCCAATGACCCGCTAATATCAGCGGTTTCTGACGAGATTGGGCTTTCTAGTCCAAGGCGTGTCCGGCATCCGGGCGCGCCTCGTCTTGTTTTTCAATGATTTGATTTGGAAGACTCGGGTTCCCCCTGCCGTGACGCTCGGTGCTGGGCGAAGTCAGTGGTCGGCCGATAGCACCGTCGTGCAAGGTCACCGCCTGCCCTGTTATGGTCATCGCCTTTTGCGCTCAAACGATTCGGTCAAATAACTGTCGCTATTTCCGGGGCGCTGCCGCCATTGTGCTCGCTGAAAGCCTTGGCCTTGCCCCATCCGCGTTCACTGACGCCGATGCCCGCCATGTTTCGGCGGTTCACTCTCCTGCGGACTGGCGGTGGTCACCTCCCGCCACGATCATCTCGTCTCTGCTTCTCTGGCGTTCAAGGGGCGGGGTGTGATCATGTTCCCGCATTGCCGAAAACAGATTTGAGTTCCATGCCGCATACTGCCGCTGTGAAGCTTCGGGGAATTTAACGCAAAAGGAAATATTTCCTACACATAGGAATTTTATTCCTATCTACTTCTGATTGATTCTAGAGGTAGATCAATGGACCAGTCCCAAATCGACAGAGATCGCGGCATTCGGCTTAAGCAGGCCATGGCGATGCGCAAACGTGCCTCCTTGCCCCATGTGTCGCGGCCTGGCTGTTGATGGTCCGTAACGAAACACTTTCAAACCGCAGAATTTACCAGGTTCGCTTTTAAGCGGCATAAACCAATGGAAGTTTCAATATGGCAACCTATTGCAACATCACGCTGAACGCCAACATCCCGCATGGGCCAGATATTCTCGACAAGCCTTGCAAGGTTGTCTCTAGCTACCCTAATGGCAGCTTTTCCCTTCCGTATTCCGCCACTGTGTTTGCTTGGCCAACCGCCAATACGGTGCGCATCAGCTCCCCGACGCTGAACATCGATGCTGCCTGGGTTGGCGCCAGTGGTGGGACGTTGTCAATTCAAACCGGCGCCGGCCTCACTTACGGGATTACCAACTTTGCCAAAATGTGAAAAGGCGGTTTCTTAGGTCGATGCCTCGCTGATCCGATCTCACAAGACCGGCCGCTGGGCTGCTGTCCGAACGGACACGCGCAGCGGCCATGTTCGTGCGAGCCCGTGTTGCGGGACCCCAACGCTTACGCTAAGCCTCCGCCGCACCAACGGCAGGGAACTTGTCGTTCGGTGAGACGCGCGGAGGAAAATATGCCGGATCGATCGCTTGTCACCTATGTCGGCGTTGCCCATCCGTGGATGTGCGATGTCATGGGGCATATGAACGTCCGTCACTATGCCGCGATGTTCGACGATGCGAGCTTCCAGCTTCTTGGTCATATCGCCGGAACCGAAGCTCTCGCCGATACAAGCCGCGGCTGGGCCGATGTTCGTTCCGAAGTCGAATACAAGCACGAAACCAAGGCTGGCGCGCTGCTGACGATCCGCTCTCGCGTGGTCAAGGTCGGCCGCAGCTCGGTGACATTCGAACAGGTCATGTCCGGCTCGCTCGACGGTGTCGTCCATGCAGTCAACAGAACGGTCAGCGTCCGGTTCGATCTTGTCGGGCGCGTCGCCGTTGCTATCGACCCTGCCATGCGGACGCGCGCCGAGGCGCTTCAGGCCGAAACAGCAGTGAACGATGACGGCGTGGATTAAGCGCCGTAGATGCGCTCCTCGAGCGGCGTTTCGGCGATGGCGGTCTGGATGCCGGTGATGAGCGCCTTTTCGGCGCGGTTGATGATCTTTTCCGGGTTTATCAGCAGGAAGACATCAATTGCGGGTGGTGTCTCGTAGGGTGGCAGCCGCCATAGCACCCCGTCCGCGACGTCGCGCCGTGCGACATGGAGTGGCAACGGCCCGATACCGAGCCCCGCCACGATCATCCGCCGAACCTCTTCGAGACTTGATGACACACCAACCACATTGGTGGCGAGCTTTGCCTCGCTGCGCAGAAGTGCCACGGGCCGGAGGACATCCGCAACATTGTCCGTGTGGAACGAAACGGACGGTTCGCCCTTGAGGTCGGCGAGCTTCAAGCCCTGTTGTCCGAAGAAGCGGTGATCCGGCCCGCAGAAAAAGCCAAAGAATTCCCGGTACACCATCATGTAGTCGAGGGCGGCATCGCGGTTACTGACGAGGCATAGTCCGAGGGATGCCCGCTTTTCGCGGACTTGCCGGGTGACGTCACCGCTGGTTGCGACTGTGATGGTCAGCGTAGCGCGTGGGTGACTGCGATGAAACGCGGTCAGGGCCCTGTCGAAGATCGGCGAGATGACATGGCTGGCGACCGCGATCGTGACATGGCCGGTAACGTCGTCGCCGACGCCGCGCACCAACTGCGGAAGCTGTGAAATCGTGCCGAAGACCTCGATACTCTGCTCATAGAGAAGCTGGCCGACATCGGTCAATTCGAAACGGGTGGCGTCACGCTCGACCAAACGCCGTCCAACCCGATCTTCCAAACGCCGAAGCGCATTGCTGACACTCGGTTGCTTGAGGTTGAGCTGCTCGGCGGCACGGGTGATGCTCTTGACCTCGGCGATAACCACGAAAGTGCGCAGAAGATTCCAGTCCAGTTCCCAGACCAGCCTTTCGGATCGTGATGGTATCATTCCTGAAATCTATGCCTTCTATTTACATTATCTATTTGCGCAATAATAGCACAAAGGCAATCATCAAATCCGGAAGGCGCGTACACGCGTACCCAAGCGACAGAGAATGCGCTTTCATCCAGAGGAAAACAGCAACATGAAGACACTTATTTCAGGCCTCATGGCCGCTACCCTGGCCCTTGCTGCCAGCTTTACCGCTTTCTCGGCCAGCGCCGACGATCTCGAGGCGATCAAGTCCTCCGGTGAAATCCGTATTGCCATGTCTGGCCAGTATCCGCCGTTCAACTTTGTCAACGAAAAGAACGAAGTTGTTGGCTTCGATGCCTCGATCGGAACGGCGATCGCCGAGCGCGTCGGCGTCAAGGGGACGCTCGTCACCACGGCCTGGGATGGCATCATTGCCGGCCTGCTCGCCAACAAGTTCGACACGGTCGTCGGTTCGATGACCATTACGCCGGAGCGCGAGAAAGTCGTCGATTTCGTCGGTCCATATTATCACGCCGGCCGGGCGGTTTTCGTCAATGAAGCTTCGGCAGTCCAGAAACTGGACGACCTGAAGGGCAAGACGCTCGGCGTCACGCTTGGCGAAACACATGAGAAATGGGCCCGCGAACAGGGCGGCTGGGACGTGCGCACCTACAAGGGTCTGCCTGAGCTGCTACTTGAGCTGAAGGCTGGCCGCGTCGATGCCATTGTCGTCGACAACATCCCGGTCATGGTCGCCGTCAAGGAAACCGGCGAAAAGGTCCGCCGCCTCGAAACGCCTGACATCGAAGGCGGCAGCGTCGCCATCGGCATCGCCATCCGCAAGAACAATCCTGAGCTGAAGGCTGCGATGCAGAAGGCTCTCGACGAGATGATGGCGGATGGTTCTTACGAAAAAATCGCCATGGAATGGGTCGGCAGCGACATCCGCTGATTGATCGATAATCAGGAGCATTTGGCCGGCTAGGAGAAGCCGGCCAAATGCCGTTCGCAGGCCTCTTCCGGAGTTTTTCCCATGGATTTCCCGCTGATGCTGCGCGTCTTCCCGTTTTTCGTGGAAGCCGCTTGGGTCACCGTGCAGATATCGGTGCTATCGTTATTGCTTGGCCTTGGGGTGGCAGCCGTTATCGCTTCGGCGAAGATGTCGGGCGCGTTTGCCCTGAGGGCATTCGGAAGTCTCTATGTTAGCGTGTTTCGCGGCACGCCCTGCCTGATCCAGCTGTTCGTCCTTTATTTCGGCGGTCCGCAAATCGGTATCAATCTCGATCCTTTTGCTGCGGGTGTTATCGGTCTCGGCTTGAACATCGGTGCCTATATGGCCGAATCCATTCGCGGCGGCATTCTGGGCGTTGATCGGGGTCAAGTGGAGGCTGCGCGCACCATCGGCTTTAGCCGGCTGCAGACGTTGCGTCTTGTGATCCTGCCGCAGGCCGCGCGCCTGATGATCCGCCCGCTCGGCGTCAATGCCATCGGTCTGATCAAGGGATCGGCGCTGGTTTCGACGATCTCGGTCGTCGAACTCACCTATACGGCGCAACGCTTCATCGGCTCCACTTACAAGCCGTTCGAAATCTTCGGCATTGCCGCCTTGCTCTATATGATCATCGTTTACGTCGTGGCGCGGGCGGTCGATGTCCTCGACCGGCGCTACGCAATCAACTGAGGGAGGGTAGCATGCAAGGTCTCGATTTCAGCGTTGTTACGCCCTACACCGACATCCTCCTCATGGGGGTATGGTGGACAGTAGTTCTGACCGTCACCGGAGCAGTCATCAGCTTCTTCTTCGGCATTTTCTTTGCCGTAGCCGTGCTTTATGCACCGAAGGTGATTGCCTATCCGATCCGCTTCTTCATGTGGCTGTTCATGGGAACACCGCTGCTTTTGCAGCTGTTCCTGATCTATTTCGGCCTCGCCCAGATCGGCATCAATATCCCGGCGCTCGCCGCCGGCATCATTGGCCTTGGACTTCACTTCGCCGTCTATAACGCCGATGTCATGCGTGCAGGTATCGTCTCTGTCGATGTCGGGCAGACGGAAGGTGCACGCAGCATCGGTTTCGGCCGGTTCCAGACGTTGCGCTATATCGTCATTCCGCAGGCGGTGCGCAACACGCTGCCCTCGATCGGCAATAACCTGATCGTGCTGTTGAAGGAATCATCGCTGGTCTCGATCATCGGTATTGCCGAACTTGTGCATTCCGCACAGTTGGCCATTAGCGAAACGTTCCGGCCATTCGAATTCTACATCACGGTGGCAGCACTGTACTACATACTCAATCTCGTCCTTGAAACCGGTTTGCGGCAGGTCGAAAAACAAGTGGAGGTATCCCGATGACCGTCCAGCGGCCCATGGTCGAGGTAAAGAGCGCCCGCAAAGCGTATGGTGCGCTCGAAGTCCTCAAGGGGATCGACCTCTCCGTCACGCGCGGACAGATCGTCGCCATTATCGGCCCGAGCGGTTCGGGCAAAAGCACCCTTCTGCGCTCCATCAACCATCTCGAAACGCTGAACGGCGGCGAGATCTGGCTTGATGGCGTGCAAGTCAATCAACCCCTGCGCGGCTCGGCTTTCGAGCGCCACATCAATGTGGTGCGGCAGCAGATGGGCATGGTGTTCCAGCACTTCAATTTGTTCCCTCATCTGACCGTGCTTGAGAACATCACCATGGGTCCGGTCATTCTCAAGGGCATGGCTAAGAAGGCCGCCCGCGAACTTGCGATCGAACTGTTGTCGAAGGTCGGGCTGGCGGAGAAGGTGGATGCTTATCCGTCACGGCTTTCCGGAGGGCAGAAACAGCGCGTGGCCATCGCCCGGGCGCTCGCCATGCAGCCGAAGGTGATGCTGTTCGACGAAGCGACGTCGGCACTCGACCCGGAACTGGTGGATGAGGTCAACGCGGTGATGAAGCAGCTTGCCGCCGAGCACATGACCATGCTGATCGTCACACACGAGATGCGCTTTGCCGGCGAAGTCGCTGACCGCGTCCTGTTCATGGACGGCGGCGTCGTGGTCGAGGAAGGGCCACCAAGCGAGATCTTCCGCGCACCGACACAGGAACGCACCCGGTCCTTCCTGAAGAAATACCTGGCTGCTTGAATGGTGTGATCCGTTATGCTGGAAGCTGATTTTCCGGCATAACGCCTGACGCCGAAGCGCGAACTTCTTTGGTATCGCTGCGATAGGCATTGTCGGTATTGTCTGCAGGGCCTGAACCTCTTCCCCGAGATTGTGATCATTTCCTTTCACACCGTGAAAAGGCGTCGCCGAGCCGACTGTCTATGCCGTAAAACAGCGCCGTTACCACGCTGACTTGGCGGCACATGAGAGGTGGTTTTCCTTCTGCTGCTGTTCGGCCTGCGTACTCTGGGCGCCTCCCTTCAGTGCGCATGCATTGCCTCACCTGATATTGGTGGTGCGAGAGATGTCCTTCCAAAGGGCGGATTTGACTTTTGTCAACGGTGATGACTATTGTCTAACTCGGCAATTGAAGGAGACGTGATGCCCATCCGGTCCACTGATCAGATCCTGCACAAGGCGGCGTGGCTCTACTATACTCACGGTCTTCGACAGGATGAAGTGGCGCAGCGACTCAATATTTCCCGCGCGTCTGTCGCAACCTATCTGCGGCGCGCGCGCGAAACTGGCATCGTCAACATCGCGACATCGACACAGCTGTTTGCGGACGATATCTTGGCGCGCCAGTTGGAGGATGCGCTCGGCCTGACCTCGGTGTGGATTGTGCCGGAAGACCGGCAGGCCATGGATCCGACTGCGGAAATGCCGGTTGTTGCTGCCGCCGTGTTCCTGGAGTTGATCAACAAGGGTGATCGTGTCGGCGTTGCCTGGGGACGCACGGTCTACCATCTGGCCGATGTCATGCCCTATGCCGATCTGCAGGATGTCACCGTCGTCCAGCTCTGCGGAAATCTTGGTGCGCCGTACTCCTACAGACCTGATCAGTGTACGACTGAAATCGCCCGGCGTCTCAATGCGGAGGGCATCAATGTCTATGCACCTCTGGTTCTGAGTTCTGAACAGCTGGCTGATGCACTGCGTGCCGAACCGGTGATCCGCGAGCAGATGGCGACGATTTCCGATTGCCAGCTAGCGCTCTATTCGGTTGGCGGCATCGAGGATGACAGCCATCTGGTGAAATGCGGTGCCCTGACGGCGGAGGAAATGCACGCGCTAGGGGAGACGGGCGCCGCTGGCGTTATTGCCGGCCAGATCATCGACCGTGATGGCCAGTGGTTGGACTGCGCCCATAACCGCCGCTGCATTTCCGCCGATCTCGAATCCATTCGCGCGATCGGCAAGCGCATGATGGTGGTGCAGGAAGACAGCAAGTTCGAACCGCTTGTGGCTGCGATCAGAGGCGGCTTTGCCTCGCATCTGGTGGTGACCACCTCCATGGCCAAGCGGCTTCTGGAGCGCTGGGGCACCGAGGCCCGGAGCCGCACCACAGCATAGACGATCCCAATCATATCCTGATCCGCCCGGCGAGGACCGGGCTTGAAAACCTGTCCGAGGGAGAAGTAAACAATGAAGAATCTCTGGAGCGATACTGACGCCGAAGCGATGGTCGCCACCTATGCCACAAAGGGCATCAACCGCGATCTGGCGTTGCGTACCTATACGACGCGGCTGCTCGGCGGCGATCCGAGGCTGGTCTTGCATGGGGGCGGCAACACCTCCGTCAAGACCACGGTCAGCGACCTCGTCGGCGATGAATGGGACGTGCTCTGCGTCAAGGGCAGCGGTTGGGATATGGGCATCATCGAGCCCGCGGGCTTGCCTTCCGTCAAGATCGCGCCACTCCTGAAGGCCCGCAAGCTGACCAAGCTTTCCGACGAGGATATGGTGACGCTGCAGCGCGCCAACCTCATCGATCCGGCCTCGCCGAACCCTTCCGTCGAGGCGCTGCTGCATGCCTTCATCCCGCACAAGTTCGTCGATCACACTCATTCGACCGGCGTGCTGGCCATTGCGGACCTTGAGGACAGCATGGCCGTCAGCGCCAAGGTTTTCGGACCGAAGATGGGGCTGGTTCCCTATGTGATGCCCGGCTTCGACCTCGCCAAGCTGGCCGCAGAGGTCTTTGACCGCGACCCGACGGTGGATGGGCTTATTCTCGACAAGCACGGCATCTTCACCTTCGGCGCAACGGCGAAGGAAGCCTATGACCGGATGATCCATTATGTGACGCTGGCAGAGGACTATGTTGCGCACAACGGCAAGGACCCCTTCACACCGACCCCCCTGCCCGCAAACCTTGCCAAGCCCAACGATATCGCCGCCATGCTGCGCGGCGCGGTTGCCGTCTCCAAGGGCGAAGGCAGATATGACCGTATGGTCGGCGAGTTCCGCACCTCACCGGCGATCCTCGATTTCGTCAACGCTGCGCAGGTCGAAGATATGGCGTCGCGCGGCGTCTCGACCCCGGACCTGTCGATCCGCATCAAGACCGGACCGATGGTGCTGCCGGCACCGGATGCGGCCGATCTCAGCGGCTACAAGGCGGTGATTGCCGAGCGTGTTGCAGCCTTCGCCAAGAATTACACGGCCTATTTCGAGGAAAATGACGGCAGGGACGACGTCAAGCGCGTCATGCTCGATCCGATGCCGCGCCTGATGCTGGTGCCGGGGCTCGGCATGTTCGGCTATGGCCGTACGCTGAAGGATGCGAAGATCGCCGCTGATGTCGGCGAGATGTGGATCGAGGCTGCACGCGATGCCGAATCCATCGGCCGTTTTCAGCCGGTCAGCAAGCCTGACTTGTTCGATCTCGAATACTGGTCGTTGGAACAGGCGAAGCTCGCCGGTGCCAAGGCCAAACCGTTCACCGGTCAGATCGCTGTCGTCACCGGCGGCGCGGGCGCAATCGGTGCTGCTGTCGCCAAGGCTTTTGCCCGCGAAGGCGCGCATGTGGTCGTGCTTGATCTCGACGGCGCCAGGGCGGCAGAGGTGGCAAAAGCGATTGGCAACCAGTCCATCGGCCTCGCCTGCGATGTCACCGACGCAGCGTCCGTCCGCATGGCCTTCGACAAGGCCGTCACGACCTATGGCGGTGTCGACATCGTCGTCTCGAATGCCGGTGCTGCCTGGGAAAGCCCGATTGCCACCATGGACGATGCGTTGCTGCGCAAGAGCTTCGAGCTCAACTTCTTCTCGCACCAGAGCGTGGCGCAAAATGCCGTGCGGATCATGAAGGAGCAGGCGACCGGCGGTGTTCTCCTGTTCAACGCCAGCAAGCAGGCGGTCAATCCCGGTGCTAACTTTGGCGCTTACGGCCTGCCCAAGGCGGCGGCGCTGTTCCTGTCACGGCAATACGCGCTGGAACATGGCAAGGATGGCATCCGCTCCAACGCCGTCAACGCCGATCGGATCCGCTCCGGCCTACTCAATGACGAGATGATCGCTAACCGCTCGGCCGCCCGCGGCCTGTCGGTCAAGGACTATATGGGCGGCAATTTGCTTGGTCTTGAGGTCACTGCAGACGATGTAGCCCAGGCCTTCGTGCATCACGCGCTGGCCGAACGCACCACCGCCGATGTGACAACCGTCGATGGCGGGAATATTGCTGCGGCGATGCGATAAGCACTCAAAATACGCAGCAAAAAATCTGGAAGGCCGTTTGCAGCCACTTGCTGCGAGCGGCTTTTGTTTTTTGGTTTGAAGCCGAAAAGTGACGTTACAACAAAAAAAGGGCGGCTCGAAAGCCGCCCCAAGTTTCGCCAGGAGTAACTTACTTGGCGTTGGGATTGGGCATCCATGCTGGCATGGCGACATCGGCGTGGGCGAACTGCGGCAGCTTGGCGCCGAGCTCTTCCATGTTCTTGATGTCGTTGTCGTTGAGATCTTTCTGGGTGATCAGTGTCGGTGGGACGATGACGCTACGGCCCGGATCTTCACCGGCGAGCATCATGGCCAGCGTGCGAACCGAGACCTGGCCGACGACGGCCGGGTTGGTGGCGGCAGTTGCGGCCCAGGCGCTGTCCGGCTCGCGCATCGCGGCGATATCCGAGGTCGAGATGTCGGCAGAGTAGATCTTCACGCTCGAGGACATGCCGGCTTCGTCGACGGCGATCTTCACGCCCTTGGCGAATTCGTCGTAAGGCGCAAACATCACGGTGATGTCCGGATTGGCCGTGATGACCGAACGGGCTTGGTTTGCGACCGAGTTGGCAATCGGGTTGTCCATGGTGCCGAACATCGCGGCTTCATTGATGCCCGAATACTTCTTCTTGAATTCCTTCCAGGTCTCGTCGCGGCGGTCGAGTGGCGCAATGCCGGCGACGTAGACATAGCCGGCCTTCCAGCTTTCGCCATTGTCCTTGATGGCCTGTTCCAGCGCCAGGCGGGCAAGGTCACGGTCGGACTGTTCGACCTGCGGGACCTTGTCGTTCTCGACATTGACGTCGAAGGCGACGACCTTGATACCGGCGTCAACTGCGCGCTGGGCCGCTTCCTTCATGGATTCGGTCAGGCCGTGCTGGATGATGATGCCCTGAACGCCCAGCGCGATCGCCTGGTCGACCATGTCGGCCTGCAGGGCGGCGTCCTGGCGGCTGTCGAGTACGCGCAGATCGACGCCGAGCGCCTTGGCCTGCGATTCCACACCCGACAGATAGGACTGGAAGAAGTCGCCGGTCGACAGGTAGCGTACCAGCGCGATTTTGACGTCACCCGGTTTGTCGAATGGCGCTGGCATATCGGCGGCAAACGACACGCCTCCCAGCGTCGTTGCAGCCAGCATGCCAAGCGTGAGCTTTGAAAAAGTTCTCCGCGTAAAAGTCATAAGGGTCTCCTCCACAATAGACTTGTTGTTTGATTTGCAGTCCCGCACGGAGCTTCGCGCTCGCTAGCGTTTGCCCCTCCTCGAGAGCGCAAAGGTGAACACCAGGGCGATGACGAGCACGAAGCCCTTGACGAAATCCTGGGTGTAGTAGGGCGCATTCATCATCGTCAGCCCCTGCAGCAGCACACCGACGAACAGCGCGCCGATAGCGGTGCCGAACGCGTTTGGCTTGGCAGCGCCGAGGACAGCAAAACCGATGAGGGCAGCGGCAACGGAATCCAGCAGCAGGTTGTTGCCCGATGCGATATCGCCGCGCCCAAGACGGGCCGCGAGCAAGATACCGCCGATCGAGGCGAAGACGCCCGAAATGATATAGGCCCAGATCTTGTAGGCATTGACAGGTGCGCCCGCGAGCCCGGCCGCGCGCTCGTTGGAGCCGACCGCATACATCATCCGGCCGAAGCGGGTGTATTCGAGGAAGAACCAGATGAGGATGGCGAGCACGATCAGTACGACCACCGAAACCGGGACCAGATTGGGCAGCACGAAGTCGAAGCGGTGGCGGCCGAGCGCCAGGAAGGCGGGACTGAAAGTGCCGGTGGCGGTCGAACCATCCGGCATGCTCATGCCTGTTGCGATCGAGCGGCCTTCGGTTGGAATGCGCTGCAGCCCGACGAGCAAGAACATCATGCCGAGCGTCGCCAACAGGTCCGGCACGCGCATGTAGACGATCAGGAAGCCGTTGATCAGGCCGACGATTACGCCAATGGCAAGGCAGACAAGCGTCGTCGTCAACGCATCGCCGCCCATAACCACCATCACGTAGGACGATGCCATCATTGCGGTGGTGGCGACGGATCCGATCGACAGGTCGAAACCGCCGACCACCAATGTTGCGGTAACGCCGAGCGCCAGAATGCCGGTGATCGACACGGACTGGAAAATGAAGACGGCACTCTGCGGCGAGGCAAAGCCACTGGTCATGATGCAGAAATAGATGATCATTCCGAAGAGCAGCGTGATGAAGCCATACTTGATGGCGATCTCGCGCGGCGTCAGCGACGCCGCTATCGGTGCAGCCTTGCGCGCTGATGGAGTGACAGTTGTCTGTTCAATGCTCATGTCAGAGTACCATTTCATGTTGGCCGGCAATTTCGGCCAGAAGTCTGTCGACATTGATGTCGGCGTTACGATGTTCGCCGACCAGCGTGTGCTCCGACATCACCAGAATGCGGTCGGCGATCTCGAAGGCTTCGTCCAGTTCGGTGAGAAAGACGATGGTGGCGCGGCCGGAGGCGGAGGCCCGCAATTTCGCTGCTATATCCCGGCGCGCGGAAATATCGACGCCCTGGAACGGTTCATCGAGGATGAGCAGGCGCGAGGCCTGGCTCAGCCAGCGGCCGACCATGACCTTCTGCTGGTTGCCGCCCGATAGCGTGTTCATCTCGTCGCGCTCGGTGCGGCAGACGATGCCCAAGGCTGAAATCTGCTGGCGCGCCTGTGCCCGCTCTGCCCGGCGATTGGAAATGCCGAAATTCGAAATCCGTTTCAGGAATGGCAGGCTGACATTTTCGTAGATATTGAAATCTGGAACAATGCCACTGTCACCGCGATCCTTGGCCACTAGAAATACGCCCTGGTCGATCGCCGCGCGGGTCGTTCTTGGCGCATAGGTCTTGCCGTCCAGCATCATCGATCCGGAAACCGGCAAACGGGCGCCAAACAGGGTTTCCGCCAGCGCTGTCTTGCCGACGCCGACGAGACCGGTGACGGCGACGATTTCACCATCGCCGAGCGTAATCGAAAACGGTCTGGCCCCACGTGCAATGGTGAGTTTTTCCGCCTTGAAAACCGGGGCCGTGCCGTCGCGGACGACGATGTTGCTCAGGCTGATCTTCTGTCCGAGCATGGCATTCACCGCGCCCTCGTAATCGAGGTTCGGGCTTTCGAAAAGCCCGGCAATGCGGCCATCGCGCAGCGAAACGATGGTGTCGGCAAGGCGCCGGATATCCGACATGCGATGAGAGATATAAAGAATGGCGACACCGCGGGCGCGCAGCCGGTCGACAAGTTCGAACAACCGGTCGGCCTCCGCGCTCGACAGTGACGAGGTCGGCTCATCGAGAATGAGCACCTTGGGCTCATGCGCCATGGCGCGGGCGATCGATACCATCTGCCGGTCAGCCAGCGAGAGATCGGCGACCGTGGCATTGAGATCAATGGCAAGCCCCATGCGGTCGGCGACGGCCTTGGCCTCGCGGCGGACACGGCGGGGATTGAAAATGAGATGGGCACCACGGCCGTTCAAACGGTCGAGCGTGAGATTGGTCGCAACATCGAGGTCGGCGACGACACCGTCATTGATGTTCTGGTGCACAGTGACGACACCGGCGCGGATGGCTTCGGCTGGCGTGGCTGGCGCATAAGGTTGTCCGGCGAGCGTGATGGCGCCCGCGTCACGGCCATAAACGCCGCTGACGACCCGCACCAGCGTCGATTTTCCTGCCCCGTTTGCGCCCATCAACACTGTGACGGCTCCGGCGCGCAAAGTCAGATCAACCCCACCCAGCACCTGGATCGGACCAAATGATTTGCGCAGACCCTCAATACGGAAAACGTGTTCCTGTATCATCTGCTCCTCCCTGACTATCATGCTAAGACGTCATCTAATCAAATGTCAAGCCCATTGACATTTGACAGAATGGTGGCTTACCAAAAGAGAAAGGACGGCGTGACAGCAAGTGGAGACGCATCGCGCTGGGAGCGGAATGAGGAGTGTGACGGGTGTTTTCTGCCCGGCACGCCGCTCCGGACCGAGAGGAGGAATCATGAGTACCAACACTTTCGAAGCGCTCACGCCCGAAACCCTGCCGCCGCGGCTGGGCAGCAATGCGGCTCTTTCAGGCAGGATCGGCGCGGATAGTGCACACTGGAAAGTGCGCGAGGTCGGCGACGGCAACCTCAACCTTGTTTTCATCGTCGAGGGGCTGACCGGCAGCGCCATCGTCAAGCAGGCATTGCCGTATGTGCGCCTTGTTGGCGAGAGTTGGCCTTTGCCGCTGAAGCGCTCCTATTTCGAATATCATGCACTGAAACGCGAGGCTGAGCGCGATCCCGGCATGGTGCCTGAGGTTCTGTTCTTCGATCGCGAACAGGCGATTATCGTCATGGAATTCCTGACGCCGCACGTGATCCTGCGCCGGGCGTTGATCGAGGGACGGCAATTGCCCAAGATCGCCCGTGATCTCGGCCTGTTTCTCGCCCGTACGCTATTTCGCGGCTCCGATCTCTCCATGGAAACCCGCAAGCGCAAGGAAGACCTGGCGCTCTTCGCTGATAATGTCGAGCTGTGCGATATCACCGAAAATCTGGTTTTCTCCGACCCATATTTCGACGCCAAGCTCAATCATTTCACCACGCCGCAGCTTGATGGTATCGTCGCCGGATTGCGTGCCGACCGTGATCTGAAGGTCGAAGCGCAGCGGTTGAAGCACTTGTTCACGGCCAATGCAGAAACGCTGCTGCACGGCGACCTGCACACCGGCTCGGTCATGGTCACCGATACCCAAACACGCGTTATCGATCCGGAATTTGCCTTCTACGGTCCGATGGCGATTGATGTCGGCATGCTGCTGTCGAATTTCTGGATGAGCTATTTCTCGCAGTCCGGCCATGAGCAGAATGGTAGCCGCGAGGACATGCGTGCCTACCTGCTCGGCGTTCTCGTCGAGACCTGGGAAACATTTCGCGCCGAGTTCTCGCTTCTGTGGCGTACCGAACGCACGGGCATTCTCTATCAACGCACATTGTTCGAGGACCAGGGCGATCATCTTGGATCCGAGCAGGCGCTGGGCGAAGTGCTGCAGACATTGTGGACGGATATGCTCGGCTTTGCCGGCATCGAGATGCATCGCCGCATCCTCGGCCTCGCCCACAATGCGGATTTTGAAACCATCGAAGACCCGGACGTCCGGGCACGCTGCGAAACCAAGGCGCTCAAGCTTGGGCGCCATCTTGCCGTCAATCGGCGCCGCATCCACAGCATTGCCGAGATCAATGCGCTTGCGGAACGCCTCGAGAAGGAGTCAGTCATTTGAACGTCGGAGATCGCCATTACCATACCATCTGGCTCAACGAGGATGGCCAGTCCGTCGATATCATCGACCAGCGCTGGCTGCCGCATGAATTCCGGGTCGTTACGCTGAAGACTGTCGATGACATCGCAGTCGCGATCCGCGACATGTGGGTGCGCGGTGCGCCGCTGATCGGGGTCACGGCCGCCTATGGCGTCGCCATTGCTATGCAAGGCGATGCTAGTGATGCGGCACTCGATACCGTCTGGGATGTTTTGCACGAAACCCGCCCGACCGCGATCAACCTTCGCTGGGCACTGGACGAGATGCGCAATGGCCTGCGCAAGGTGCCGGTTTCCGAGCGCGCTGCCGCGGCTTATCGCCGTGCGGCGGAGATCGCCGAGGAAGATGTACAGCTCAACCGCAGCATTGGCGCCAACGGATTGAAGGTTATCCGCGAGATCGCTGCCCGAAAGAAACCGGGCGAGCCGGTCAATATTCTAACCCATTGCAATGCCGGTTGGCTGGCAACTGTCGATTATGGGACCGCCACCGCGCCGATCTACATGGCGACCGAAGCTGGAATACCGGTCCATGTTTACGTGGACGAGACACGGCCGCGTAACCAGGGTGCACAGTTGACCGCCTGGGAACTCAACGGCCACGGCGTGCCGCACACCTTGATCGTCGACAACGCCGGCGGCCATCTTATGCAGCATGGTCAGATCGACATGGTGATCGTCGGCACTGACCGCACCACAGCTGACGGTGATGTCTGCAACAAGATCGGTACCTATCTGAAAGCGCTTGCTGCCAAGGACAATGGCGTCCCGTTCTATGTCGCCCTGCCCTCTCCGACCATCGACTGGACGGTGCATGACGGCGTGAAGGAAATTCCGATCGAGGAGCGCAACAGCGACGAAGTTACCTTCGTGCAGGGCCGCGCTGCCGACGGCTCGATTGCCACGGTGCGCATCTCGCCCGAGGGTAGCCCGGCTGCCAATCCGGCCTTCGACGTTACCCCGGCCCGGCTGATCACCGGCCTGATCACCGAGCGTGGCATTGCCGAAGCCTCGCAGCAGGGGCTGAAAGCCCTGTTTCCGGAACGGAGCTGAACCATGAGCCTGTCCAACCATCAAACCACCGAAGACGTCGCCGCCGGCATTCGCAAGCGCGTTTTCCTGCATACAATGCGCAACAATGGCGGCTATCTGAGCCAGGCCTGCTCGGCGGCTGAAAGCCTTGCCTTCCTCTATAACGAAGCTCTGACGCTCGGTGACCCGACCTTGCCAAAGGTGCCGCTGCCGTTCGGCGGTGTGCCATCCGCCACCAATTCGGACGCCTTCACCGGTGCAGGCTATCATGGCCCGTTCACCGCTGAGTTCGACCGGCTGATCATTTCCCCGGCGCATTACGCACTGGTGATCTACTCGGCATTGATCCAGGTCGGCCGCATGGACGAGCATGCGCTTGATCATTTCAACGTTGATGGCGGCTCTGTCGAGATGATCGGCGCCGAACACAGCCCGGGGATGGAAGTGACCACCGGCTCGCTGGCGCAGGGCCTTTCGATGGCATCGGGCATCGCCTGGGCGCGCAAGCGCAAGGGTGAACCCGGCAAGGTCTGGGTCTACATGTCGGACGGCGAATTCCAGGAAGGACAGACCTGGGAGTGCCTGGCTGCGATGGCTTATCACGGCATCGACAACATCCGCGTCATCGTCGACGTCAATCGCCAGCAATGTGACGGCGCCATGTCGTCGGTGTTGGATCTCGGCGACCTTGCCGCTCGTGTTGCCTCGTTCGGCGTTACCTGCCGATCGATAAACGGTCATGATCTCGATGCCATGCGCGAAGCTGCTGACAGTGCCGAGCCCGGCAAGCCGCTGATCATCCTTGCCAACACCTCGCCTTATCAGGGCATGGAATTCCTGAAGAAGCGTTTTCCGCGCCTGCACTATGTCCGCTTCAAGTCGGCCGACGAGCGCCGCGAAATGCAGACCGCCATCGCCGCCGAACTCGGTGTCGATGAAGCCGAAATTGCGAGAGCCTGATCATGGTAGACATCGTCAATCGTCCCTATGCCAAGGCCTTTGAGGCATTTGCCTCGGCTCGCCCGGAAGTCCTCTGCCTTTCGGCCGACCTGACCTCGTCCTGCGAAGTCGATGGTTTCCGCGACCGGCATCCCGACCAGTTCCTATCGCTCGGCATGGCCGAGCAGAACATGTTGTCCTTTGCTGGCGGTCTCGCCATGCAGGGCTTTCGGCCGTTCCTGCACACCTTCTCGGTGTTCCTCTATCGCCGGCCCTACGACCAGCTGATCAACTCTATTGCCTATTCCAACCGCAAGGTGCGGTTGATGGGCTTCCTGCCGGGCATCACCACGCCGGGCGGCATCACACATCAGGCAATCGAGGATATCTCGGTGATGCGTGCCATCCCGAACATGACGATCCTCGAGTGCGGCGACGCCACCGAAGTCGAAACTGTGCTGGAAGTGGCGGACAGCATCGACGGCCCAGTCTACGTCCGCGTTCTGCGCGGCGAAGTACCAAGACTGTTCTCGACCCCGTTCGAATTCAACAAGCTGCGGACCTTGAGCGAAGGCGATGACGTGCTCGTCGTCACATCAGGCGTTTGCACGGAAGAGGCGCTGCGTGCCGCCGAGCCCCTCAAGAGCCGCGGCATTGGTATCCACCACCTGCACGTTTCGACGCTGAAACCGTTTGATCGCGACGGCCTGATCAAGGCTGCGCGCGGCAAGAAAGGCGTCATCACGCTGGAGAACCACACCATCAATGGCGGCCTCGGGTCGCTGGTGGCGGAAATTCTGGCGGAGGAAGGGCTCGGCGTCAAACTGCGGCGTCTCGGCCTGCAGGATACGTTTGCGCATGGCGCCTCCAAGCCATACCTGATGAAGAAATACGGGCTCGACGCCAGCGCGCTGGTCTCTGCCATCGGCCAGCTTCTCGGCAAAGATCTCGATATCGACGACGCGGAACTCGAAGCCGTGCGGATCGACACTGTGCATTCTGCCCAGAAAGCGGAGGCACTGTAATGGCCCGTTTTTTGGTGACCTACTGGATTGGCGTTGCCAGCGAAACCGAGGCCCGCGCCCGGGCTCTGGAGATCGCCGTCGAGCAGACGGTGGAAATTCCCCGCGATATCGTGCCAACCGGCTACATTGAGGACGAAATCCTCGGGCGGATCGAGAATGTCCACCCCTGCCCCGATACGCGCGGCGGCTTTCTAACGGAAATTTCCTATAGCGACGACGATATCGGCGACGATTTTCCGCAACTGTTGAACATCGTCTTCGGCAATTCCTCGATCCGGACACAGACCCGGGTCGAGACGATGACGCTGTCGCCGGCGATCACCACGCTATTGTCGGGGCCGCGGTTCGGAATACCGGGAATGCGTGCGCGAACCGGCGTCAAGCAGGGGCCGATCCTGATGTCGGCCATCAAGCCTGTCGGACTTCCCACCACTGAACTTGCGGGGCTCGCCCATCAATTCGCCTTGGGCGGAATGGATTACGTCAAGGACGACCATGGACTGGCCAACCAGAAGACTTCGCCATTCGCCGATCGCCTGAAAGCCTGCATCGACGCCATCGGCGATGCCAATGGGAAGACCGGTTTTGCCACGACCTATGTGCCGAATATCACCGGCCCGTCCGATCAGATATTCGAACGTGCCTTTATGGCCAAGGAGATGGGGGCTGGCGGCGTCATGCTGGCGCCGTCGATTGTCGGTTTCGACGTGTCGCGTGCCTTGGCCGCGAACCCGGATTTCGACCTGCCGATCGTTTCGCATCCGACTTTCGGTGGCACCAATGTCATCACCCCGACAACCGGTTTCTCCCATCGCTTCTTCTACGGCATCCTGCAGCGGTTGATGGGAGTCGATGCGGTCATCTATCCGAATTTTGGTGGACGGTTCAGCTTTTCCCGCGATGAATGCCTGGCGATCGTCGATGGCTGCACCAGTGATCTCGGCGGTCTGAAACCCATCCTGCCTGCGCCAGGCGGTGGCATGACCTTCGAGCGCGTACCGGAAATGCGCGATGCCTATGGGGATACCGTCATGTACCTGATCGGCGGGGCCTTGTTGCGCGAAAAGTCCGACCTTCCGGCTGCCTGCCGAAAACTTATCGATGCCGTTCGAGCGACCCGTTGAACCAGTTGGTCGTACACCGCAGGTCGCGGCGAGCATCAATCCCGATTTAAACGGCTGCCGGGAGAGGAATGGCGAAGATCTGTTGAAGACGATGGCCGACGCGGTGGATACACTTGCCGCGCGGCAAATCGTTGATGCCGGTCACGAATGCTCCAGCGGCTCGATGCCCGGATTGCCGTTTACAAAGCCGGCAGCTTAATCTTCATCCATCATTGCCACCAAATATGTGCGGCCGGTCGGATTGCTGAAGGCAACCGATCAAAGCGGTCTGTTGCGATGTCAGTGGCGGTCGAGGCTCCGGGGCCCTCAACAGAAGACTGCTCGGGCGCCTCCAATGACGTGCTGATCATCAAGATCGTCACTTATCTGTTCAGTCTCTCTCTTTACGTTTGATCATTGCGATCCAGCATCATGATCACATTTGCGGGGGTATCCGCCTGAGGGCGCGGGGATGGCCAATCGCATCGGAGGCCCAGCCATGATGAATGGCAGTGGCGAAGGAATGAGAAATCGTGCCTCGACCCGGCCTCGGATTGTCCATATTGATATCCTCACCCAGAGGAGGATCAGGGCTCTTGAAACGGATGGATGCGGTCGGACTGGCTTCGCTAAGCAAGCTGCCAATGGAATCGATGAAACAATGGGCCTATCGTTGTCTGCGTCGGGCCATCATGACCGGCCGCTTTCCTCCGGGGCTGCCGGTTACCATTCAGGGTCTCGCGGAAATGCTGCAGGTCAGTGCGATGCCGGTGCGCGAAGCGCTTCACAGGCTTGTCGCCGACGGTGCGCTTGAGCATCTCGACAATCGTCGTGTCCGGGTACCCGATATCGACCCGGAAAAATTCGACGAGATCATTGCAGCGCGCATCGCACTTGAGACCATCGCGGCCGAGCGCGCCCTGCCCTCCATCGATTCCCTGCGGCTTGCGCGCCTGCAGCAACTCGATGATGAGATCGAGGTCGCCTACAACGCAGGCAATATCGAGCAAGGCATTGAAGCCAATTTCACATTCCACCGGTGTCTCTATGAGGTCCGCTCGTCGGCCGTTCTTCTGCCGCTGATCGAATCCGTCTGGTTGCGACTTGGCCCTTTCATGCGCGAGGCGACGGAAAACCTGGATGAGAGCTACCGCATCGACCGGCATGCTCAGGCTTTGGAAGCGATTGTTGCCAGGGACGTAACCGCCCTCAAGGCGGCCATCACTGCCGATATCCAGGACGGGGCTGGACATCTCGGCCACAAGCGGTTTCTCGATGTGGAGTCGCGGCAGTTCACTGCGCGAAAATAACGGTGTCGCACCCCTCTTCTCCGTCACGGCCATTACGAGGGGGCTGGCCTGCCAAAATCCCAACTATTTACCCGGGTTTGCCGTTCATTCGGGTTGTTTTAGAAATACAGTAGCAATAACAGCCACTTACGAAAAACCTCATTTTCTTTCCCAGTCTGTGTTGACTTCTTTTGGGGTGTGGGACTATAAACCGCTCACCAACGAGGGCGGCGGCGCTGCTGGCGACCGACGAACTCGCTCTGAAGTTTCTTACGAAAGTTTGG
>NZ_JAWQUM010000011.1:0-254204 GCF_033447125.1 Rhizobium sp. PL01 | reverse complement strand
GGATTTGCACGGATAGCGCGGGGTGGAGCAGCCCGGTAGCTCGTCAGGCTCATAACCTGAAGGCCGCAGGTTCAAATCCTGCCCCCGCAACCAAATCAAAAGCCCCGAAGACAGAAATGTCCCGGGGCTTTTTTGCGTTAAAGGGGGCACGAAGAAACGATCCGTGTTGGACTGGATTGATGACCTCCGCGCGAAACCAGCCCACTATCGCGATCAGAACTGGAAAACTCTAATATTGAGCTTTCCAGATTGATCGTTTGGGACCCTGTCGATCGTGCTCTTGCTGTTGTCTCCGGCTTTGGCAGGAGAGAACCGGCCGAGCCGCCCCCTCCCCTGCGCGGGGCCCTACTTTCTGTCCGGTGCGACTCGCCTGGCATTGGCCGAGATCGCAGAATCCTTACTCATGCAGCAAAGCCTTGCTGTTTGACATACGTCTCCAGATTAGCTTCCGGCCTCGCACCGATATGGGTAATCACCTCGGATGCAGACGAGCAGCCGAGCCTAAGCGATTTGGCGGGGCTGAGCCCCGTGCTGATGCCGAGGAGGAAACCGGAGGCGAACAGATCGCCGGCTCCCGTGACATCGACGACTTCATCGACCGGGTAGGCAGACATGCTGATTTCCTCGTCGCGGCACACGGCCATGGCGCCCTCCTCGCCCATTGTTACCGCAGCCAATGGAACATCGTTCTTCAAAAGGCGAACGGCTTCCCTCAAGTCACCTGTTTGATACAGCGACAAGAGCTCATGGATGTTTGCAATAAGGACGTCCACGGTACCGGAACGGATCAATCCCAGGAATTCCTTGCGATAACGAGAGACACAAAAAGGGTCAGAGAGCGTGAAGGCGACACGTCTGGCATGCTTGTGGGCATGGCGCGCTGCGGCAAGAAAGGCTTGTTTTGCCTTTGGCGGATCCCAGAGAAAACCCTCCATGAAGGTGATCGAGGCGGCAGCGATATGCTGTTCATCGATATCGGCCTCGGTTAGTTGGTGGCACGCACCAAGATGGGTGTTCATCGTGCGTTCGCCATCCGGTGTCACCAGGATCATCGATCGGGCGGTTGCCTCGCCGTTCTCCAGCCGTTTTGTGTTGTAGTGAACGCCAGCGGCAGAGAGGTCGTCCGCAAAGAAATGTCCGAGATCGTCATCATTGACCTTGCCGATGAACGAGGCCCGCCCGCCCAGCGAAGCGACGCCCGCTGCCGTGTTGGCCGCGCTTCCGCCTGAAATCTGCTGCTTTTGAAGCGGCATTTTCCGATAAAGGCTTTCGGCGCGGGCTTCGTCGATCAGGTGCATCACGCCCTTCTGCATTGCCTCCTCATCCAGAAACCGGGACGGGACCGGCGCAATGATATCGACGATCGCATTTCCGATTGTGAGCACGTCATACCGAGTGACAGTCATTGTGGCTCCTTTGGCATTGATAGACACTGCTTCTGAACGGCCTTCACACTTCTCCGGAACACATCAGGCAGAGGCTGGCTCGACACGGCCGGCTCTCCGTTCTGTGTTCTCACAGAGGACAGGTAGAACAAGGTCGGGTGTCAGCGCCCGCATCACCTCCATCGCGTTGGGATGGGTTTCGGTCCCGTAAACGACGTATCCAGCATCTGGATGGGGGGAGTCGAAGCTGCGCCCGCGTGCAGAGCGGGCACCCCATCTCCAAGAGCGCGTTGGACCATGCAGGCCGAAGACCCGGGCATCGACCGCGCCAGCAAGATGCAGCACGCTAGTATCAACACTGAGCACGGCATAGGCCCTGTGCAAAAGATCGCCCAGTTCGCTCAAGGGAACTTTGCCGCAGAGGGAAATGGTCGATGCGGCGTAAGGGCCGAGTTGCACGGACAGTTCATCGACCACGTTCTGATCCGCAGCGACACCGGTAAAGGCCGGGGTATAACCAAGATCGATCAACTCGCGGCAAAGGGTGGCCCAGCAGTCCAGCGGCCAGGCCTTTTCCGCGGCTCTGGTCCCTCCGGCCGAGAGCTGGCACACCACCAGCCGGTCAAGCGGCAGTTCGCGGGCCAAAGCACACTCCTTGCGCCGTAGCTGCATGTGATACTTGCCTGTCGCGCCGAACACCCGTGCCATTGCGGCAAGGTTTTCCAGCTCATGCCGATCGCCGCGATGGGGGACCACCACATCGAAGAGTTTGCCACGCACGGAGCCTTCCGGCGCGAAACCGACTGTGCAGGCCGCGCTGAGCCTGGCAAAAATGGCCGTCAGGTTTGGCCAGGGGGTCTGATCGATCACCAGATCAAGGCGGGCCGCCCGCAAGGTACGAAGGGCACGGTCCGGCCGCGAAAAATCGCAGCGGACTGCGGTGAGTGGAGCGTCAATCATCTCCACTGCCGGCGCATTGTTTGCACCATGGAAGACAAAAAGGTCTGCTTCCGGATAGCGGTCGGAGATGGCAGCAACGACGCCTGAGGCGATCAGTGTATCGCCGATCGCTGTTGGCTGGATGATGCCGATACGCTGGGGCGCGATCGGCAGAGAATGACGCCGGTTTGCCACTGCGAGCACCCTTACCGCAGCGGCAAGCACCGAACGATCCAGCCATCGCATCCAATCGCTCGATCGCGCCATGGTCAGTGTACCACTTCGCTGTGCGGCTGATGTGTTGTCCGCGCCCGCGCAATGAGGCTCGTCGTGGACTGATCGGCTTCGAGATCCACAAGCACCACCTTTCCACCATAGGCGCGGACGAATGCGCCTCCGACGACGGTATCGACCGTATAATCGGCCCCCTTGAAAAGGACGTCTGGACGCAGAACCTGGATGAGTTCCATCGGCGTATCGTCGTCGAAGAGCATGACCATATCGACGCTATCAAGCGCCGCGATCACGACGGCTCGCGAGCCCTCAACCTGGACCGGCCGCTCGGGCCCTTTCAGACGACTAACCGAAGCATCCGTATTGAGGCCGACCACAAGCCGGTCACACTGCGCCTTGGCTGCTTTCAGGAGCTTCACATGACCTGGGTGAAGGATATCGAAACACCCATTCGTAAAGCCGACAGTGAGCCCTTCCCGCCGCCATGCTTCCCGGCGCGCATAGGCCAACGACAGCGTCCCAAGCTTCTCGTTCCGCCGTGAGGGCTCAGCCTCTATGAGGAGGGCGCCCGCGAGTTCTTCAGCCGTCACCATCGCGGTTCCGCTTTTGGCAACCGCCACTGAAGCCGCAATATTGGCTATGGCCATCGCCTTCGGCAGGCTTTCGCCGGCCGCAAGTGCTAGTGACAATGCCGCCACGACCGTATCGCCGGCACCGGATACGTCGCGCACAAGCTGTGTGCGTGCCGGCTCGTGAAGAGGTGATTTGCCCGGCCGGAAAAGCGATATCCCCTGCTCGGAACGGGTCAGCACGATGGGCGCGCCGAACTGTTCAAGCGCAGTCGCCATGCCTGCGGCAATGCCTTCTTCGCTATCGGCCTCCCTGCCGCTGGCAACGGCAAGCTCCTTGCGGTTTGGCGTCAGCACCGAGCAGCCTCTATAATACGAAAAATCGGGTTGTTTCGGATCGGCAATGACGGGAATACCCCATTGCTTGGCCACCTCGACCACCGCTTTGACGACCCCGGGCGTTATGACGCCCTTCGCATAGTCGGAAATGACCACGGCGGAGCACTCTGCGGCGGCTTCCCGTATACTTGCAATAATGCCCGCTTCGGCCTCTTCGTTGATGGTCAGGCTTTCGCGATCGGCGCGCAAAAGATGCCTGTCTTGCGCGAGGAACCGCGTCTTTTCGATGGTGTTGAAGCCGGGCTGGCAGTAGAGCCGCGCATCGACCCGCGGGTTTCGGCTAAGATTCATCTCCTTCAGCATTGCGCCGGCTGGATCGCAACCAACCAGACCGATGAGAATGGCGGCGCCCCCGAGCGAAGCGATATTCGCGGCAACATTGCCGCCTCCCCCCATTGCCCAGTTTTCATCGTGAATTTGCAGGACCAGGGCCGGAGCCTCGGGCGAGACACGCTGAACCGAACCACGGACGTAGTGGTCAAGCATGATGTCTCCGACGACAAGAATGCGGCAGCCGAGAAAATTATCTACAATCATTGCAGCGCTCCATGACTTGTGCCTTCCCCAGCCCAGAGACGCTCAAGGCGCATAAGCTCGGCGATTGCTAAAAAGATATGATAAAGGGTGCTTGCTGGAATGGCCGTCACACACGGCCGGCCAGCTCCATCGAGGTGGTCGATCCAGCATCCGCGTGGCGCTTTACCGAGATACCTTTCGAGTAGGACGCTCAGCACGGTAGTGATACAGTCTCGCTCGAGGATTCCGTCGAATTCGGCCCGAGCCAGAAGCGCTTTCAGCCTCTCCGTCTGCGGCCAGGACCGGTGGCGGTTTGACCGCACGCTGCCGTCGCTCGACAGTTCATCGTGAATAAGGCCGGTCGTTTTATCGACCCCATGGCGTTGGGCAAAGGCAAACAGCCTATCGGCAGCTTCGCGGCCCCGGTAGCCCGTCATTTGCCCGGCATGGCGAAGAAGCCAATACCATTCAAAATGGTGTCCCGGCTCGACAACATGACCATGATCGCCACCGATGCGGGTCCATCGGTCGTCATAATATTCGGCAATCGTTCCAGTCGCCTGATCGAAAAGTCGATCTTCAAACAGGCTGACGATTTGCTTCAAACGCCGCGCAACGCCGGCTGTTGGATGTACGGCCTGCAGCGCAAGCAGTGCCTCGAACATGTGCATATGCGGATTCTGCAAAAGCTTGTGGTCAGTCTTTGACCCGCTGCTCCATCCCTCGCCGTCAAGGCGGCCGAAATGGATGTCGATGGCCTCCAAGGTCAGGTCGATCCAGGGAATGAGATCATTTCTGCCTGTCGCCCTTGTCCACCAGGCAAACGCCAGAAGAACGAAGGCCTGATCATAGAGATCGAGATCGGCGTTGACGATGCCGCCAGCCTCCCCCATCGAAGCGACCCAACCTCCACCCGGCCGCCAGGCATTGGCAAGCAGGAAGTCGAGCCCATTCTTGGCTGTGCGTAGCCCAGGTTCAAAACCGAGCGTGTAGGCGTGGCTGAAAACATAGATCTGGCGGGCGTGAACGCGGGTCCGTTTAAAACCCACCGACTTGGGTTTTCCGTCCAGATCCAGCGCCTCAACGAAGCCTCGATTGCCATCGACCCCTGTCGTGCTCCAGAAGGGCAAGGCATCTTGAAAGACCCAGTCCTTCATACGGTGGCAAAGTGCCGCGAGATTGGGACGCCGCTCTAGCGCAACAACGTTCATGACGCCGCCTCCAGCACTTCAAGGAGTTGCGCCACGCCCTGCCAGGCGTCTGCGAGCACCTGTTCATGCTCAATGCCAGAAATGGGGGTTGAATGCGCGCGGCAGGCCAGTTCAACAGCCGCCGTGGCTTGCGTATGTGCGACATCGCAGAGAAACTCATCGCGGTTAACCGACGTCATGAACGATCGAAGCTTGCGGTCCCAGGCGAGGCCAACTGCCGGCACGCCAAACGAATAGGCCGCAATAACGGCGTGCATTCGATAGGCGACGAGCACATCGAGGCTCGAAATGATCGCGCAAAGTTCGGTTGGCGTGCGCTGAACAGGGAAGGAAATCGCGTCTCCCGCGATGGCTTTCAGGCGGGGCTGAAGTTTGGCGAGGTAGGCGATGTCTTCCGGGCTGCCATTGGTAAATATAACGGCATGATAGCCACTATCGATCAGGCCGCGCACCAGATCCACGTACCAGTTCTCGAGATAGGCGGGTTCCGGCGCGTTGTCGGCGTGATAGCGGATGGCGATGTGGCTCATGATTCCGACACCTGCAACCGGACGTTCGCTACCGAAAATTCGGGACGGTGGAATGAAGTCGGCCGCAAGAAGACCTGGGTCGCGCACGACAACCGCCTGGAAGCCGCTCGCTTCGCCAAGCTTCTCATCCCAGAGACGTTTGGAGTCCTGATCCCGTACAAAGACGCCACGCAGGAACGGGCTTGCGAAGGCCTTTTTCATCATACTGGTGCCCTTGGCAGTCCAGTCCGGCGTGACACCTGATGCATAGACGACGAAGGGCAGATGCAATCGCTCGGCTTCCCGGATCGCAAGTGTCAGCTTGGTTGGGAAATTCAGGTCGATGTCAGAAATGAGATTGCCGCCGCCAATGGCAATTGCGTTCGCGCCGTTGATCCGGGTTGCATAGTGCGGAAGCCATTTCCGGTGCGCATGGATCGCCATGGGGACGCGAATGGCGTGACGGCGTAGCCACTTGGGCATTCTGTCAAGCGCCGACATGATCTGCAACCGTCCCGCGAGCCCATCACCATAAGCCTGCCGGGCCGCAAGATCGATGGACCAGGTATCCTCGCTCGCTCCAAGCGCAATCAAGGCTTTTTCCAGGCATTCCGAAAGCAGGCCATCGCCAAGGTTGGGGCTGTATTTGACATTGAAGAGGCGGATGCGGAGCGGTGCGGAAGCTGAAGGGTCGGCATCGAGCCTTTCTGCGGGCGAAGTCACCACCGGACGAACGGTTGCCTCCTGTATGCCGGCATCCGGCAACGAGGTTAGGCGCGGGAATATGGCACTGCTATTGATCTGGATGCTTTGAAAGCCAGTTGACATAACGTGTCACTCCCTCTTCCAGGGATTGAAAATTGGGGGCCAAGCCATTGGCGACGAGTCTCGTCGTGTCGGCCTGGGTGAAATATTGGTAGCGGCCGCGCAGCCGCTCCGGCATGTCCATATATTCGATCCGCGGAGACGCGCCGACGGCATTGAAAACTGCGACGGCAAGGTCGCGGAACGAACGCGCCTGACCGGTTCCGACATTGAAGATGCCACCAACATTCGCCGCATCGAGGACACGGCGAACCACATGTACGCAGTCCTCAACAGAGACGAAGTCACGCATCTGACCACCATCGGGATAGTTCGGGTGATGCGATTTGAAGAGACAAACGGGGGAGCCCTCCGCCACCTTCGGCCAGATCTGGTGGACCACGGAGCGCATATCGAGCTTATGGCTTTCGCGCGGCCCGTAGACGTTAAAGAATTTCAGTCCCGCCCAACGGCGCGGGACCACCCCGCCCCGGTCGACATCCGCAGCGATGCGCCGGTCGACGAGATGTTTGCTCCAACCGTAGGGATTGAGCGGTGCAAGCCTCGCCAACCCGGCCTGAGTGTCGTCGTCGGAGAAGCCGTGCGACCCGTCTCCATAGGTGGCGGCCGACGAGGCGTAAACGAAGGCAACGTCATTGTGCCGGCAGTGGCCCCAGAGATCGAGCGACAGGCGAACATTGTTGGCGACGATACGATCGACATCACGCTCGGTGGTCGCGGAAATCGCACCCATATGGACGATGGCTTCCAGCGGCCGGGGGTTCTGGCGCAGCCAGGCCATGAGGTCTTCGGGCCGGATGATGTCTTCCAGCCGCACGCCGGCGATGTTGAGCCAACGGTCGTCACTTCCAAACCAGTCACACGCAACGACTGACGCGCCGTCCCTTGCGAGTGCATGCGCGATGTTGGAGCCGATAAAGCCTGCCGCCCCTGTCACCACGATCAACTTGTCGGCTAAGCCCCCTGCCATGGTTACGCCCCCGCGATCAAAGATGAGTAGTGGCCGATGAGTGCGTCACGCCACTCCTCCGGAGAGGTCGCCAGTTGTGCCGCTCGAAGAAAGGCCTTTTCGCTCATCGCCTGGATGTCAGCGCTGGACATATCGGCCAGATGCCGCAGCTTTCGCGAAAAAACGGAAATGTCAGATGTGTCGCACGCAAGGGCTATTCCGGCCGAGACCATTTCGCTGGCAAGATAGGCCTTGTCAGACAGCAGAACGGGAATGCCGCTTTGCGAGGCCTCGACTGCGACAAGACCGAAAGGTTCCGGATATCGTGTCGGCATAAGCAATGCCCGCGCGCCGCGAATACGATCAGCAATCTGATCATGAGTTTGCCAACCGAGAAGCTCCACACCAGAGCCCTGGCGCGAAAGTTGCTCCCTGAGCGGCCCATCGCCGATGATCGTCAACCGCACACCTGCAGCCGCGGCGGCTTCGACGGCGTCCTCTACGCCCTTCTCAGGCTCCAGCCGCCCGATAAAGAAGAACTCCGTGTTCTCTTCGGCACGGACACGCTCGCTACGGTAAGGGACAACGGGATTGCGCAGCGTGTGAAGCATTTCCGGCGGATACGCGGCTCTCTCGAAGGAGGGCGCCATCTTCTCATGCAGGAGAATCACGCGCGTTGCGGATGCCCCTTTGCTCAGTAGAAGCGAACGCAGCCGCGCAGACCTGCCGACGCGCCAGATCTTCTGTGCGTAGCTTCGCTTATCGCAATTGCAGGTCACGCATCCAAAACCGAGAGGCGCGCGCGCGCAAGCCGATTGGCGCTGATAGTCATAGAAAGCGCCGTTGGGACAGGCGAGAAAGAAATCATGCGCGTGGAGGATGCTTCGGCTGGAGACATGTTGGAGCGCGGAGAAAATTGCCGGCGACATGATCTTGGACCAGCCATGAACGTGATAAACCGTGCCTGCGGTGTCATTAGCCGCGATCCAGCCTTCAAGCATGGCCTTGGCGCCTCCATTGTGGAAACCCCTTGCCATGGCGCGGCCACGGGAACCGGTCAGGATATGCTCGCCACCGAGCGGCACGACGTCGACGCCAAGTGTTGTCAGATCCGGATTTATCCCGTCGTCCCCGCAGATGTAGGTCACTGGGATTCCCAGCTGCCGGAACAGTTTCACCGACAAAAGGGCAAGGCCAGTGCCTCCGCCTCGTGCGACCGAGAGATCGTTGATGACGACGAGACGATCAATGCTCGCCCTGCCCTCCCGCCCGGAGACAAGCTCTCGGCCATCATCCCGATGGATTGTTCTTCCGTAAGTTTCCAGCGTCGAGGTTGTGGCGGTCCGCTCGCTGCGGACCAGAGGCGATACCGTGGCGTAAGCCAAGGCCGGCACATCGGCATTCTCCGAGTAAGCCAGACCGCCATTCGGGCCATGTTCGACGCGTGCGATCATGGCTGCCTCACAAAACGTTGCACGCGGCGTTCGTTTCCAAACCCAGCCATCGC
The DNA here is from genome assembly GCF_033447125.1 of Rhizobium sp. PL01. NCBI lineage: Bacteria > Pseudomonadati > Pseudomonadota > Alphaproteobacteria > Hyphomicrobiales > Rhizobiaceae > Rhizobium > Rhizobium sp. PL01. Next base: position 245,161 of record NZ_JAWQUM010000011.1, on the reverse strand, counting down.
TGCAAGACCCAGGCTATCCATCATTTTCAGAGTGAGCAGAGGGCCGCATATGCCGATCACCGTCCCCGAAAAAAGGTGCAACGCCGCCCCGTCGATGCCGATATGGCTGAGCGCCATACGCGTGCCGCTGACGAAGGGAACGTGCATGCAGAAAATTGCCAGTGTCTCTTTCGAGATCGTCATGACCGGGGCGGGAACGAGCCAGTTCCTGAGGTTCACAGCAAGGTAGCAGATGCAAAGAACCGCACCGCTTGCGCTTAGGGCCGCGAGCGTTCCGAGGGACGAATGATAGGAAAATTGAAACGCGACCAGCGCCCAGACAGCCACGAGAAAGCATGTAGCCAAGAATGCTGTTGCAATAGCGATATGCCTGCCGAATTGCGCATCTGCGACGAGCGCTCTTCTGTCCCTTAGCACAGCCGGCGCAAGGAAAATTCCAACTGCAAAGTAAAGCTGATGCTCTGCAAACCTGACAAACTGCAGCCCCATACCGGCCTGCTGGTTGCTCAGAAACAGCAGATAGGCGACATGCAGCACCAACGACCAGAACAGCAGCTGACCGGGCGTGCAGTGCCGGTATTCAATAGTGAGACCCGAGACTGCCATGCACAATAGCAGCGTGTACAAGAACCAGAAGATGCTGACCGGCTGTAACGGCAGGAGCAAAATGCTGATGAACGCATCGGTTGGACTGACCGGTGTATTGGCGAGGTTCGCCGCAAGAACAATCAGTCCCAGCAAAACAATGGACCATATCAGGCAGGGCTGCAGGAGCCGGGTTGTCCGCACTTTCCAAGTCAGCAAAAACGGCCGCCGCTCTATCGACTGCGCAAAGAGCAGCCCTGAGATCAGGAAAAAGAGCGGAATATGGAAGCTGTAAACCACAAGATCGAAGTCTCGCGCGGCTTCTCCTGCCATGATTCCGGCCGCGGCCAGACCGCGTTCAGTGTGGCCAGCAACGACCAGCACGAGAGCAACAGCCCGCGCAACATCGATCCAGGCTTGGCGCGGCGCATGCGCTGACGCACCGCCGGCGAGGGACGGCATATCAGCAGATCGCATATTCATAGAGCGCTCGCGGGTTGGTAATGGTGATCGCACCGGGCGAAAGATCGACTATTCGGCTGCGCTCCCACTCCCTCAGGCACCTGTTGACCTTCTCGCGCGATGCCGGAAGCATCGACGCCAATTCATGCTGCGAGATGTTAATTGTCGCGGCCATCCGGCCGCATTGGCTTTCGGCGGAATAGAGCCTGAGCAGCGCGTTTGCCAAACGAGAGGATATACTGACCGACGCCAGGCAAACCAGGCGATCCTCCAGGTCCTTGATACGCTCCACCACGTAATAAAGTACGTTCGCGCTAACTTCTGGATCGGATGCGATCGCCTCTCTGAGGATCTTGGCGTCAAGTGCCCAAATCTCGCAGGCCGTCAGCGCGTGCGCCTCAAAGGACGGTTTCGTGCGTCGCAAAACGTCGATCTCGCCAAACACGCTGCCGGGAGCTGGGGTATCGACGACGAATTCCCGGCCATCCATGAGGTACGTCAGAATTTTAACGACGCCACTATGTATTACTAATATATAATTTGCCGACTTATCTCCTTGCGAGATGATGTCGCCTTTATCATAAAATTTAACTGTCTTTGTTCTCAGAAGTTTTTCGGTGAGTTCTTTCCCAAGAATGGAAAGATAATCGCCTTTTTTCCTTCTATAGTATCCATCGATACTTTGGTCTGCATTTAACATAGCAAACTCCTACAATATATTGAGCTGGATCAGGATCCTGCCCCCTAGTATCTCCTCTAGTATTTTTGTTTTTGTATTTTTTGCATTGCAGTAATTTTTCTCACTATGGCGAAAAAATGCTGCTCTGCATATGACCATGGTCACAGACAGCCAGGCTTAAATATCGTTTCCTGCATTTAAAGGTGACCAGTTATTTTAAAAAATAGGGGGTTTCGAGTGAATAAATATCTTCGGAAAAATCCCACACTTGAATCAAGAACAAGTGTCTTTAATGTTAAAGAATCAAGGGTATCTGCTGTAAATAATGTAGCGACAGCCTTTGCACCTAGAAGAATATACAAAAGATCCTTAGACGTTGCGGCGTCATGCGTTACGATAGTACTGCTATCACCGGTTCTCGCCTCGGTTGCCATAATGGTAAAGATTTGTGATGGCGGCCCGGTATTTTTCCGGCACCGGCGCATTGGATTCGGCGGGCAGACGTTCGAATGCCTGAAATTCAGAACAATGAAAATCGATGCTGAGCTGCGTCTCCAAGAGTGGCTCGTTAAAAATCCCGTTGCGGCCGAAGAATGGAGCGCGACGCAAAAATTGAAGAATGATCCACGCCTCACGCCGATCGGAAAGTCTCTGCGGCGGTCCAGTCTCGACGAGCTGCCCCAGCTTTTCAACATTCTTCGCGGCGACATGAGTCTGGTCGGCCCCCGGCCCGTGGTGGCCGAAGAGGTCCCTCGCTATGGCCGGGAAATCGCCCACTATTACTCGGTAAGGCCAGGCCTGACCGGCGCCTGGCAAGTCAGCGGCAGAAACGATGTGTCCTATGCAGAGCGCGTCCGGCTGGACACTGAGTACTGCACGACGTGGTCGTTTACAAAAGATCTGGCGATCATGTTGAAAACGGTGCCAGTTCTGTTTTCTGGGCGGGGTTCGTACTGAGCGTTTAATTTCATTGAGCGCCGGAGCCCCATGGGGCGTCCGGCCTAACGACAGGCCATACAATGATCGTAGAGCCTATTGGTATCCTCCTCGCCGTCGCCGGCATCTATACGATGACCGCAGGCCTTACGGCTGGAATGTACTTTCTCTGCGTCTGCACGCTCCTCGGGGCCGCGGCGGCGTTGATCCTGCCTGCCCTCGGCGGCGCCAACATCCAGCCATCCCACTTTGCCTTACTTTTCCTCACCGCCGCTGTCGCCTTGCGCCCAAGGTCGCTTGCGGCAGCGCTGTCTTCCTTGAGCTATCCGGGGCCAGGGTTCTGGTTCACGCTTTTCGTGTTCTATAGTGTTTTGACGGCGCTGTTCCTGCCACGGATTTTTGCTGGCGCAACGATCGTCTATTCCCTCGCCCGCACCAACGAAATGCACCGGATCCTGAGTACGCCTCTCGCGGCCACCACAACCAATCTCACGCAGTCCATCTACATGATCGGCAGCTTCTGTTGCTTTGCGATTGTGGCAGGCTTTGGCCGTCTGGGCGGAATGGCAATTGTGGCGCAAGCCCTGATTGTCACCAGCGCCATCTGTGTCTTCTTTGCAATCGCCGACCTTGTGACATACGCCACCAACACCGCCGATCTTCTCTCCGTCATTCGCAACGCCAATTACCGTATGCTCAACGACGGGGATATCGAGGGCTTCAAACGGATCGTCGGCTCATTTCCGGAGGCCGGGGCGTTTGGTTACGCCGCATTGGCCCTGTTTGCCTTCGTGCTGATGCTTGGCATCGAGGGTTTTCCAGGGCGTTTTCTGGGAACGATCATCGGCGCGCTGGGGACCGCGCTCTTGCTGTGCACCTCGACCACAGCTTATGCCGCAAGCGCCGTTACAGGCATCCTCGTCCTGTCTTTCTGCATTGCCCGTATTCTCAGAAACAATGCCACATCCCGTCATCTGACTTACGTTGTTGCGTGCCTCTTCGCGCTGCCGCTTCTTGTCATGACGATCATGCTGATCCCGTCGGTCTCGGAGAGCATCAGCAACCTCATTCACGCGACAGTGACAACCAAACTGGAATCATCCTCCGGTGAGGAGCGGATGCGCTGGAATGCACAAGCGCTGAGCTCTTTCCTCGACACGAGCGGAATGGGCGCCGGTGTTGGCAGCATAAGGGCCTCGAGCCTCGTGGTTGCTCTCCTCGCCAATGTTGGCATTCCCGGTACGCTCCTCTTCTTCATCTTCCTGGCAAGCCTCATCCGATCGGTGCTCCGGCGCAACGCCGACGGCGGCATCGAACAGAAGGTGGGACTTGCAGCAATGTTTTCGTGCATCGCGCAGGTTACAGCCGCGTCCATTTCCGCTGGCGCAATCGATCTTGGTCCGTTGTTCGCAATCACAGCCGGGCTATCAGTCGCCTATGCGCTGGGGCCATTGCAAGCACCCGCGGTTGCGCTGGGGGCACCCTTCCTCGCATCGCCGCGCCTGAATGCGCGCGTCAGAGGGTTTGCTTCCGCTAACAACCAGCTCTCGTTGAGCCGAGCGGCTTTCATGTCCGGCAATGGAGGGCATTGTGATGTATAACCCACCAGTCTCGCTTGCCTATCCTGCCTCATCCGGGCCTGCGGCTCGTGAAAAGCCGCTGGATATACGCCAGCTTTTTCGCTTCCTTTTGTCGAACGGTCTTCTGATCAGTGCCCTGACCGCGCTTTTCGTTGCGATTGCGGTCATCTACGTCAGCATCACCCCGCCAACCTATGTCTCCAGTGCCCAGCTTATGCTGGAGTCGCAGAAAGCAACGGCGGCGGATGCCCAGCGCACACTTGCCGAAGAATCCCTGGTTGAAGGTCAGATGGAAATCATGAAGTCGGGCGGCGTCCTGACGGCAGTGGTCGACAGCATGGACCTCTCATCGGATGCTGAGTTTCAATCAGACCACCTACCGATCGCCGATACTGTCCGTTCCATGCTTTCCGATCATGCAAGCACAAGTGAAACCGCAGGAACAACGGACCCTTCGCCGGAAGACGCGCAGGATAATTACACGATCGCCACACTCCGGAGCCGACTGTGGATTCGTCGGGTCGGCCAATCCACAGTCATCGAGATCTCGGCAGCGTCCAGCGACCCGCGCAAAGCGGCGCTGATCGCAAATGCCGTGTCAGAACAGTATATTGCACAGAATGTGCAAATGAAATCGCAGGCCGCTTTACAGTCCAGCGAATGGCTTGCCCAGCGTGTCGCCAACTTGCAGGAAGCGGTCTTTGACGCCGACCGTGCGGTCATGAAGTTCCAATCCTCCGGCGAGCCTGGGAGCCAATTCAAGCTTACCGAACTGAAAAGCGTGGCAGAGACCCAGCACCGGCTCTACGAGACCTATCTGCAAAGCTGGTCAGAGGCCAAGCAGCGTATTTCCTACCCCGTTTCCGACGCGACTTTTGTTTCCCGGGCGACTGTGCCCGTTGCAAAAAGTCAGCCGAAGAGCCTGCTCCTGATCGCATTCGCGCTGATCCTCGGACTGACGGCTGGCGTCGTGGTCGCAATCGCACGGCATTTCGGCAACCGTCTCATTACCTCGGCGCACCGCATAACAACAGAGATCGACGTTCCCTGCATTGGTGAGGTGGCGCAGGCAAATCGCGGCAAGGCAAAGCAAAAAGCCTCTCAGGTCGAGTTGCTGCAAACCGGTGACCTTGCGGGTAAACCTGACACACGAGAATGGTTTGATCGTGATATGCGCGACCTCAGAGCAACGCTGGGCGGACTGCGCCGCAGCAGGAAAGCCAATCTAATCGGTCTCGTTGGAACGGAAGCCAAGGCCGGCGCGACCACGCTCGCCTACAATCTTGCGCGCCTTGCAGCTGCCTCTGGCTCGAAGACACTGTTGATCGATGCCAGCGCGACCAACCCGACGCTCAGCCAGACTTTCGGCGAAGGACGCGCGGTGGGACTGATGGACGTGTTGAACGATCCGCGCGCATACACTGACTTCATCAGCCGGGTCGACAAGCGCTTCACCATTCTGCCAATCGGCAGTTTTCGTGACGTGACGCCCGGCGAGCGCATCGGATCCGAACGCATCGCGTTCAGCTTTGCAGATCTGAAGGAGCGCTTCGACCTCATTCTGGTCGATCTCCCCTCCATGCCCGAATCTTCTGATGCAAAGTCGATCGCTCCTCATCTGGATGGATCGCTCATCGTTGCCCGCTACGGCCGGTCTTCCTTCGATACCCTTGCCGAGATCGTCAACGCATTGCGTGAAGTGGGCGCCGATATTCTCGGTGTCGTTCTCAATGGAAGTCCACACCGCAAAAACTGAAGGAGAAGCAGCATCATGAGCCTTGTCCAATTGCGCAACCACCCGGAACTGAAAGACCGCTTGAGAAAAACGCTGCAGTCCGTCGGATATGAGACGGATGACTGGGTCCGCGTCGTGATGTACCGCGATTCATTCGCGTTCATTCACACTCTCGGTCCGGAAAAGCTCGATACGCTTGAAATTTCCGGTGGCGTTCAATGGCGCCGCGAATTCAAGTTCAGATCCTACCGTACAACCGAATATCCAGGCTTCGACATCTGCAGCCAAGCGCTACCCCAGCAGTTCGATCTGATCATTGCCGACCAGATTTTTGAACACCTGAAATGGCCGATGCGCGCAGCGCGCAACGTCTACACCATGCTCCGGCCAGGCGGCTATTTCGTCATCGCCACACCGTTCCTGCTGCGCGTTCACGCCTCCCCGATCGATTGCAACCGTTGGACGGAAACAGGCCTCTCTTGCCTGCTGCAGGAAGCCGGATTTGCCGAGGAGGACATTACGACCAACTCATGGGGCAATCGCAGCTGTGTGCTGGCGAACTTCAACCGCTGGCAGAAGGCCGGCTTCATGGGGTCACTGAAGAACGAGCCGAATTTCCCGGTCATGGTTTGGGCCTTCGCCCGCAAACCACTGCATAGCACGGAGCAATAGGTATGGCACTGGCGCGAAGATCGGCAGGAAGGGAGCATAACGGAGACCTGCGGATCGGCGTCGCCATTGCGACGGCCAACCGGCCCGAGGTCGTGCGCGAGACCGTTGGACTGATAGCGCGGCAGAGCCGCAAGCCGGACGCCATTCTCGTTTGCTCGCCTGGGGAAGAAGATGTTGTGGGCCTCAAAGAGTTCCATCCGGACGTCGTTCACATCATCGGTCCACGCGGGTTGCCGCATCAGCGCAACCGGCTTATCGAAGCGGCAGGAGACTTCGATCTTCTCCTGTTTCTCGATGACGATTTCATCATGGCGGACAAGTATCTTGGCGAAGTCGAAGAGGTGTTTCGCGAGCATCCTGATATCGTCTTGACCACCGGCCGCGTCGTCGCCGACGGCATCATCGGGCCTGGGATATCATTTGAAGAAGCGCGGCGCCGCCTCTCGCTTCCGACGGCGTGGTCCATCGCCCGGCTTGCCGACGTCTATAATGGTTACGGCTGCAACATGGCGATCCGGCTCGAAACCGTCCGGACAAATGCGCTGAAATTCGATGAGGAATTGCCCCTCTACGCCTGGCTGGAGGATGTCGATTTTAGCCGCAGCCTGGCGCCTTTTGGGCGCTTGGTGCGCACCGAGCGCGCTTATGGCGTTCACCTCGGGGTGAAGTCGGGGCGGCAACCCGGCGTACGGCTAGGCTACTCCCAGATCGCCAACCCCTGCTACCTCATCGCCAAAGGCACCTGCTCCTGGAGAAAAGGCCTCCACCATATCGGCAGAAATTTCGCCGCCAATCTCTACGGCACATGTCGCGGCGAACGGTCGGTCGATCGGCCCGGCCGGCTTCTCGGCAATCTGAAGGCCATCATGGATCTGTTCACGCAACGCCTCGCGCCGTCTCGCGCGCTCAGGCTTTAGGAGAACGGTGATGAAGCTGGGCTGCAGGTGGATCGCTTCGGTTTTCAGGGCCATAGAACTGCCAGGCAGTGAACGCACACGCCCTTTCGTCGCACATCCGGCACGGCACGGAGGATGCGATGCGTAAGCTTGCCGCACTTCAGGTCCTGCGTGGGATTGCCGCCAGCCTTGTCGTTGTCGATCACAGCATCCTGCGCCACGTGGAATGGGCAGATTATCCACCGATCGTGAAGATCGCGGCACCCTATAGCGGCACCCTCGGTGTCGCAGTCTTCTTCGTCATCAGCGGCTTCATCATGATGCACACTGCGGGCGATCAGTTCGGGAAGAACGGGGCTGCGCTGGCTTTCCTGCGCAAGCGGATCATGCGGATCGTCCCTCTGTATTGGACAGCCACCGCCCTGGAGGTGGCGCTGCGGCTGCATAAGGGCGGCACGATTGATCCGCAGGAGCTTCTGGCATCGCTGTTCTTCATTCCAGTGCCGGTCGCACCGGGAGACTACATGCGCCCGCTTCTCGGGGTCGGCTGGACGCTCAACTACGAAATGTTCTTCTACTGCATTTTCGCTTTGGCCTTGCTTTTCAGACGACAGGCGGGTCTGATTGTGCTGTTTTCGGCGATGGCCGGGCTTGTCGCCGCCGGCGCGCTTTACAAGCCGCTTGCGGATACGTCGCCACCCCACACCGTTTTCACGTTCTGGACCGATCCGATCATCCTGCTGTTTGCTGCCGGCGTCGCAATCGGTCTTTTCGCCGAAACCGTGCGTGGACGGGTGAAGAGCAGGCATGCCATCCCGGTCGCAGTTGTCCTGCTTTCCGCATGGGCCACAGTCTTCCTCGGTACAGGCGGAGCCTATCCGATCCCGCTGGCTTGGCAACTGGGCGGCTGGGCACTCTGCATTCTTTCGGTGGCCTTATGCGTGCTTGAAAAACCCGCACGGGCAAATCTGGCGCAACGGGTTGGAACGCAGCTCGGCGACATCTCCTACGCGCTGTATCTGTTCCATTTCTTCGCGATCGTCGCTGCGGAAAAGATCTGGTGGCTGTTCTTCGGCAGATATCCTTCCATCCTCTTTGTCGCTGCCGCCTATCTTGCGTCCGTGGCTGCAGCATATGCCATTCATCACCTGTTCGAGGTGAATGTCATCCGGCTTTTCAACCCACGCGCCAATCGGCCGGAGACTGCACTTCGCAATCAGGACCCAAACTCCGATGCAACCCCACTTCAACCCGCGCCGACGCTGCAAAAGCCTGCGCACCTCTACGGGAGAAAGTAACATGCGTCACGCAACCTGGAGCGCAATCCATGGAAACGAAGCCGCCATGCGTCTTTATCGATCCTATCGCCATCTCCCCGAGCCGATACGCGCACCCGCTCGCTGGGTAGTGGCACCGATATGGCAAACTGCCTGCGCACTTGTCAGACGGCGAACCGGCGATGAGGTGCTCACAGGACCGTTCCAGGGAATGAAGCTCCACCTGAGCCCTGTCTCAAGCCGGCATCTTCTCGGCTATCTGCTCGGCACACAGGAGCTGGAACTGCATCCCATCATCGAAGCCGTCATACAGAGCGGGTATCGGTCCGTGATCAATGTTGGCGTTGCCGATGGATACTATGCAATCGGCTTCGCGCGCCGCATGCCGGCAACACACGTCATCGGCTTTGAAGGCCTGCCCGAGCATCACGAACCCTTTTGGCGCACCGCTAGAACCAATGGCGTTGCCGACCGCATCACGATGCACGGATTTTGCGACATCGCGGACCTGCAGAAGGCGCTTGCCGAAACCAACTCACGCTCGCTCGTCCTTTGCGACATCGAAGGCGGGGAAAAGGTCCTTCTCGACAACGAGAAGATTCCCGAGCTCAACCATGCGGACATTCTGGTCGAAACCCATGATGGGCTTGTCGCCGGTTGCAGCAAGACATTGCTCCAGCGCTTCAGTGAAACCCATGACATCACGTCGATTTACGCGCGCCCACGTGCGGCCCGGGATTTCCCGGCAAAAAAACTGCCCGTGATCGCCAAATGGCTGCCTCGCACCGCGGTCGAACTGATGAACGAGCGGCGGACCGGCGTCCAGGAGTGGCTTTTCATGACGTCGCGCCAGCCGGCAAACAAGGAAGCTTCATCATGAGTCTCCTGCTTGCCAGCGGAACACCACACCTGCCGCAACTGTTTGGCGGACTGGAAATCAACACGCACCAGATTGCGCTTGAACTGAACGGTCGCGGTCACAGGACCGCCGTTCTTTCCAAGCTCTCATTGCGGGATTTCTTCGGTGCGGCGCTGTTCGTGGCAAGCCGGGCGCGCCTGAGCGAAATCTCGGTCGATCGAACACTTGGCTATGACGTCTATCGCTCTTTGAAGCCTTGGAAGGATTTGCGGGGCCTTACACTTCCCAAGGTCGTGGTCGTGCAAAACGGCAATATGGTGCAGATGGCGCGCACGTTCCGCGACCGGGACATTTCGAGCGTGGCGTATCTCCACGGCCTTGAATTCGATACCGGTCCCCGTGCCTGGCTTGAAACGGAGAGCGAGCTTCCGTTTTCTGCCTACATCGCCAATTCGAGCTATACCGCGGCACGCTTCAAGTCGAAATTCGGCATCGAGCCCGCGGTTATCCCGCCTATCTTCCGGCCGGAACAGTATCGGACGCCTGGAAACGGCAAATATGTGACGTTCATCAATCCCGTGCCGGTCAAAGGTTTAAATCTCGCGCTTGCCATTGCGGAATTAAGCCCCGGCATTCCATTCCTGTTCGTTCGCGGCTGGCCACTTTCCTCAAAGGCAGAAGCGCAATTGAACCGCCACCTCACGCGGCTCCCCAATGTTCGCCTGGTTGAGCGAAGCGATGACATGAGGCGTGTCTATGCCGAAACCCGCGTTCTTCTTGTTCCCAGCCAATGGGACGAAACCTGGGGCAGAGTTGTCAGCGAAGCACAGTTCAGCGGGATACCAGTCCTCTCAAGCGATAGTGGAGGCTTGCCGGAATCGGTCGGTCCTGGCGGTGTGCTTTTGCGCCGCGACGACCCCGCGGAAGTGTGGGCAGAACAGCTACGCTGCCTATGGAGCGATCCGGCGCTCTACAACATGAAACGGGAGGCGACCCTTTCGCATGCAGGCCGCCCGGCGCTCGATATCGACTATCAGATGGACCAGCTAGTCGCCATCACTGGGACAGCAGCAGCATGACGCGCTCATCCCGCATGCAGGCATTCGCCGGTCCACCTCCGGGTATCTGCTCAATCCGGTGGCAAAGACCAGACGCGAACATAATCGACCTCCATGACCGAAGGATTTGGCGTTTTGTCGATCGGCCATCCGGCACCAAGCCCAAGATCGATCAGGATCGTAAAAGGATGCTCCAGTTCGCGCGGGGTTTCGATAGACCAGACTTCCTTCCTGTCCAGGAAGTATTTTATCCGATCTTCCTGCACGGCAACGCCGTAGGTATGGAAATCCGAGGAAAGTGCTCCGGCAACGACCGGCACACTCTGGTGAAAGCTCTTGCTGAGAGCCGGTGTCTTGCGGTCCCAGATATGAAGCGAGGCGCTGTATCGGTCGGGAGCGTGACCGTAATGCTCAACCACATCAACTTCGATGGCTTTTTCTGCTCCGCGGCTGGTGAGCCAGAACGCAGGCCAAACGCCGTCTCCGGCGGGAAAACGGGCGCGCATCTCGAAGTAGCCGTAGCGCTGCTTGAAACCGTCTCCATTCCCATCCGTCGAAGCGAGCAGACCGGATTTCCATTGTCCATCGGCAGACTTTCGTGCCTCGATCTTAAGCACCCCGTTTTTGACGGTAAAGGGAAAGTCGGGACCCGGGTCAGTGAACTTGGCATCACCGAAATCTCCGTTCCACGGCGTGTGCGCCGTCCAGCGGGTGCCAGGTCCTCTGGCGGAAACATCGAGCCAATCAAAATTCTCGTTGAAATCCAGAATGAAGGCGTCGGGATCAATCACTTCCGCTCGTAGGGACGACGCCGGCTGAAAAAAAGCCGTGGCAGCCAATACGGCCATCCCGATACAATGCATTTTCTGGGAAATCTTGAAAGAATAAGCCATTTAAACAATCTCCGCATCGTAAATGCGTAATCAATAATGTAAATTTGAAATTTAATCAAATATAAATAGATTAAATTTTGATGGTGAAAATAGAAAAGGTAGCGATGTGAACAATTTTGCAAGCAACTCTCTGTTTTCCGCTGCAGCTGGACTTGCAACTGTGTTCGCGAGTTTTGTGAGTGGTGTGATTGTTGCAAACTTGCTGGGCGTTCACGGATCCGGGATGGTTGCTTTTGCAATATGGATCGCGGCAATGATCGCCCCAATTATCGATGGTGGAACAGCCTTGAGCGTCGGACGGTTCCCCGCCGAGTTGCGGGGGCAGGACAACAAGGCCGCCGCCCACGCATTGCCCACCGTTTTGGCAAAGCGCCTCCTGCTCTATCACCTGTTCGGCATCGCGTCCCTCGCGGCATTCTATTGGATCTGGACGGATACCTCTCTCGTCTCCCAAGGCCAGTCCGGGCGTGATTTCACCGCCGGCGTTCCGCTGATGATCATCCTCGTTGTCGCCGCGCTGACCTCGCTTCAGTCCTTCGCGCTGTTTGCAACCGCGCACCTGCGCAGCTCCCACAGGTTCCACACGCTCGCGACCCTCGCCTCGGTGTCGATGATCACACAAATCGGTGCCGTCTATGCCGGCGCACATTTCTATGGCGTCATCGGCGCACTTGCCGGTTACGCGGCCGGACAAGTCTGCCTCGCGGCAGCCACGCTCTCCCTCATTGGGCGCTCCGCAAAGGTATCGCCTTCCCTCACCAGCGAGGTATGGCGATACGGGCGGTTTTCCTGGGCGGCCAATGTCTGCAACACCTTCGTTTGGTCGCGCATCGAAATCCTGTTCCTTCAGGTCTTCTGGAGCTACCGGGAGGTTGGCTGGTTCAGTGTCGCGCTGGCACTTTCGGGCCTTGCTTCACAAGGACCACTTCTCCTGACCGGCGCGTTCCTGCCCATGCTGGCGCAAAAACACGGGCAAGATGACAAGGCCGGATTGCAAGCAGCTTTCACCAAAGGAACACGCCTGTTGGCAACGCTTGCCCTTCCAACTTGCCTTGGAATGGCGGCTGTCGTCCCAGGTCTCGTGACCCTCCTCTATGGCCCGGAATTCGAACCCGCCGTCCCGGCAGCGATGATCATTGTGACAGCCGCCGCCTTCACGATTACGACGGTCATCGGCTCACATCTCGTCAACGCACTGGGGCGCAGCGATTTCATTTTCTTTTCGTCGCTTTCCGGCGCCTTGCTGTCGGCAATCTTCGGCTTCCTGCTGATCCCGGTTTTTGGCCTGGTCGGGGCGGCAATCTCGCGTGCCATCGTTCAACTTGCCATGGTCGCAATCGGTCTCTGGTTCATCACCACGCGGCTCGGATTCAGGTTTCCGTTTGGTGCTTTCCTGCGCATTCTTCTCGCGTCGCTCGCCGCTGCGGGGGCCGCATTTGTGACTATCGGCGCTATAGGCCACCTGCCGGGACTGTTTGCGGCCGTTGCGCTGGCTGCTCTCACCTACGTCCTTTGCCTCCGGCTGTTTGGTGCAACACATGCAGACGACATCGCTCTGGCGCGCCGCTTGAGCGCATCTTTCCCCCAGCCGATTGCACGAATGGCCGACATCGTTCTGTCTTTCATCCACCCGCGATCCACCGGGCCCCTGATCATCACGACCACGAGGTGAAACCATGCGCAACAGAAATTTACGAACCGGCCATCTTGTCCTTCTGCTGACGTTTGTGACGGCAAACCTCGCTCTGTTGTTCCCGGCGGTAGCCGATCCGTACCGGCTTGTTACGCAGGACCGGATAGCGTTGCGCGTTGTCGAATGGCGTTCAGGCGAGGCCGAAATCAAGGACTGGAACGTCCTGAATGGCACTTTCATGATCAATGACGATGGCGCCATATCGATCCCGCTCGTTGGCGAAGTCACGGCTGCCGGGTTGACGACAAAGGAGCTGTCGGCCCGGATCGCAATCCTTCTGCAACAGAGTGCCGGTCTGGCCAACACGCCGTCGGCAGCCGTGGAGATTGCGCAATATGGACCGATCTATATCGCCGGCGCCGTAGACAAGCCCGGACAGTATCCTTTCAGCCCTGATCTGACGGTGATGAAGGCGATAAGCCTCGCAGGCGGTTTCGAGCGCGAGCAAGACTCTTCAGGCTCCCGGCTGGAGCGCGACCGGATCCAGGCTGCGGGAACGCTCGGCGGCGCCGAACTTGACTACAACGGCCTGCTGATGCGCCGGACACGCCTAAAGGCCGAAAAAGAGGGAAAGCCGGATTTCGAGACACCCGAAGATTTGCGCGGCGTAGACGGTGCCGAAGCCATCCACGCAGAGGAACTTGATCTCATGAAGCTGCGCCGCGTTGAGCTTGAAAGCAAGATTGCCGCCGCGAAAGGCATCGGCGATCTCTATACGCACGAGATCGAAACGCTGCAGAACAAGATCAGCGCCCAACAGCGCCAGGTCGAGTTGGTGAAGAAAGAGCTGTCCAGCATCAACTCCCTCGTCGACAAAGGTCTTATTCAGAGCTCTCGACGCCTTTCGCTTGACCGGGATGAAACCGACGCGGAAACCAAGCTTTTGGACCTCGACTTCCAGCTGATCCGCGCACGCCAGCTTCTGGAAGAAAACAAGCGCGATGCCGAAGAACTCGTCAATTCGATGAACTCGCAAATCCAGACGGAACTGAACGAAGTCGTGCGGGATATCGCCAAAGCCGATCTTCAAACAAAGGTCGCTCGCCTGCTTATCGAGGAAACCGCCTACGAGAAGCAACGCCAACTGCTTGATGAAAAGGACGGTGACGACGCCATCCGGTTTCAGATCGCGCGCCGCAGCGAAAACGGGGAAACGGTCCGGATCGAAGCCTCGGCCGATTCAAAGATCGAGCCACGCGACCTTGTGGAGGTGATCGCCGGCCCTTCGAACGGCTCGAAGCTGCGGGCGACAGTGCCAAGCACCACACAGCACGATCTCGCCTCCGCCAACAATCCGAAGAACTAGAAGGACGGTCTCTCTCAGCCATCCTTTTTGCGAAAGGAATCGATACGCTGCTGCAGTTTCGGGAAAGGCAAGAGAACACCGGCCACATAGGCAAGCTGCATTACCACGAACAATCCGGCGACCGGCACGAGTGAAACGAAGGGGGAGCCGGATTGATATGTCAGCACGCAGTAGATCAGGCTGACAACGACCGCAAAAATGAAAAATGCACCGATGCGCAAAACAAACGCAGCAGCAAAGGACACAAAGCCCGCCAAGATCAGTGCAAAAATCATCCTTCAATATCCTCGTTAAGCATACCGCATGTCAGCAGACATCGTTCCGGGAGAAGACATACCATAAAACCAAAATTGAAAGAGGGAGTCCCCCCGGAAATCCCCATGCGCCTGAATATCTATACTCGACCAATTTCGCAGCATACATGCCCATTTTTCATGTCTTCCAGCAGTTGTTACATTTCATAGACCGAATGGAGGCGCATCTGATGCAACATGCCGAGAATGAACCACGAGTGTATGATTACATCATCATGGGTTGCGGAATCTCTGCCTTGACTGCAGCAAAACATCTGCTGGCTAAAAATGCGATCCTGATCCTGGAAAGCTACGGCGTGCCGGGAGGCAACCATCAGTCTTATGTGATCGACGGGATGGAGTTCGATATCGGTGCTATCTGCTTCAATACCACCGACGAACAATTCAAGCATTTTCCGGAATTGCTGGACTCGTGTTTACCCAAGGCTGTCGACGTCAGGAAAATCTGCACCAATGGTTCCGTGGGCCAATACCCCTTCGACTGGAAAACGGAAGCGTCGTCGCTGACTTTGCGCGAACGCCTATCATGCCTTGCCAGCCTGCTGGCATGCCGCTTTCGCAAGGACAGGCAAGACGACGCTCGCAGCTATGCCCGGTCGCGAATTGGCGACTTTCTGTACCAGCGCGTCGGCCTCGACCTCTATATAAAGCGTCTATTCGGGGTCGATGCGGCAAATATCGATTACGATTTCGCGTTGAAACGCATGCAATGGCTTTCCCGCGAGACCTCGCTCAGTTTTCGCATTGGCAGGTTTGTCCGCAGACAGATGAAAAAAATCCCGTCGTGGGGCGAGACCGTGGTGAGACCGCCCGGGGGATTTGGCCGCTACTATGAAAAGGCTCTTTTCCGGTTAAGGGACCAGGGCGTCGAGTTTGTTCTCGACGAAAAGGCGCTGAAGATCGAAACCACAGCCGGCATCACGGCGGTGACCACGGCGAACAGGACGTATCTCGCCAAAAAGCTGATCTCGACGATCCCTTTGGATGAAGCGTCGGGTCTATGCGGGCTGCCTGAAACAAAACTGCCGACCGTAACGCTCCTCAGCCTGTTCGTGGCGCTACGCGGATCCTGGCTGCCGGGCTGCTCAATCCTCTATAATTTTCACAAACTCGGGAATTGGAAACGCATCACCGTTCATTCCGACTTTTATCCCGGCCCTGGTTCCTACGACAAGCACTGCACCGTCGAGATAACCGTCCCACCTGGGATGATGGCACCGGCACCGGCAGACGCATTTGCTGAGGTGGAAGCCCATCTTCGTGCCATGAAAATCATCGAGGGTGAATTTGTCCTGATCGGCAGCTCCGTACTCAGAAATGCTTACCCAATTCCGGAAAAGGGCTTCAAGGCACGCCGTGATGCGGCCATCGCCCGGCTGGCAGCCAAGGATGTGACTTGCCTGGGGCGGCAAGGCAAATTTGAGTATATCCCGCATTCGAATGTCGCCGCCAAGGAAACGATCACCACCTTGAACAAGGCGCTCGAACCGGCTGAATTGCCTCAGCAACGAGAGCCTGTAGTCGTTGAGTTGCGCACCGATTTGCCCCAGCTGACCGTCCCGACGTGACGTCCGTACGCCTAAAGCCGTGGTCAGCTTGATTGCGCATGTTCGTGGTGTTGCGGTGCAATATATGCTACCGTGCTTGATGACCTTCCGAGTGTCGGGCGCGCGATTTGCCCCGGAATTTGAAACTCTTTGGCGCGCGCCTTCATCATCTTTCATGACCTGTTTTGTTGCGAGGGAAACATGCCCGTACCAAACAATTATTCCGTTGTCTTTGCTGATGAATTCGATCGGCTGAGCATTGCCAACACGGCAACGGCAACGGCCAACTGGTACACAGCGCAGCCTTGGGGTGGCGGCTTTGGCAGCGCCCAGTTCCTGCCGGCGGGGGGCGCCAATTCTCCATTTTCGATCGTGCAGCAGGGAGGCCAGACTGCGCTGCAGATCGAAATGACGCGCAACGCTGCCGGCCAGCTCCAGAGCGGGCTGATCTCGAATACCTTTCCAGACGGAACGAGCACCACGCCCCAGGATGGCAATCCGTACGGGTACTACGAAATGCGCGCGTGGCTGCCCGCAGGCCAAGGAGTTTGGCCCAGCTTCTGGGCCAGCGAAAAGGAACGCCTCTCGGCAACGAGAGATCACGTGTTTGAAGTCGATGTTCTGGAGCAGCACGGCAGTGCAGTACCGGATCGATACGCCAGCATTCTGCACGACTGGAATTGGAAAGGGACAGTGCTGGAAGGCCACACCAGCCAATACCATCACGACGTCGTCGGAACCGGCGTCATGACGACCGGATGGCATACATACGCCGTCGAAATCAAACCGGATGTGATGACATTCTCCTTCGATGGCCGTGTGCATTTTTCTGTTGCGACGCCAGCGGGCCTCGACACGGACCTGATGTTCATGATCAATCTGGCTGCGGGCGGCGGCTGGCCAATCGATCCAGCGCTCAATCATCAGAAGATGTATATCGACTATTTTCGCGCATGTGAATTGGACGATGCAGTCCCGATACCACCCGGCGTGCTCCTGGGCACGAGCGGCAACGACACGTTCCACATTTCTGCGCCCACAACGCAAATCAAGGAACAGCCCGCAGGCGGCTTCGATACCGTTTACGCCACTGTCTCCTACACATTGCCCGACAACGTCGAAAAGTTGCGATTTTCTGGTCTTGGCGCGCTCGACGCGACTGGAAACGGCGGGAGTAACCAGCTCTACGGGAATGGGGATGCCAATATCTTATCGGGTCTGGCGGGCGATGATTATCTCTACGGGGACGCCGGCAACGATGTTCTGCTCGGAGGGACCGGAAACGATAAGCTCTTTGGCGGAAACCAGAACGACCTGCTGATCGGTGGTCTTGGTATCGACCGGCTGGACGGCGAAGCGGGAGCTGACACGTTTCACTTTGATAGCGTCCCGGAAAGCCCCTATTCTGCACGGGACACCATCATCGGCTTTTCCGGCGCGGATGGAGATCGCGTTGATCTGAGTGCGATTGACGCCAACTCTCTCATCAGTGGAAATCAGGTTTTCAGCTTCATCGGCTCGAGCGCCTTTACTGCGGCAGGCCAGATCCACTTCAGCGACGGAGTGCTTTCGGCCGACGTCAATGGCGACAAGATCGCCGATTTCGGCGTCAACCTCGGCTCGTCATCTCTACAGTCCGGCTTTCTCATTCTTTGAGGATTTTCGTAGAACGTCGTCGGGGCAATATTGCGCAACAGGCTTTCGGCGGTTCGGATGGCTGCTTGCGTCCCCGCGGTCCGTCAGACGATGCGAAAGGGTCAACCTCCCGAAAAGCAGGTCGGCGATCATTACTGCTCAGAAAAGGCCCTGGACATACTGTCGGTAACCGGCTTCGCAAGATAACTGAAGAAGGTTCTCTCGCTTGTCTGGATCATGACTTCCACGGGCATGCCGGGCGTTGGTGAAAAGCCGTGGACTCTTGGGAGTTCTCCGGGTGCGATATTGATACGCGCAAGATAGACGTCATGGTCATTCGTGCTTGTCTTGCTGTTTTGCAGAGCGTCAGCCGAAATGTAAAACACCTTTCCCTTTAACACTGGTGTGGTCCGCTGGTTAAGAGCAATCAAACGTATTGTCGCGACCTGACCGAGCTTTACGCTGTCGATGTCGTTGCGCGAAATTTGTGCTTCGATGATCAGAGGCACGCCTGCCGGAAGTATTTCGAGGATTGCCTTGCCGCTCTCGATGACGCCGCCCGTGGTATGGTAGTGGGTACGCACAACAGTACCGGAGACGGGGGCATTAATCGTTGCCCGTTGGACCACATTTTCGGCTTCGCGGAGTTGTTCGCGAACTGTATCGCGTTCACTTTGAATGGCTTGCAGCCGGTCGAGAGCTTCTTCCCGGTAGGCGCCCTCCGCTCTGAGAACTTCCTGCCGTTCCTTGACGGCCTGGGCTTGTGTCTCCGCGATCTCTGCTTCCAACCGTCCGACCTGGCCATCTGCTTCGGCAATCGCTCGCTGTATGGCCTTCACGTCATTGCCGCGCACCAATCCCTTATCAAGCAGGTCTTTCTTGCTTTCAAACTCGTCCTTGAGCAATTCCAGCTGCCGCGCCGTCGCATCGCGCTGACGTGCATAACCCACCTCGCGAAATTGCAAAGCCTTGATGTTTTGCTCAATGAGCGAAAGTTGGCTCAGGAGCTTGTGCTGCTGGGCCCTGAAGTTGAGCTGCTGACTGACGAGGATTGACCAGACGTCCTGATCTCCGCGATTCTCGTTCAGCATGCTCGATATTTCGAGAATTTCCTTGCGCTCGAACTGAGCCGTCAAACGTGCTGCAGTCACATCCAACCGGATTCGCCGAAGAAAAAGCTCCCGTCTTTTTGATTCCGCCGCAGTTTCGTCGAGCCGCACGAGCGGCTGATTCTCGACCACCTGATCGCCCTCATTGACCAGAAACTGCTTGATAATGCCTCCCTCCAGATGCTGCAGTATCTTGTTCTGACCGGTGGCGACGAAACTGCCCTGAGTAATGACTGCCGCCGCCAAGGGAGCCGTGGATGCCCATATCCCGAAGCCACCAAATGATACGCCCAAAAGGATCAGTCCTACCGTCGTCTGCTTCCAGATCGATCTCGGGACATCAGCATACCATTCGATATCGTGGACCTTGGCAATGTCAGACATCGTAACCGGCTCCTATTGCAGTTGATGGCCGAAGACGCCGGTCTCGATGTTGATCCCCCGGCCCTCCAGGGCTTTCAAGACATCCGCGCGGGCGCCAAACAGCGCGACCGTTCCGTTCACAAGCAGGAGTATCTTGTCGACACTTTTGAGAAGTGAGGGACGCTGGGTGATGGTTATCACGGTAATTTTCTGTTCCTTCGCATGCTCCAGGGCCCGGGCAAGCGCGGCATCGCCTGCGTTATCGAGGTTCGAGTTGGGTTCATCCAGCACGACGAAATGCGGATCTCCAAAAAATGCGCGTGCCAGGACAATGCGTTGCTTCTGGCCGCCGGACAGTGGCGATCCGTCGGCCGAGACCACCGTCTCATAGCCGTGGGGCAGGCCAGCAATCATCTCGTGAACATCCGCCAGCATGGCCGCGCGATACACCTGCTCATCCCCGGCATCTGTCCTCATCCGGGCAATATTCGCCTTGATAGTGCCGGGGAATAGCTGAACGTCCTGTGGCAAATAACCGATATTCTCGCCGAATTGGCGCTGGTCCCAGTTGCGCAGGTCCATCAGATCCAGCCTGACGTTTCCGGACGTGGGCAGGATCGAGCCTACCAGCATTTTCCCAAGCGTGGTCTTTCCGGCACCGGAGTTGCCGATCACAGCGAGAGAGTCCCCAGGCTGAAGGGCGAAGGATATGCCGTTGAGCACAACCCGTTTCGTTCCATGCGGGACGTAGAGCAATCGCTCGACGTCAAGGCGTCCTTCCGGCTTGGGCAGATTGAGGCGCTCGAAATTGAAAGGAGAGGCCTTGAGCAGGGCCGCTATCCGTCCATAGGCAGCGCGCGACTGGCTGAACTGGTTCCATCCTTCGATTGCACCTTCAATCGGGGCCAGCGCGCGGCCTGCAATGATGGACGAAGCGATGACCATGCCCCCGGTCAATTCCCCTTCAACCGCGAGATAGGCGCCCCATCCGAGCATTGTGACTTGCGTTAAAAGCCGCGTGCCCCTTGATATTGCTGATATCGCGATGTTCCTGTCCTGCGCAATGACCTGCGCTCTCAAGGAAGCCGCAGTGTCTTTTCCCCAGATCTGGACGGCCTCTGGTATCATCGCGAGTGCGTTGATGATCTGCGAGTTCCGCGTCATCGAGTCCAGATGCAGGTTGGCTTTTACCTGCGCGGCGTTTGCATCGGCAAACGGTGTCGCTGTCATTCGCTGATTTATTTGCGTCAAAATCAGAAGCAGGATGGCCGTCGTGATGACAATAAAGCCGAGATGGGGGTGAATGAGAAAAACCGCAAGAAGAAAAACGGGGGCGATGGGCGCATCGAGAAATGAAAGCAACGTTCTCGAGACGAGAAAAGAACGAACCTGTTGAAGATCGTTAAGCACCTGGTATTCGCGGCCATTGCCTTGCAACGAGGCACGAGCTGCGGCGCTGAGGATCGGTGCGCCAAGTTGAGCGGCAACCTCCACGGCGGTGCGCATCAGGACAAAGCGGCGCAACGCATCAAACATCGATTGTAGAATGATTGCACTGACGATCACGATCGTCAGCATGATCAATGTATCGATTGATCTGCTTGTCAAAACGCGGTCGGAAATCTGGAACAGATAGACCGGGATCGCCAGGACGAGCACATTGCTCGCGATCGTGAAAAGCATCACGATCATCAAATTGTGCCGGACTGCGTTGACGCCTGCCTTGAGGCTGGCATTGAAATCGACAGGCGCAAGGCGTTTGTGGAAGGTCCCTCCGCCATTATTCGAGCCCTTGCCGCGTCCATCGTGAGGTTGCTTGCCGGTGGCGTCGGCAATTAAGGGGCCGCGGTCGCCCTCCACGATCTTCATACCCTCGACTGTTTTGGCCTCCGGCACGTCGCGCGCGGCGGGCTGCGGCTGCGTCTTGCCTAACGGTTCGATGGAGACATTGTCTTCACCTAGGGATGGAGCGGGAATGTTTCGACGCTGCGGTGGTAAGTGTATCGATTGCGCCAAGCCCATAGGGGGCTGGCTGGTTGTGCCCTCTACCACAGTGAGTGGCGCCAAATTCGCCCTCAGGCATTCTTCTACAGCGAGATCCAGCTTCGAATAGGCTACTTCGATATCGTCATGCGTGTCCGGCAGTCGACTAGGGCTCCCTATTTTGGCCTCTAGCCGTCCGGTGGGAGCAGCGTAGCGATTGCGAATATCAAACATCCATCCCCCTAATGTCCGAGCACGCTGTTCACACCGTCACCCGGGTGCGCATCGTATTCTGCTGCAATGTAATGTTCGGACGCCGCATTAGGCGCATCTAGCATGGAATCGTCGAGGAAAAGCACAGCCTCGTTGACAAGCATATCTGGGTTGGGAACACCAAAATCGGGCTGATGCGATATCAATTCGGCTTGATAGAGCGTTTCCTGAGAATATTGCTCCCCGCCGACATATGTCTTTCCGAAGGAATCGAGGTCGATAATGACGGCATTGTTCACGAGTGCATTCGAGCCTGTTGTGATCGTCCACTCCGCATCAAGATGGGGCGTTATCGCATTCATCGCCAGTGCGATCTGATCACTGTCGCCGAGGATGTTGACCTGTTGTATGGATTGGAGTTTCAGCAGATCGCCGGTGATGTAGAGAACACGCAGTCCGGAAAGGCCCGCGAATGCATCATCGGACAATATGTCATGCGAAAAATCCTTGCCTCCATTCGCAAGAGAATTGGTGGTCTCCAGGTATGCCTGCGGGAGCGTATCAAACCTGTCAGCATTGCCGATATTTAGAATATGCGCCTGATTCCACAGCAGATTGTCGGAGGACGAGAGAGTACCCTGTCCCGTCGTCTGAAACCCGGGCGCACCCCACAGGGTGTCGTTATCGAACAGGACGTTCATTTGCTGAATGATGTTTGCATCGTAAACCGATCCTCCGACCAAAACGAGGTCGTAGGAGAAACCCAGATTGAAGATGGATGTGTGGTTGATACCGAGATTGTTGCCGCTGACGACGCTCGTCGTGGCGCCGGACGAGGACAGGACACCGACGTCATTGTCGCTCATGAAGGTGAATTGCTTGAGCCAGTTCACAATCATCAGATCGCCGTCGATCTGCGTTATTGACCAGAATTTTGGATAGATTCCCGCATCTACAGAGCCAGTGTCAGGGGGATCGGAAGCATCGATCCGTTCGAACGTTGCGATATTGAACAGTTCGTTGGCGTCAACGGTCGCCGAGTTCCCAAACGCGGAGGTGATTGTGTCTATATCCCACAGCGCGTTGATCTGGGTAATGACATTTGACTCAACATGATCGCCGGCAACTGCGGTCACTGTCCCTCCGGTCCACAAACTCTTCAGGACTGCGTCGTTGACCAGCGTGTTTCCGCCGGCCTCCAGCTTGACTGCCACCTCAATGGAGATGGATCCATCTTCCATGATCGAAACATTCGAGCTTGGGCCGTCTTCGGTTTTTTCACCGTCATCCCAGGAATGGTGATCTTGAAGCTTGGGTGTGTCGATGACCTGTTGGCCGTTGACGTACACACCTTCGATGGTCTCTGCATGTGAGAAAACTTGCGTCGCGTCATTCGTCCGGGGCTCAGGGACTCCAACGTCACTCATTGTAGCCTTGACGACGGCGATGATCTCGCTGCTCGAACCTGGCTGAACCAGAGCGGCAATGGGTGACAGTGATGCGGCCAATTGCGCACCTTCGAGCAATTTGGAATTGTCGATGTGCCCTGGTGAAAAGACAAGGCTGTGCCCGCCAACTCCGAAGTCATCGTCATCAGAAAGGCCGATGGCCTGATTGATGTAGTTGACGACCGATCCGGGTGGTTCAAGCTCCGGCTGAATGAAGCGGATGGCGCCATGAGAGGTGACATGTATCCCCTCCTGCGGCCAAAGGGAGCTTACATTGCGGGGGATGGTTTCTTCACCGTTTTGGGGGTGAGGAATGGTCCTGAATTCCGGCGTCCGCGGGAAAAGGTGCCGAAGTTCGGGCCAAGGAGACCGGTAATTGAGGTCCGGGTCATAATCTAGAAGTTGAAACGGCGCTGCGAAACCTGTTTCAGGAACAGGCGGAGTATTTAAATCTGACTGGGGAGAATTGAACGAGAATTCCTGATAGGCCTCCCTCACTCGAGCGTCTTCGATGCTGATATGGAAGACGCCAATGAAGTGCGCGATCTCTTCTGTGATTTTGTCAAACATCGACACGACACAAACCTCTTGGCCAGTACAACCGCCAACGATGAACGATGTGGCGGGATGGGTAAGCTGCGCAGAAGCCCTGCGCAGCCCAGATTGTGTGTTTCACAACGGATCGAAGTCTGTTCGGGGTTAGGAGCCGTCGTGGGTATCTTCTCCAACCACGGAACTCGTCAGGTCGCCTCCGACCACGGTCATATCGACCGCGTTTTGCTGAAGGTTTGCACCCATGACGATTTCCTGGTTGAAGGCGCTGGTGTCGATGACGGCGTCAGCGTGGGCCGCACTCGTTCCGGTGACAAAGCCGTCGTCACCATTGTCAGAGCCCCACGATCCGCCGTCGCCAGCACCACCGTCGCCAGTCATGGCCATGCCGCCGTCGCCGCCAGCGCCGCCGGCCCCGCCATAGGACCAGCCGCCGTAACCGTCACCGCCAATGCCATCGGCCCAAGCACCACTCAAGGCAGCGCCCCCGTCTCCACCGCCGGCTTGAGCCCAGCCGCCATAAGCGTCGCCGCTCGTGGCACTGCCACTCATCGCTTCGCCGCCAGTGCCGGCTGCGCCGTCGCCACCGTAGCCACCGGTGCCCGTGCCGCTTCCGTCGCCTGTGCCGGTGCCTGTGCCGGAGCCAGATGCGTCGCCGCCACTGCCGCCGTCACCGGCATCTGTCGCAGCGCCACCTGTGCCGCCAGTGCCGCCTGCCGTATCCCCACCGGCTCCGCCGGTGTTCCCGGCACCAGCGCCACCGGTGTTGTCACCACCGCCATCACTGTCAACGCTGACAGGATTTATCAGGCCAAGAACGGCGCCAATTCCGGTATTCGCTGCGCCGCCAGTGGCGTCACCACCGTCGCCGGCGTCTGAGGCTGCGCCGCCGTTGGCATTGCCGCTGTCTCCGCCGTCAGCTCCGTTACCGGCTGTGTTGTCGCCCCCGTTGCTGCCGTCACCGGCAAAGGCCAGCCCTGCACCAAGCCCAAGGCCGAGGCCCAAGCCGACGCCAAGGCCTTCGGCTCCGTTCCCGCCGCGGCCGCCATCACCGTTGCCGCCGTCGGCGCTGCCGCTTGCAGCGGCACCACTGGCGCCAGAGCCACCGCTGGCGCTGCCGCCTTCACTGATACCGCCCGCTGCAAGGCTGGCGGCAAGACCGCCGGTGCCTGCGCCGGCGAACCCGAAGCCACCTATGGAGCCACCACCGCTTGCACCGCTGCCGCCGTCGGCATTTGCATGGCTACCGCCATTGCCTCCGGAACCGCCACCACTGATACCTTCAGAGGCTGATGCTGTTCCGCCATTGGCGTTGTTGTTCAGCGCAAAACTGCCGTCGTTGCTGACCTGGGCATTGTCCAGACTATCGTTGTCCTGCAAGTTGGCGACTTGGTTGATGACATTTGCGACGTTGCCATCGCCACCCATGGCGTCATTGAGAACGTCGTTAAACTGGATGTTGAACATTCCATCGATCGAGCTTCCACCGCTGACATCAATGTCGGCGAAGTCATTATCGGTTGGCAGGTAGCCCTCCAACCCAACATCGACGGTTACACCGACGTCAACGGTCGTGGTGTTGACGTTTTCGTTGAGATTATCGCTGGTGTTGGAATTGGCGTTGTCATTCAGGTTGGAGTTTTCTGACTGACTGCTCTGGCTTTGATCTTGTTCGCTGCTTTGATCCTGGTCCTGGTCCTGGTTTTGATCCTGCTGTTGTTCTTGTTCCGGGTCGTCGTAGAATTTCAGATCATGATTATTCCTGAACTTGTCCGACATTGTCGTGTCCTTCGTTTCTAGGATCCGCGACAGTTTGACCGCTATTCATCTTTTATACGGCCTTGGCCTCGCAGATGTTGACGTTGATCTCTTGGTCGAAAAGCGGACGTGCATTGCAAGACCGCTCGATGCTGCTTCTTGGTGATGGATTGATTGAACTCTCCTCCCGAAAATGTTGGTGAGAGGACGCCTACCGGCATGGTGTGCAAACCAGACGCGTCCCCGAGCGGCCTGGGAACCCAAACCGCTCTACAAGACTGTGCTCATTGGTAGGGGAAGGTAAGCCGCTACTTAGAGCTAGCCGCTTTGAATTGCGCTTCGCGATGGATATGCGAGACGCGCTGACTGTACCGCCTGATTTAGCCCAATCGATCATGGCCGGAGCGACGGCTTTTGAAGGGCGGGCGCCTGTTCCCTTTCAAAAGGTGGATTGGCAAGGTGTGGCTAAGCGAGGCTTTGAAGCCACTGTCCGGGCCATCGATATCGCGGATTGGGGTTGCCTCCAGGTGATCGTTGCTCGGTGGCCAATTTTAAAAGAGCCGTGTAGTAAGATAGGCAGCATCCCTGGCTACCACTTAGAATGTAGCTGGCACGCACTTTGATGCCTCGAATTGCTACACCGGGCTAGTTTTCACGATTATGACCTCTTTTGTTCCCACTCTGATCGGCCAGAGCGCGCTAGCGTAGCTCCTTCGATCTATTTCAAACCCGGCTCCTTTGGATTAGATTTTCCTAAATAACAAGCGGAGGTGGTTCAGCGCACTCCGCGATAATCGTTGGGGGACATCCTAAATGACGCATACAGCGGCTCATCGACCAGATGTCGGCATCGATAGGGTGGCGTCTTTAAAGGCCATTCCCTATCTGCGGACACTGTTGTTCGTCGGTCCCCCGGATATCATCTCCGCAGCAACAACGGCTGCTATCGAGCGGGAATTTCCCTGTTTGAGCGTAAAATACGCCGCCAACATGCAGTCCGTGTTGGTTGATTTCGAAGCCCCTCTACGGCTCCTGCTGGTTGACATGCCGCTTGCATATGAGCTGAGCAGTTGCGCGTCAGACGTACTCGCACGACACCCGTCGGCCACATTCGTCATCGTCACCGATGGTGACCTGAGCGGAGTGACTGAATGGCTTCCTGCGATAGATGCCCGGCTTGTTCGGGGCGTTCTGCCCCTGAACGTTAGCCTTGACGTCTTGCTCTCGATGTTGAGAATTATCATCAGGGGCGGGACATATTTTCCCACCACGGCGGCTCATGACCCATACGCCATATCGCGGGACGGAAACAGGACCCGCCCTGGCCCCGCCATAAGACCCAACGTTGAGCAAGAAATCCAGGGTAAAACAATGGATCAATTGACGAAACGCGAAAATGAGATTTTGGCGAGAATGGCGTTGGGCAATCCAAACAAGATCATCGCAGCGACATTTTCTCTGTCGGAACACACGGTAAAAATCCACATCCACAACATCATTACCAAGCTCGGTGTCCATAACCGGACAGAGGCTGTCGCGTTTTATTTCGAGCAGAAGGAAAAGGACGCCCGTAATAATTCGTCAGACGGCCACCTCCGTTCGAGCGGCAATTCGGTGCCGGGCGGCGATGCGTAAGTTCCAAGACATCCTGCTGCTCTTGGGGCAACTGAATTATACGTGGACAAATACCGAAAGCCTCCTGATTCATATGATCGCTGGGCTTGCCTTGTCCGACAAGGAGACCGCCATTGTCATTTTCCTCACGCTGAACACGCCGCGTGCGCGGATTGATCTCGTGGAGCGCCTGGCAAAGATGCAAAAAACTCCAGCCGGTTGCCGAGGCGAGATACTCAAGGCAACCGGCCGCTTGTCTGAAGAGGCAAAACTCCGAAACAAGTACAACCATTGTATCTATTCGTTTGACCCCGACAGTGGGCGGGGACTTACGCAGTCAATGCGAATTTTCGAGGGTAAGGACGACATAAAGTACGGTAAAATCGAAGAGCTCGACGATCGGGAGATGGATAAAATCAAAAAGAGCATAAAATCACTGATCGAGATAAATCAGTGCTTCTGGAGCATTACGGAAAAATACGGATTTCCGAAATAGGTGGCAAGGGACTGAATAGCCAGCGGCTGTCATCCTCTCACGGGATCGCGCAGGTCGATGCCCGGCCCGATAACGCTTCTGCTCAGGGTCGTCACTCATTCAGCTGAAATTTAGACGCACTACCGCCGGTTAGACGGGATGGTGCAGGACGCTCAGGCCGCCGTCAATGGTCAGGCAGGTGGCGTTCATGAACGGGCATTCGTCGGAGATCATGAACAGAGCTGCCAGCGCGATTTCATCTGATGTGGCGATGCGGCCACCAGGGTGCAGTTTCATTGTTGCGGCTTCGGCTGCCACCGGATCGGGGAAACTGTTCCAGTATTCGGTCGCCTTCTGCGTCAACACATAGCCCGGCGCCAGCGCGTTGACCCGCACGCCCTTCGGCGCATATTCGATACCGAGAGACTTGGTCATGCCCAGGAGCGCATGCTTGGCGACCGGGTAAGGGAACGTGTGCGGGATGATGGTAAAGGCATGGGTCGAGGCGATGTTGAGGATCACGCCGCCGCCCTGCCCGATCATGCCCGGAAGCACGGCCTTGGAGCAGTTCCACGCGCCCTTCAGATTGATGTCGAAGCAGCGCTGCCATTCCGCGTCGCTGGTTTCCAGCGGCTCGTAGAAAACATTGACACCGGCATTGTTGATCAGGGCATTGATCGGGCCAATCCCGGTTGCGGCACGTTCGACGGCCGCGGAAATTGCAGCCGTATCGGCGATACTGGCAACAGCGTAATCGATGGCGCCGCCGCCGGCCTGCAACGCCTTTGCTTCCGTCTCCAGCAAGCCGGCATCGAGGTCGACGAGAAACAGGCTCGCGCCTTCCTTGACGCAGGCCCGCGCGATTGCAAGGCCGATGCCTTGCGCCGCGCCAGTGATCATGATCCGTTTGCCCTTGAGCCGATCCGTCATCGTCCTACTCCCCTTACATCACCACTCGGCAAAGCTGCCGTCTTCATGGCGCCAGATCGGGTTGCGCCAGCGATGACCTTCCTTGGCGCGCTCGATGACATAGGCCTCGTCCACCTCGATGCCGAGACCCGGTCCCTGCGGGATCGAGACGAAACCATCGGCATACTGGAAGACGTCCTTGTTGGAGATGTAGTCGAGGATATCGTTGCTCTTGTTGTAATGAATGCCGAGGCTCTGCTCCTGGATGAAAGCGTTGTAACTGACGGCGTCGATCTGCAGGCAGGCGGCAAGGGCGATGGGGCCAAGCGGGCAGTGTGGCGCCAGCGCCACGTCATAAGCTTCCGCCATCGCCGCGATCTTGCGGCATTCGGTAATGCCGCCGGCGTGGGAGAGATCCGGCTGGATGATATCGACAAAACCGTCGGACAGCACTTGCTTGAAATCCCAGCGCGAGTAGAGCCGCTCACCGAGCGCAATCGGCGTCGAGGTATGATTGACGATATCGCGCAGGGCTTCCTTGTTTTCCGACAGAACCGGTTCTTCGATGAACATCAGCTTGTAGGGATCAAGCTCCTTGGCCAGAACCTTAGCCATCGGCTTGTGGACGCGGCCGTGGAAATCGACGCCGATGCCGATGTAAGGACCGACCGCCTCACGAATGGTCGCAATGGTCTGGACGGCTTTTTCGACCTTGTCGTAGCTGTCGACGATCTGCATCTCTTCGCAGCCATTCAGCTTGATCGCCTTGAAACCGCGGGCAACCACGTCCCTGGCATTGTTGGCAACGTCGGCCGGCCGGTCACCACCGATCCAGGAATAGACCTTGATCTTGTCGCGCACCTGTCCGCCGAGCAGCGAATGGATCGGCTGACCAAGTGCCTTGCCCTTGATATCCCAGAGCGCCTGATCGATGCCGGAAATCGCGCTCATGTGCACTGCACCGCCGCGATAGAAGCCGCCGCGATACATGATGTTCCAGTGATCCTCGATCAGGAACGGATCCTTGCCGATCAGGTAATCTTCCAGTTCGTGGACAGCGGCCTGCACCGTCAGCGCCCGTCCTTCCACCACCGGCTCACCCCAGCCGACAATGCCCTCGTCTGTTTCGACCTTGAGAAACAGCCAGCGCGGCGGAACGATATAGGTAGTCAGTTTGGTGATCTTCATCAGCGAAGGTCCTGTGTCGAAGGAAAAAGTAGGTCCAATATCGTCTCGAGGTCGCTAAGGCGCCCTTGAGGCGGACAATTAGGAGGATGGCTGCGGCACGTGTCTTTTAACGGCAACGGCAAGATCGCGCGCAGCTAGAGACAGCAGCTGGAGAGAGCAGTTCCGCGCCGCCGCCGTGTCGCGCATGCGCAGCGCTTCCACCAATTGCCGGTGTACATCCAGGGCTTCGTCGCGCTTGTCGACCACTTCGTTGGAAGCATGCAGCGAGAACTCCAGTGCCACCTGAATAATGCTGGCCAATTGCAGAAACACCTGATTGTGGCTGGCCTTCAGGAGGCTGGTATGGAAGGCGACGTCCGCTTTGGTAAAGCGCTCGATATCGCCGTCGGCATCGCGCATCTCATGCCAGGCGCGTTCGACATCGGCGATCTCCTGCACTGTCGCTCGTTCGGCAGCCAGTTCGGCCGCGGCAGGCTCGATCGCTCGGCGCGCTTCCAGGATGCAGTTCAGGAGATCGAATTCGAAAATCCTGGGGCCAATCCATTCCAGCACCTGCTGGTCGAGAATGTTCCATTCGTCCTTGCGGCAAACAACAGTGCCAACCCGCGACCGTCCGCGAACCAAACCCTTCGATTCAAGGATCTTCAGCGATTCACGGATGACTGTGCGGCTGACACCGTAGCGTTCACACAGGTCGTTTTCCGTTGGAAGGAAATCGCCCGCCGAAAATACATCGGCGCAGATATCGGCGGCGATAGCCCGTGTCACGTTCTTCTGGACGCGCGGCCGCCGAACGGATTTGTCGCCGGCGTCTTCCGCTGATCGTTCCTGTTGTCCTTCCACCGGCATCTCCATCCCGTCGCCGCATGCTCAATGAGCCTCTGGCGATGCATATCGCAGTTTGAATTCCATGGCGACCGCTGCGAACGATCCGTCACGCTCATTATCAATATCATACATAGATATTTCAATCATCATACAATGACAATTGACCAGTATGATGTTTCGTCATACATAAATAGGCACTGCAGGGAGCAGTTTGAACTAGGGAGAGAGACCATGCGCTTTTTTAAAGCAGCCATCCTGGCTGGCACCGTCGCAGTTGTCGCTGCCACGTCGGCTTTTGCCGCCGATGTGAAAATCGGCTTCATCGTCAAGCAGGCTGAAGAGCCGTGGTTCCAGGATGAATGGAAGTTCGCGGAAGTCGCCGCCAAGGAAAAAGGCTTCACGCTCGTCAAGATCGGCGCCGAAGACGGCGAAAAGGTTCAATCGGCGATCGACAATCTCGGCGCACAGGGCGCGCAGGGCTTCATTATCTGCACGCCCGACGTCAAACTCGGCCCCGGCATCATCGCCAAGGCTGCGGCCAACGACCTCAAGTTGATGACGGTCGATGACCGTCTGGTCAACGCCGATGGTAGCCCGATCGAAGACGTGCCGCATATGGGCATTTCCGCCACCAAGATCGGCGAAGCCGTCGGCCAGTCCATCGTCGACGAGATCAAGAAGCGCGGCTGGAACATGAGCGAAGTCGGCGCGATCCGCGTTTCCTACGATCAGCTTCCAACAGCGGTCGACCGTATCGAAGGTGCTCTCTCGGTGCTGAAGGCCAACGGCTTCCCGCAAGCCAACATATTCGATGCGCCGCAGGCTAAAACCGATACGGAAGCTGCGCTCAACGCATCGACGGTCGTTCTCAACAAGAACGCCAATATCAAGAAATGGATCGCGGTTGGCCTTAATGACGAAGCTGTCCTCGGTGCCGTGCGCGCCACCGAGACGGTCGGAATTCCGGCCGATAGCATGATCGGCGTCGGCATCGGTGGTGCGGATTCGGCGATCAACGAGTTCAAGAAGCCAACGGCAACCGGATTCTTTGGCACGATCATCATCTCGCCGAAGCGCCACGGTTACGAGACGGCCCTAAACATGTACGACTGGATCGCCAACGGCAAAGAGCCGGAAAAGCTGATCCTGACGGCAGGTCAGGTCGCGCTGCGCGACAACTATGAAGCTGTACGCAAGGAACTTGGTATCGAATAATCGTCGCGTAGACGAAAAATGCCCGGCGGTGACAACCGCCGGGCGCCTCGATACGGAGCGCGCCTATGCAAGATTTTCTTGAATTCAAATCCATATCCAAGGGATATCCCGGCGTTCAGGCTCTGTCGGACGTTTCCTTTTCCGTCCGCAAGGGTGCCGTTCATGGCCTTATGGGCGAAAACGGAGCCGGAAAATCCACCCTGATCCGCGTCCTGTCTGGCGATCAGGCCGCCGATGCCGGCGAAATCCGTATCGGCGGCGAACAGCAGCAGTACAAGTCCGTGCGCGACGCTTTTCAAGCCGGTGTGATCGTCATTCACCAGGAGCTGCAGCTGGTCGCCGAACTGACGGTTGCCGAGAACCTCTGGCTCGGCCGTTTCCCGGCCAGGGCCGGCGTGCTCGACAGGCGCAAGCTGATCGGTGTCGTGGCGGAAAAACTCGCCGACATGGGGATCGATGTTGATCCGACGGCGAAGGTTGCCTCCCTCTCCATCGGCGAACGCCAGATGGTCGAGATCGCCAAGGCGGTGATGGTCGATGCGCGCGTTATTGCGCTGGATGAGCCAACGTCCTCATTGTCTTCTCGCGAAAGCGAAATTCTGTTTTCGCTAATCGACCGGTTGCGTGCAAACGGCACCGTCATTCTCTATGTTTCGCATCGTCTTGATGAAATTTTTCGTCTCTGCGACAGCCTGACCGTGCTGCGCGACGGCAAGCTTGCAGCACATCATCCGGATATTTCAAAGGCCACGCGCGATCAGATCATCGCCGAGATGGTCGGCCGTGAAATCGCCAATATCTGGGGCTGGCGGGGCCGCCCGTTGGGTGTCACACGGCTGCAGGTCGATGATCTCGCCGGTCCCAAGCTCCCCCAGCCCATCAATTTCAAGGTGCGAAAAGGCGAGATTCTCGGCTTCTTCGGGTTAATCGGGGCTGGGCGCAGCGAAATGGCGCGGCTCCTCTATGGCGCCGATGCGCGGTTACAGGGCACGGTCACGGTCGACGGAACACTGGTCACAGCCGATAGCCCGGCGCACTCGATTCGTGCCGGCGTCGTTTTGTGTCCGGAAGATCGCAAGCTGGACGGCATCATTCAGGGCCGGTCCATCGAGGAAAACATGACGGTTTCCTCGCGCCGGCACTTTTCTCCCTTCGGTATCCTCAATCCGAAGAAGGAAGGCGGGCTGGCCGAGACTTTCATCGCTAAGCTGCGCGTGCGCACGCCGTCCCGCAAGCAGGACATCATCAACCTGTCCGGCGGCAACCAGCAGAAGGTGATCCTCGGCCGCTGGCTTTCCGAACAGGGCGTCAAGGTGTTGCTGATCGACGAACCGACGCGCGGCATCGACGTCGGTGCCAAATCGGAAATCTACGACATCCTCTATGAACTCGCCGCCCAAGGCATGGCCATCATCGTCATCTCCAGCGAACTGCCGGAGGTCATGGGCATTACCGACCGGATCGTCGTCATGTGCGAAGGCCGCATTGCCGCCGAGATCGAACGCTCCGATTATGACGAGCGGCGGATCCTTGCCGCCGGCCTCCCCGACGTTTCGAATGCCAACGACCTCCCCACTCAACAGGTACAGAGCCGATGACATCCTTGAAAAAACTCCTTCTTGGCGAACAGGGACTGGTCGTCATCTTTGCGCTCGCCTTCGCAATCGTCTCGCTGACGGTTCCAAACTTTCTGACAGAGCGCAACATGCTCGGCCTGCTGCAGTCGGTGGTGACCATCGGCATCGTCGCCTGCACCATGATGTTTTGCCTTGCTTCCCGTGACTTCGATCTTTCTGTTGGCTCGACAGTCGCATTTTCCGGCATGGTCGCCGTCATGGCATCGAATGCCACCGGATCGATCGTTCTCGGCCTGCTGGCGGCGCTGGTTTGCGGCGGCTTCGTCGGACTGGTCAACGGCGTCGTGATTGCCCGTTTCCGCATCAATGCGTTGATCACCACACTGGCGACCATGCAGATCGTTCGTGGACTGGCACTAATCGCGTCTGACGGCCGGGCGGTCGGTATCAACGATCCCGGCTTCTACCAGCTGGCGCTGTCAAAATTCCTCGGCGTGCCGACGCCGATCTGGGTCATGGGCGCGCTGTTCCTTGCCTTCGGATTTTTGCTGAACCGCACTGTTTTTGGCAAGAATACGCTGGCGATCGGCGGCAATCCGGAGGCTTCACGGCTGGCCGGGGTTAATGTCTCCCGCATGCGCATCTGGATCTTCATGTTGCAAGGGCTGGTCTGTGGCGTTGCAGGCGTATTGCTGGCCTCCCGGATCACTTCCGGTCAGCCGAATGCGGCGACGGGTCTTGAACTCTCGGTCATTTCAGCCTGTGTTCTCGGCGGTGTCTCGTTGGCTGGCGGCCGCGCCGCCATGGCCGGCGTCGTTGTCGGCGTCCTGATCATGGGCATTGCCGAAAATGTCATGAACCTCCTGAATATTCAGGCTTTTTATCAGTATGTCGTACGCGGATTGATCCTGCTACTTGCGGTTCTGCTTGATAACTTGCGTTCCGTGGCTGTCGGCCGGCGCGGGTAAGCTGGATATGACACAGGACATTCTGTATCTGCGGAATGGCGATCTCTCGGTAGACGTGAGCCGCTTCGGCGGCTCGCTTATCTCCGCAAGCTTTCGCGGCATACCCTTTCTGAAACCCACGCCGACGGCTGGCATCGCATCTCGCAAGTTTGGAGCAGAGGCGAGCTTCCCGCTGGTTCCGTATGGCAACAGGATCGAGGCGAATGCCTTCGATTTTGGCGGCAAGCGATTTTCGCTGCAGCCCAATACAGCCGACCCTTCTTGTCTGCACGGCGACGGTTGGCTTGCAGAATGGGAAATCGTGTCGCAAAGCAATAGCGAAACGGTGTTGCGCTATGTCCATCGAGAAAATGCATCAAGCCCCTATGCTTACGACGTCATCCAGACTGTGCGGCTTGAGGATGACGCTTTGACACTGGCGCTAACTGTTACCAACACTGCCCACAAGCCGCTGCCGTACGGCCTGGGATTCCATCCCTTCTTCCCGCGCGCACCACAAACCCGGTTGAAGGCAGAGGCATGGCGATTTTGGACCGAGCGCAGCGGCCACTTGCCGGATGCTCCCACAGACATCCCCGAATACTTGGATTTTACAGTTACGAAAACTCTTCCCCCGCACTGGATCAACAATGCTTATGACGGCTGGGATGCAACAGCGTGGATGGAGTGGCCCGAACATGGCCTTGGTCTCAGGCTGACAGCCGTCGGGCCGTTCGACTGTTTCATGATCTATTCGCCCGATGCTGGGACTGACTTCTTCTGCTTCGAGCCTATGACGCATCTGCCAAATGCCCATAACATGCCGCCAAGTGCAGGCTTGGTGACGCTGGAGCACGGACATAGCCTCTCCGTTTGCATGGTTCTGCGTCCGGTTGCGTTGCCAGTTTGAGGATTTAGCGGTCGAGGTGTGGAGCTTATCAGGACAGAAGGCGGCTGGGCTGTCCTAATGCAGACAGCAGCCTAACAGCCTTCTTGTCGAACGACACGAAAGTCTCGCCACCAAGCCAACTTCCTTCAAAGGCAATAATACCATCTGCAAAATCACCGCCGGCATCCAGAACTGCCAGCCCCGCATCGACGGCGGGTCGATTAACGACGACATTTTCAGTGTTTAGCAGAGCGCTGATCGCCGCTGAAACATCTTCCCGGGCAGTCTGATACTGGCGAACCAAGACCCATACAAATTCACACACGGATTGCAGGCTCACAGCAACGGTTTCGGCATTGGCCAGAAGGTCAACCGCAGCCCTTGCTTGCGCGACATCATCGGCAACATAAGCACGCAACAGCACATTGGTGTCTGCAGTCACCTTCATGTTTTGTTGGCTCCGGCCGCCGCGCCGGCGTCAGCAATGGCGTCGTTTAACTCCTCAATACTGAGAACCCTGCCATTCGTCTTACCTTTGAGGAAGCCATGGAGGTCCCGGAACGACCCTTTCGGCCGAACAGCGACCAATTCCGCTTTGCCATCCGGCAACAGGTTCAGTTCTATTTTTTCGCCAGGCCGGATACCCAGATGCTGCAATACTTCCTTGCGAAACGTTACCTGCCCGCGTGTCGTTACAGTGAGTGTGGTCATGGGCGTTTCCTTTCCGTGCATTAATGTAATGCAAAGTTGCATTACATTCAACGCGTCCGCCTGCACCGGCAATGGTCAGAGTAGCCTGGAACTGGAATACTCTGACGCGTGTCGAGGTTCGTGTCGATAATACGCCTCGAAACGCCGATAGTGAAAGCCGGACGCGGATGTCAGTACGCCCAACTATTTCCGCATATTGGCGGTATATGTTCCCACTTTACTAGAGGCGTGTTCTATCCGCTGACCATGAAAGCCAGGCGGGAAGTCGGGCCGGGACGCGGCCGTTCAGGGCAGCCTCGACGCAATCAGCCAAGCTGCCAAAGCGGACCACCCGATTGCTGAGGCCGGGGCCGTAATGGGCGTACTTGCCGGAGTTGGTGATGAGCGTGCGGGTGCGTGTCGGGAAAACCGGCTCGCTGATCGAACACCAGCAGAGATCGGGCACGATTTGCACACCGCTTTGTTCAAGGTTCTCCAGCGTGCCATCAGCGCGCGCCTCGGTGATCACCTGATGACCTGCCGTCACGATAACAGCAACATCAGGGTGACGGCTGCGGCCGGCGAGCGCTGTTGCCAGTGCCCGGCATTCGCTCAGCGAGGCATGCGGGCTGCCGATGGCCACGAGTTCAACCTGCTCCGGTCCCGAGTTCAGCCGCGTCCATGCATCCGTCATGTCGGCGCGGGTGATTGTTTTTCGTTCCGCGCCAGCGGTTGCTGCGCCGTCGGCTTCCGGCGTGACGCCCTCGACGTGCAGCATCGGTACAGCGGACGTGGTGCCGAAGGCGGCACACAGCGCCTTGAGGTCATCTCTCGAGGGGCGCGCTGACGCGAGACCCCGCAGCAAAGGGATGCGATCGGGCGCAGCATGACCGGCGAGATAGCCAATCAGCGGCCAGAAGGCGTCATCGACATTGTCTGGCAATTCGATATCGACGATGCACCGGGCTTGGCGATGTTCATCCAGGTAGACCCCGGAAAGCGGCGCGCGTCCGGTCATGGCGATGCAGAGGTCGAGGAAATCGGGGTGTTTTGGCGTACGGGCGCCGAGCACGGTGTTGGCGAAAATAACGGCGTTGGATTCCGCCCACGCGATCGCTTGGCCCGCCTGCGGCGCGCTGGCCAGAAGATAGGGGGAACAGGTGAAGGTCGGACGGCAGCCCATGCGGACATAGGCGTCGGCGAGCCTTGCGGCCGGATCACCAAACGAGTTCGGAACACCTTGCGCCTGCCAGTTGGCACGATCGACCGAGATCGCGTTCATGGTGGTTGGCACGCGAACTTGTGCGCCCATCTCAGCCATGCGCTCTGCAAAAACAAGGTTGGCCGGACTGGCATAAATGCAGCCGTCGATATGCCCCTGCGTCACGTCGATCAGACAGTTTGCGCCCTGCTGGGCGGCCATGGCGCAGATGATCCGCATCGCCTGCTGGATCGCTTGGCCCTGCTCGCCGTCCAGCATTGCACGATCGGTATTGGTCAGATCGAGTGTCGTGATGCGTGGCGGCGTCACGGGGATCGATAGACCGCCCGCCTCGATCGAGGTCGCAGTGATCCGCGCAGTCTTTGCGCGTGACAGTGCAGCAAAACTCTCCGGCGCAAGGCGAAGGACAGGAAGCGGCTTGCCGAACATTTCTGCGGCGATCAGTGCGCCCAGCGTGAGCACATCCTCGGCTTCGCTGAACACCAGCGCTGCGGGGGCGCGGCCGGTCAGGATAAGATCAAGAAGTACACCAGAGCCTGTGCAGGACCCCCGGCTCGACGGCATCATCAGGATGCCGCCGGTCAGACAGACCCCATGGAGGGGGTGATGCACATCAATTATCCCTCCCGTCTCAGGCGAAACTCCACCCCAAAAACTCAAGGGCTCGGCCGATGTGATGATCGGGCCTTCGGCGTTGCCGCCAAGGATGCTGGAAGCTTGCATCGGATCACTCACTTGACGACGAAACCGTGGGCGAAGGGATCGCGGTCGTCGATGAAAATCGTGTTGATTCCGGTCATACGCGCCCAGCCGGCGATCGAGGGGATGATCGCGTCGCGCCCGGCAACCTTGGTGGCCGCTTCAACCCGGCCCTTAAACAGCGAACCGATGATCGACTCGTGGATGAATTCATCACCGACGGCCAGCTTACCCTTGGCCGCGAGCTGCGCCATGCGTGCCGAGGTTCCGGTGCCGCAAGGCGATCGATCGATGGCCTTGTCGCCGTAGAACACGGCGTTGCGGGCATGCGCGGTGGCGTCGTTTGGCTTGCCGGTCCACTGGATGTGGCTGAGGCCCCGGATCTCGGGATGCTCAGGGTGAAAGAACTCGTATTTCTCGTTCAGCGCAGCCCGCAGCTTGGGGCTCCAGCCGATGAGCTCGCCTGCCGTGTGATCAGCCATATCGCGGAAATTCTTCTGCGGTTCGACAATGGCGTAAAAATTGCCGCCATAGGCGACATCGACCACGATCTCGCCCAATCCCTCGACCTCTGCCGTCAGGCCTTCGGCATAGAGAAAACCGGGTACGTTGGTGAGCCGGACTTCCTCGACGAAGCGGCCTTCCTGGCGATAGGTGATATCAACCTTGCCGGCCGGCGCGTCGATCGACAGCTTGCCGGGCTCGCGCGGCATGATCAGGCCGTTTTCAATCGCCATGGTGATAGTGCCGATTGTGCCGTGGCCGCACATCGGCAGGCAGCCGGAGGTCTCGATGAAGAGAACCGCGACGTCGCAGTCGGCGCGGGTCGGCGGATAGAGGATCGAGCCAGACATCATGTCATGGCCGCGCGGCTCGAACATCAGGCCTGTCCGGATCCAGTCGAATTCCCGCAGGAAATGGGCCCGCTTCTCCAGCATGTTGGCGCCCTCAAGGCGCGGCCCACCGCCGGAAACGAGGCGGACCGGGTTGCCGCAGGTGTGCCCGTCAAGGCAGGAGAAGGTGTAGGTGGCCATGGTGAAAGACCTTTGTCAGAAGCGTTGAGGCGAAAGGGATGCAATGTCGATCGGCGGTGTTTTATCAGTCAAGAGATCAACGACCAACCGGGCCGTTCCGGCCGATTGTGTCAAGCCGAGATGACCGTGCCCGAAGGCGTGGATGACCCGCGGCGTTGCCCTGGAGCGGCCGATGGCCGGAAGACTGTCGGGCAGCGAAGGACGGAAGCCGAACCATTGCGTGCCGCCTTCGGTCTTCAGCCCGGGAAGAAAGTTCTTGGCTTTCTTCAACATGGCCTCGGAGCGGCGGAAATTCGGCGGCAAGTCCAGTCCGCCAAGCTCCACGGCGCCGCCAACGCGGATGCCCGTCGACAGGCGTGTGACGACAAAGCCATGACCGCCGAAGGTAATCTGTGTTCGCACGTCGAACGCATCGGCCGGTAGCGTCGTGTTGTAGCCGCGCTCGGTTTCCAGCGGAATGCGCTCATCGAGGCTGCGAGCGATGCGGTGGGAAAAGGCGCCGGCCGATAGCACGACCTGCAGCCCGTGACGAGTTTCGCCGCCCTCGCTCAGAACCTCGACTCCCCCCTCGACCGGCCGCAGCGCGGTGACGTTGGTGCGCTCCAACAGGCCACCCTGGCTGCGAAAATAATCCGCCAGTGCGAGCGTGTAGAGTTTTGGGTCGGCAATCGAGAACCAGCCAGGCGTGAAGGTGCCATGGGTGAACCGTGGGTCGAGCCCCGGCTGGATATCGGCCATACGGGAGGCATCGACATGGTGGAATTCGATGCCGTGCGCTTCGCGGACCTTCCATCCGGGTAGCGAGGCATTCAGCTCCGCTTGGCTTTCGTAAACCTGCAGATTTCCATCCTTGCGCAGCATGGGCAACGTACCCGTCTGCTGCAGGAACGGCTCAAGCTCGGTTTTGGAAAGGTCCATCAACGCGGTCTGCACGGTCGTGGACCTTGCAACCTGATCGGGCGAGCAGGCGCGCCAGAAGCGGAACATCCAAGGGGCGATCTTGAACGCGTAGGCAGGCGGAACCGACAGCGGCCCGAGTGGGTCGAGCAGCCATTTCGGTGCCTTTTTCAGAATTCCCGGCGAGGCAAGCGGCAGGATATCCGTGAACGCGAACGCCCCGGCATTGCCGGCGGATGCGCCAGCTGCCGGGCCTTCGCGGTCCAGCACGGTAACCGTCATCCCCCGGGCCTGGGCAGCGATCGCCACGGACAGCCCGACGACGCCGGCACCGATGACAATGACGTCCGGATGCGCCATTAGCGAACGCTCGCGAGAAACGCCTGAGTATCGGGATGTTGCGGCGCGCCGAAGAGCTGATCCGGCGTGCCGATTTCGGTCATTACCCCATGATGGAAGAAAGCGACTCGATCGGACACGTCGCGGGCAAACGCCATTTCATGGGTGACGCAAATCATCGTCATGCCCTCTTCCGCGAGCATTTTCAGCGTGTCGAGCACTTCGCCGACCAGCATCGGATCAAGCGCCGAGGTGACTTCGTCGAACAGCATATATTCCGGCGACATTGCCAGTGCCCTGGCAATTGCCATGCGCTGTTGCTGGCCGCCCGACATGCGGTTCGGATAGACCGACAGCTTTTCGGCCAAGCCGACATGGGTCAACTGCCTGACTGCGATCTCCTCGGCTTTTTCCTTCGCAAGGCCCAGCACCTTGCGCGGTGCCAGCATGACGTTTTCCAGGACCGTCAGATGCGGGAAAGCGTTCCATTGCTGGAAGACGATGCCGACCTTGCGCCGCAGCTTGTTGAGATCGGTATCCTTGGCATGGACGACCGTGCCATCGATGGTGATCTGACCCGCATTGATCGGCTCGAGCCCGTTAATGCAGGTCAACAGCGTCGACTTGCCCGATCCGGAACCGCCGATAATGGTGACCACCTCACCCTTGTTCACGGTGAGGTTGATCCCCTTCAAAACCTCCAGCGTGCTGAAGGATTTGCGAACGTCTTTAATTTCAATCATTGGGGGACCACCGTCTTTCGAGATACCCGCCAAACCGGGCGATGGGGAAGCTGATGACGAAGTAGATTACGCCGCAGATCAGAAGGATGAACAGCGGCTCCTGCAGGCGGGTGACGAGGATTTGCGAGGCACGCAGAAGCTCGATCAGGCCTAGCCAGAGCACCAGTGCTGAATCCTTCATGACGCCGAGCGTCAGGCCGATCCACGCAGGAAGCGAAACGCGGGTCGCGAGCGGTGCTACGATGTATCGCATGTCCTGCCACCAGGTCATGCCGAGCGAGCGGGCCGCGCGGCGTGTCGTCGCTGGAACGGCACCGATGCCGCCGCGGACGATTTCCGAGCAATAGGCTGCCGTATAGAGCGACAGCACGACGCAGGATGTGGTGAAAGGTGCCCAGCCAAGTTTGGCGATGGCTTGAAGTGCATTGCCAAGCACGAGCTGGATCAACAGCGGCACTGAACGGAAGATGTCCAGCACGAATGTCAGCGGGGCGGACCAGATGGCGCCAAGCTGAACACGAAGAACACCGAAGAGAATGCCAAGCACGGTTCCGGCCGTTACAGACACAGCAGTGACCGCAAGGGTCATCGCTGCGCCCTGCGCCAGAAAGGCAAGGTCACTCCAGGAGAGGGCGGTATCAAACATTTCTCACCTCTCTCAATATCTGAACATGCGCGCGGCAACCAGACGGGCGGCCAGCGTCACGAGTTTCGCGATGATGTAGTAGATCACTGCAGCAAGGGCGAAGAATTCAAAGGTGCGGAACGATCGTGCATTGAGTTCCTGAGTGATGCCTGCAAGATCGGTGTTCATGCCAACCGTTACGCCGAGCGACGTCATCAGGATGGCCCAGACCATCTGGTTGGTGGCCGGCAGGAAGGCAACACGCAGCATCTGCGGCAGGACGATCAGCCGGAAAGCCTGGATCGGTGTCATGCCAAGCGAACGCCCGGCGCGCGCCTGGGTGTCGGGAATGGCTTTCAGCGCACCGCGGAAGTTTTCCGCCAGATAGCCTGCATTGTTGAAGGCAATCCCGATCAGAAGCGCCGTATAGGGGCTGAGATGGATGCCGAAATTGCCGAGCCCGAAATGCGCCATGTAGATCTGAAACAAAGCGGGCGTATTGCGCGCGATTTCCACCCAAGTGGTCGCAAACCCGCTGAGGATACGACTGCCGGACATGCGGAATGCCATCAGGGTCAGGGCAAGCGCCAGCCCGAGGACCATGGACAGAAGCGCGATCTGCAGCGTGACCACAGCGCCGTCGAGCATCTGCGGCAGCGCCTGTAAGGCCTGGTTCCAGTGAAATGTGTAATTCAACATCGCCGTTTCATCTCCTGAAGAAGGACAGCGGCGCGGGTATTTCCCGCGCCGCCAGCGAAACGATTTGATTAGCGATAGACGCCGTTGACCGAAAGGTTCGGTGCCTCGCCGCCGACCCACTTCTCATAGAGCTCAGCATAACGGCCGGTGCGAACCTGCTGGTTGATGAAGAGGTTGAGGAAGTTGATGAGGCCGTATTCCTCGCGGTTGGTGAACAGCGCGACATAGTCGATGTCGAGCGGTGCCTTGCCGACGACTGAGATGCCGGGGAACTTGCCGGTCTTGACGTTGGCCTGTGCCACGGTCGAGGTGGACACAGTCGCATCGAGCTGACCTTGGCTGAGTGCCAGGAACACGTCCGCCTGCGTCTGGTACGGGCGGAATTCGCCAGTGCCCCAGGCCTTGACCTGTTCTTCCAGCGCAATGGCTTCGTAAGTGCCGGCAGTGGCGCCGACGACCTTGCCCTTCATGTCTTCAAATGACTTGACGCCCGATTTCTCGTTGGCTGTCACGGCCATTTCAAAGGCGAAGTAAGGGATCGTCATGCCGACAGTCTTGGCACGCTCG
Source organism: Rhizobium sp. PL01 (assembly GCF_033447125.1). Lineage (NCBI taxonomy): Bacteria > Pseudomonadati > Pseudomonadota > Alphaproteobacteria > Hyphomicrobiales > Rhizobiaceae > Rhizobium > Rhizobium sp. PL01. The sequence goes on along the minus strand of NZ_JAWQUM010000011.1, from coordinate 202,451 downwards.
AGCGTGTCGGAGGTCGAGGCAACACCGACATCAACGCGGCCCGACATCAGCGCAGGAATACGCTCAGGGAATGGGGTTTCGACGATTTCGGCGGTGACGCCGAGAGCCTTGGCCAGATCGTTGCAATAGTCGACATCGAAGCCGATGGCGTTGTTGCTTTCGTCACGCGCGCCCATCGGCGGAAAATCCAGCACAACGGCGCAACGCAGTGTTCCCGAGGCGATAATATCGTCCAGCTTGTCGGCGTGAGCCTGGCTGGTCAGAGCGGTTGCGGCCAAGAGGCTGAACGCGAGGACCGAAAATTTCATCTTAATCTCTCTCCCTAGATTGATGTGCCGATCTGCGGCTGAGGCACTATTTCGATTCCCAGTCCGCAAATCAATCACAAAATACAAGACGTATACAAAAAGTACGCAAAAATGCGTATTTTCCAATTTCCGCGCAATAAACGCCAAGGGGAGCCCAGTCTCGCCGCACTATTATTTTAGCAGATCCTTGGGTAGTAGCGCCTCCGGCAGGTTCTGATAGGAAACGGGACGCAGGAAACGGCGGATCGACATGGTGCCGACACTGGTCGCGCCGAAGTTGGTGGAGGCTGGATACGGGCCACCGTGGACCATGGAATCGACCACCTCGACACCGGTCGGGAAGCCGTTGACGAGAATGCGGCCAGCCTTCCGCTCCAGCAGTGGCAGCAGGCGTTTCGCGGCCTCGATATCGGCGTCATCCATATGCAACGTCACTGTGAGCTGGCCTTCGATCTGCCGTGCAACGCTTTCCATTTCTTCCTGCGAGTTCACCCGCACCAGAAGGCCAAGCGGACCGAAGACCTCTTCGCTCAGCGCATGATCCGACAGGAACCGCTCACCCGTCGTTTCAAACAGGTTGGGGGACGCGGCGCGGCCGGACGATTCCGTGACCAATAGCGGCTCCACGGTGTTGCGGGAGGCAAAGTTCGCCTGCCCGTCATGATAGGCCTTGGCAATTCCATCGGTCAGCATGACCTGCGGGGCAACCTTGCCCAGTGCCTCCACCGCTGCCGCTGAAAACCGGTCGGCATCGGCACCGTCGATGACAACGGCAACGCCGGGATTGGTGCAGAACTGCCCTGCGCCCATGGCAAGCGAACCTGCCCAGCCCTGGCCCAAAGCCTCGGCTTTTTCTGCTAGTGCCGAAGGCAAAAGGAACATCGGGTTGACGGAACCGAGTTCACCGAAGAACGGGATCGGTTCTGGCCGGGCAGCGCAAAGATTGAACAGTGCGCGGCCGCCGGCCTGCGAACCGGTGAAGCCGACCGCCTTGATCAGGGGATGCTGCACCAAGGCGTGACCCACGTCGCGGTTGCCGCCCTGAATGAGCGAGAAGACACCCGGATGAACGCCGGTGCTGCGAATGGCCGCGTCGATGGCCTGGGCAATGATCTCGCCAGTGCCCGGATGGGCCGAATGACCCTTGACGACGACCGGGCAACCAGCCGCGAGCGCTGCGGCCGTATCGCCACCCGCCGTGGAGAAGGCCAGCGGGAAATTCGACGCGCCGAACACAGCAACCGGGCCGACGGGCCGCTGCATCAGCCGGATTTCAGGGCGCGGCGCCGGCTGGCGATCCGGTAATGCTGCGTCGAAGCGGCGATCCAGATAGTCACCGCTCTCGATGTGGCTGGCAAACAGCCGCAACTGACCCGTCGTGCGGCCGCGCTCACCAATCAGGCGGGCCTCGGGCAGACCGGTTTCCTGGCTGCCAATTTCCGTGATCTGGTCGGCGCGCGCGTCGATCTCATCGGCAATGGCACGCAGGAAAGCCGCACGCGTGCTGCGGTCTGAGGCGCTAAAGCTCCAGAAGGCGGCCTCAGCAGCCTCGCAGGCGCGGTTGACCAACTGTGCGGTTCCGACGGCGAATTGGTGCACGGGGCCATTGGCCGGCGTGGAGGCAAAGGTACCGGCGCCGTCCAGCCATTCGCCGGCGACGAGGTGTTTTCCGGTGGGGATGAAGGGCATGGGCAGATCCTTTTCTCTCAAACAGGTGCACGCGGCAGATATGCCGGGCCGGATTATGTCTGCCGATATTGTATACTTTTTGTATGCAGGGTATCAACCCATTTGGATGTTACTGCGCCTAAAAAGGAGGGGCACACCATGAGCGATACCCACACCCTGACGATCGCCGGACTGGAGGAGCGCGTAAAAGCCATCTTCATCAAGGCTGGGCTGAGTGCTTTACAAGCCGCTGCCATTACCCGGGTGATTGTTGCCGCCGAACGGGACGCTTGCAAATCCCACGGCATCTACCGGATCGAAGGCGCGCTTCGCACCGTCAAGGCTGGCAAGGTCAACCCCGTCGCCAAGCCCGAACTGCTGCCGCAAAGCCGTTCCGCCGTCGTCAAGGTCGATGCCAAGGGCGGCTTTGCCAATGCAGCGTTCGAACTCGGTCTTCCGGTGCTGGCCGAGCGCGCCCGTTCCAGCGGCATTGCAGCCCTCGCCATCAATGACTGCACCCATTTCTCAGCACTCTGGCCGGAGGCAGAGGCGCTGACGGAGCTTGGACTTGCTGGCATCGTCATGTGCCCCAGCTACGCCACGGTCGCACCGAGCGGCGGAACGAAACCGCTACTCGGTACCAACCCTCTCGCCTTCGGCTGGCCCCGTGTTGGAAAGCCGCCCTATGTTTTCGACTTCGCAACATCGGTCGCGGCGCGTGGCGAGATCGAGCTGCATAGGCGGGCTGGGAAAGCCCTGCCGGAAGGTTGGGCGATCGATTCCGAGGGCCAGCCAACCACCGACCCGGAAGCAGCACTTTCCGGTGCGATGTTGCCGTTCGGCGAGCACAAAGGCTCGGCAATTTCGACGATGATCGAGCTTTTGGCCGGCATCATGATTGGCGATCTGACCAGCCCGGAAGTGCTGGAAGCGCTTGGCTCGACAGCACTTGCGCCCGCCCATGGCGAGCTGATCATCGCCTTCTCCCCGGAAGGTTTTGGTGCTGATCGTCCAGTAAATCCGTTTGCCCGCGCCGAAGTCCTCTTCGAGGCCATGGTCGGCCAGGGTGCCCGTCTGCCCTCGCAGCGGCGCTACGCCGCCCGCGCGAAATCTGAGGCCGGCGGTATCGTCCTGTCCGCTTCGGAGATGGAACAGCTCGACCGGCTGCACACGCTCGGGCTGGACGCGGTTTAACGCCGCCCCGGCATCGGCCTGCGCAATGGCACCGCAGGCCTCACAAATGCAAAAGGCCCTCCGATTGCTCGGAGGGCCTTTGTCAATTCAGGAGAGATTAAGCTCAGCCCTTGTACTTCTGGACCGCGCCAGCGAGCTTGCTCCATTCGGCATACCAGCCGTTGAACAGCTTGAACTGGGCTTCGACATAACCACGCTGGCTGTCGGTGAGTGCGTCCGATGCGTTGAAGTGCAGCGCGTATTCCTTGTCGCCCTTCATCACCATCATGTGCTTGAAGTAGAGAACGAGGTCCGGACCTTCGTCGAAGGAGGACAGAACGGCAAGTGCCTGTTCCAGCTCCAGGGCGCGCAGGCGCGCATCGGCGTCACCTTCGGCAGCAGCCTGCGACAGGTTGCAGAGGTGAATGACTTCCTTCGGCAGAACGTTGCCGATACCGGTGATGGCACCGGTCGCACCGCAGTTGACGAAGCCGTGGAAGACGGCGGTATCAACGCCGATCATCAGGGAGACGCCGTCCTGGCTGGTAATGTGCTCGGCTGCATAACGCATGTCGGCCGGGCCGCCGAATTCCTTGAAGCCGATCAGGTTCGGATGTTCAGCGCGCAGAGCGAAGAACAGGTCCGCGCGGGTGGCAAAACCATAATAAGGGCTGTTGTAAATCACGGCCGGAAGGTCTGGTGCTGCAGCTAGGATCGCCTTGAAGTGGGCCTTCTGTGCAACAACGGAAGAACCGCGCGACAATACCCGCGGGATAACCATGAGGCCCTGCGCGCCAACGGCCTGCGCATGGGCTGCGTGTGCGACAGCCAGTTCGCTGTTGACGGCGCCAGTGCCGACGATCACAGGCACACCGGCTTTCACCAGGCGCTCGACGCCTTCCATGCGCTGCGCATCGGTCAAGAGTGGCCAGTCACCCATCGAACCGCAATAGACAACGGCAGACATTCCCTGCGCAATCAACTCTTTTCCCTTGCGCACGAGGGCGTCGAAGTCCGGGGTACGGTCTTCTTTGCAAGGGGTCATCAGCGCGGGGATCACGCCAGAAAAGATTTTGGCCGTCATAACAAACTCCTTTTGACCTTGCCGGACAGGCAGAGAACGGCGCGCACCTTTGCAGCTCCAATCCTGTGCCTCTGGAGCCATATTGCACGTTGTATTTTATTTGTCGACAAGAATTTCTCTCATCACAGCGTCATGTCGAGCCTGTCTTGGCGGGCAAACAATTTCTGGATTTGCTGAACGATCTGCTCCGCGTGTTGTCTGGCCAAGCGGTCAGCCTCTTCGACATCGCGGTTGGCAATGACGGCAATCATGACATCGTGCTCTTCAACGAAGCGTTGCGGTAGCCGGTCGTCGTAGGACTGATAATACAACCGCAACATACGCCGTCCCTCATCCAGAAGCCGGTTGAACAGCCCGGTGAAATACGGATTGCGCCCCGCGTCGGCGATGGCTGAATGGAAGGCTGCATTGGTGGCGATCATCGCCAATGCGTCCTGCGCCTGCACGGCGGCAGCGAATTCGGCCTGATGGGCGCGGATGACTTCCAGGTCTTCCGGCCTGTGATACTGAGCTGCCTGTTTCGTCGTGACGCGGTACATCAAGACAAGCGCATCGAAGAAGGTGTGCATGTTGAGGAAGTCGATATTGGCGACCATCGTCGACCGGTTGGGCAATGTGTCGATCAGTCCCTCGCCTGCCAGCCGCACCAACGCTTCGCGGATCGGTGTGCGCGACATCTTGAAGCGTTCGGCCAGTTGCACCTCGTCAATCGGACTGCCGGGCGGCAGTACAAGGTCGAGGATCTCGTCACGCAAGAGGTCATAGACCATCTTGACGCCGGAACCGCGCTTGCGTTCGGGAAGGGGGCTGGTGTCGATATCTGTCATGTCTTCAATCCTTTGTCGACAAAAGGAATACTTTTCCCTGAAGGCGGGATCAACCGTTTCTGGCAAGTTGGGCGGAAATGACGAAATAAATCTGGCGGCGAGGCATTCCCAAATTAGGAGGAGATTGAAAATACAAATTGTATATTTGATTTAATTTTCCTATCACTCGAATTGCCATGCGGCATCGGGGCGGAAAAACAGTCTCATTTTGCCGTCATGGGGCAGTTAAAAGGTTTTCTGGAGGAGAGAGCGATGCGCAGCAGCAAGGTAATCCATATCGTTTCCTGCCACGCCGAAGGCGAGGTCGGGGATGTGATTGTCGGTGGTGTTGCGCCGCCTCCAGGAGCGACCCTGTGGGAACAGCGGCGGTTCATCGCCGAGGATCAGACACTGCGCAATTTCGTCCTGAACGAACCGCGCGGCGGCGTGTTCCGGCACATCAACCTGCTGGTCCCGCCAAAAGATCCACGCGCGACGATGGGCTTCATTATCATGGAGCCGGAAGATACACCGCCGATGTCGGGCTCCAACTCGATCTGCGTTTCAACCGTGCTGCTCGACACTGGCATTGTCCCGATGCAGGAGCCGGAAACCAGAATGGTGCTCGAAGCGCCGGGCGGCCTGGTGAATGTCGTCGCCGCCTGCCGTAACGGCAAGGCCGAGCGCATCACCGTCACCAACGTGCCGTCCTTCGCAGCCCGACTCGATGCCAAGCTCGAAGTGGAAGGCCTTGGCACCCTCACGGTCGACACCGCTTACGGTGGTGATAGCTTCGTGATCACCGACGCCCGCACGCTCGGTTTTTCGGTCACCCCTGACGAAGCACGGGAGCTGGCCGAAACCGGTATCCGGATCACCCGTGCAGCTAACGAACAACTCGGCTTTTCCCATCCGGAAAATGCAGACTGGAACCACATTTCCTTTTGTCAGCTGACCCTTCCCGTGGAAGAACGCGACGGCATCCTACATGGGCGCAACACCGTCGTGATCCAGCCGGCCAAGCTCGACCGCTCTCCAACCGGCACCGGTTGCTCGGCCCGGATGGCGGTGCTGCATGCGAAGGGGCAGATCAAGATCGGACAGATGTTCCGCGGCGAATCGATCATCGGCTCGCATTTCGACTGCCAGATTGTCGGCGAAACGACGGTGGGCGGACAAGCGGCGATCATACCCGAAATCTCAGGCCGCGCCTGGGTGACCGGTACCCATCAGGTCATGCTTGACCCCGCCGATCCATGGCCGGCCGGCTACCGGCTCGCCGACACCTGGCCACGCAAACAGTAGATTGTCGTCGCTATAAACTGAAAACTGTCCGGACGGTGGCGACGCAGAGTGCGTGCACCTGCCCGGAGCCGATATTGCGAGCCCAGTATCGTAAGGACGAAGGAAATGGCTTGTCGCAGGCATTGCGCCATGGGGTCTTAGGTATTAGCCCTGAGCGGGACCTCGATCGTCCGGGCTTTGACATGTGCCGTGCGCCCGGCACCCCAACCGGCAATGCCGGCGCACAGCCCAAGCGAAATGAAGAGAATGGCGCTCGCGCCAAAACTTCCCGTCCAGGAATGGATGAGGCCGACGATCAGAGGCCCGATCGCTGCAAGCAAATAGCCGACGCATTGCGCCATGCCTGACAAGTGGGCTGCGACATGTGCATCAGGTGATCGCAGGACGATGATCGTCATCGCAACAGCAATGAGCCCGCCCTGTCCTATCCCCTGCAAAGCCGCGCAAAACCAGACTATGGACAACGGAGCAAACAGCAGCCCGAGCAGGGCGATGACGGCTGCAGCAAGAAGGGCCACGACGACGATCCGCTGATCCCGGCAACGCACGGCGATATGGGGGATAACAAGGCAGGCCGCGGCCTGGATCATGACCGATACGGACACGACGGCGCCCGCTGTAATCCCGTCGAGCCCGCGCTCGCGCAAAATCGGGACCAACCAACCAAAGACCGAATAGGCAAGTGCCGACTGAAAGCCCATGAACAGCGTAACCTGCCACGCGAGCGGATCCCGCAAGAGACCCTGAACGCGAAATCCCGATTGCTTGGGACGGCGGCTCAGCCACAACGCCTGCGGCAGCCAAAGCAAGAAAACAAGTAAGACAGGGAGCGCCCATGCACCCAGTGCCGCCGAAGCCGAGCCATCGAGAAAATGTTCAATCGGCAAGGTGAAACCGGCCGCTGCTGCTGCACCGGCGCAGAGCGCCATCGTGTAGAAGCCGGTCATCAGGGCCGTTTTGTCGGCGAAATCGCGTTTGACAAGGCCCGGCAGAAGCACGTTTCCGACGGCGATGCAGGCACCAGCGAGCGCCGTCCCGAAAAACAGTGCAGGAATGGAATTGAAACTGCGAAGAACGGTTCCAAGCGCCAGCAGCGCAAGCACACCAAGAAGGGTGCGTTCCGCACCGATCTTCTGGGCTAGGCGTGGCGCAAGCGGAGAAAAAAGACCGAGGCAGACGACTGGCAGGGTGGTGAGGAGACTGAGACCGGTCGATGACAGACCGAACGTGCGGCCGATTTCAGGAAGCAGCGCAGACGCGCTGGAGAAGACGGGTCGAAGATTGAATGCGATGAGCACGAGGCTGGCGCCAAGCAGGAAGCGCGAAATGGCGCTCGGCGGTGCGATAACACGCGGCTGCGGTACACTATCGACCTCTGCGTCGATCAGCGGGTCATCACCATGTTGGGCGGGGTTCAACGGTTTCTGGTGGGCTGTCATGATAAGAGCATTCTATCCAACGTGGCCAATATCGGCGCCATGAAGCGGCGTGTTGCCGCATCGGCTTGATCCGGAGAGCCCGATGCAATGGCATCAATGATATCGGCATGGGCCTGCATATCGGGCTCGGGTAGCTGGTCGCCGAGTGTCGCTTCAATCGTTTCCCTGATCGACGCGGAGAAGAATTCGTAGATTTCGACCATCGCCTGGTTGCCAGAAGCAGCAATGACGGCTTTGTGGAAGGAGAGATCGCGAACGACATACTCCGCGCGGTCGCCCTCCCCACTCGGCCCACGATGGGCAAGGAGCGCGCGTAACTCGGTGATGATTTCCGGTGTATGACGGATGGCAGCCAGCCGTGCGGCTTCGACCTCGAGGCCACACCGTGCCTCCAGAAGGTCCTTTAGGCTGGCACTTCGGGCGCGCGAAAGGGTTTCATCGGGATCAATCTTGGAGCGAACGTAAGTGCCGGAACCCTGGCGGGTTTCCAGATACCCCTTGGCCACTAGGACACGCACGGCCTCGCGCACAGTGCCGCGGCTCACTGATAGCACGGAGGACAAGCTGGCTTCATTCGGCAACCGGCCGCCGACCGGCCAGCGACCCGCGTGGATTTCGGCCCGGATGGCTTCAACCGCAGTGTCGGCAAGATTGGTTCGAGAGAGAGGTCGCATCGCACTATTCATAAAGTCATCGGATGACTTTATGAATAGTGCGACGGCTGACGCGCGTCAATTGACTTGTTGTGCTTCTTCGGTATTTGGCTTGCTGATCGATGCGTTCCGCCCGATTGTCATGCGGGGCTCACAGTGTTTGTTCTGCCGGCTAACCTGTGACCGACCGCACAAAGCCGGTGTCATGCTCGCGCACAAAGTCGACCCGAGAGCCATTCCAATGGTAGCAGTAATGTCGTCCCTGAACCGGAATTGGGATGACGTCCGGCCAAAATATTCCAATGCAACGACCGCCGGCCATACGAACGCTGTCCCAAACCAAGCCATTACTTCCAGTGCTGCGGAGGCGACTTCCTTCCATCCGAGAAGGGCCATAGTCAGCGGGATGCAATAGGTTGGGTGCATCGCCGATGTCATCGAGCTCGCAGTCCACGCTGCCTTTCAGGACACGAAAGTGAGAGGTCCAGCCAGCACTTTCATTCGTCGCACGCATGAACTGTTCATGGTGATGAATGGTCTCCGCTACTGCGACATCTTCCCTGTTGCCTGCATAATAGATGCCGTAGCTTCCATCGGTGAAACGCCCCGGCCTCAACGTGGAGCAATGGACGAACGGCGCCATGAGGTAACTCGCGCCGGGGCCTGAAACGCGCCGTGCCAATGGCACCTTGCCGAGCTCGCCAATCTCAAAACGGATACGTGGGTTTGTCTTCTCCTCGACAGCAACCAGCGCTTCCCAGTCATGGGGATCGGCAATGTCCTCAAAAAGATCGATAGGGGGGTAAATCGACCGGATGACGCGAAAGGTTTGAGGCCAAGTGACGCGAACGCGGATTACAACTTCGCTTACCACGCCCCCCTCTCCGCATCGAGCCATTCACGCATTGCGGCGATATCCGACAGCTCTCCACGAAGCATGAGCGCCAATGCCGTCTCACCGGCAAAAGCGGTATTGGGTTTGCGAAGCCAATCGTATCCACGAACAGGCTCCTTGAAAAGGTAGCGGAGCCCTTTGTGAATACCCATCAAATGGGCCATTCTCATTCTGAGATCCCGATCGATCCTGCCAATCTTGCCGTCTTTCCAGCGGGCCCAGGTTCTGGACGACATGCCGCCAAGAAGAGTGCATGCCTCTACGTCCGACACATCCCAAACCTTGAAAAGGTTCATAGTGGTGCGTGCGAGCGCGCCTGCTTCTTCATCCGTGATAATGCTCGAATGCGCTGACGCGGGCGTGGCTAAGACAGGCTCAAACAACATCATATTCTCCTTTTGGCATAAATATATCATTTAAATGCCAAATGGCAACGCGTTATCGCGGCCTCGGAGTGGTGACAACTTTCCGGCGCCTCAGTCATACCTTTCCTTCACCCATCGCCATTTTCCGGGCGATTAGATGATCGATCGAGAAGGTGCCCGGTCCTTTGGCAATTAGCAGCAAAAGGCATGCGGCCCAGGTGCCGTGGGTTGGCCAGGCGCCAGGATAAACGAAAATCTCGATGACCAATGTCATGCCAAGAAGGGCGAGTGCGGCAAACCGGCTTGCAAAACCGAGCACCAGCAATAGCGGAAAAAAATGTTCGTTGAAGGCTGCCAGATGCGCGGCAAGCCACGGATCGATCAAGGGTAGCTTATATTCATTTTCGAACAGATAGATGGCACTGTCGTTGACGTGCCAGCCATCGACCTTGGTCTGCCCGGATTGCCAGAAGACGGCCCCGATCGACAGGCGGGCGATCAACGCCGTCAGGTCGTAGGGAATACGTTCGAACATCCCGATGAGATTGCGGAAGCGGTTGATGAGCGGGCGGGATGGTCCCATCGCCGTGGCGATCATGTCCTGCATGGTTCTTCTCCTTGGCTTGGTTCAGCGAATGGCGATAAAGGCACCGGCTTGCAAAACTCCGGCGAGATTGGCGGACAGATCAAAGGCCTCGGTTTGGGCGATCGCGGCCTGGAAGGCGGTCCCGAGCGATGCGCCAGTCATCAGTGCACTCATGAAGATGGCACCGCCGGGCGGCAGTGTTTGAACATTGACGGTCATCTGCGGGCGCACGATCAGTGCGTCTTCCGCGATCCAGTTTTCTATCGGCTCAAGTGGCAGATCGCCGGCATTCATCGCCCAGATCGTCACGACCGGATGAGGCGAACGGAGGATCCCGAGCGACGGATGTGGTTCGAACATCACGGATGCGAGCTCCTCCGGCGGAACGGCCGCTAAAAGGGTGGGGTCGAGCGGCACACAATCAGCCGCATGGTAGGCCCGGCCGCGCGCGGCTTCGAGCCGGATGACATCTGCCAGATAGGGCAGCTCCGATGCCGGCTCGAAGGTCTCGACGAAATCACCGAAATCGTCGCCATAGTGGAGAAGCAGCGGCGATCTCGGCGGGAAAGCCGCGACGAAAATGCGCGCCATCCCGATAAAGAAAGCCTCGCCGACTATCTGTCCCGCGACCGGAAAACGCGAGGCAAGCGCACCGGACAGGCCGACAGCAACATTGTTGCGGTAAACATCAAACCGGCGTTGTGGTACTGGCAGGTTCCAAGAAGTTAAGCCCTCTGGAACGGCCAGCGCATCATCGCGCAGCGCATCGGCAAAGCGGCTTTGGGTGGCAATGGACATGACAGTTCCTCACGCCGCTCTGCGCTTAGCTATATGATCGATGGTGCTTTGCGCGGCCACGGCCTCGCTGCGCAAGACCGGCCAGTCCGGCACATCATTGCCCCATTCGATCAGCGTCGCGACCGGTCCAATGCGGCCAAGCAATTCTCCGTAAAGCGCCCAGACCGGGTCTTTGACCGGCGTGTCGTGACTGTCGATCAGAAGTAGAGCGCCCGCATCGTCGATGGTTTCGGAATGGCCGCTCAGATGAATTTCCCTGACGGCCTGAACCGGGAAATCGGCGAGATAGGCGCGCGGATCGAGCTTGTGGTTGGTTGACGCGACGAAGACGTTGTTGACATCAAGCAGCAAGCCGCAACCGGTGCGCTTGACGATCTCGGACAGGAAAGCTGTTTCCGGGATCGTGCTTTCCTCAAACAGAAGATAAGTCGCCGGGTTTTCGAGCAGCATCTGGCGGCCGAGATGGCTCTGCACCTGGTCGATATGCTCGACGATGCGGGCGAGCGTTTCCTGTGTATAGGGCAAAGGCAGCAGGTCGTTGAGGAAGACCTCGCCATGGCTCGACCAGGCGAGATGTTCGGAAAAGCTTTCCGGCTCGTAGCGATCGCAAACCGTCTTCAATAGGGTGAGGTGCTCAAGGTTGAGTGGCTGCATGGAGCCGATCGACAGGCCGACCCCGTGAATGGAAAGGGCATAGTCCTCCCTCAGCCGGGACAATTGCGCATGCGGCGGCCCCCCTGCCCCCATATAGTTCTCGGCGTGTACTTCGAAGAAGCCGATAGGCTGGGCGTCCGCATTGATTTCGGCAAAATGTTCGGGCTTAAAGCCGACGCCGGCGCGGAGGGGAAGTTGCGAGCGTTTCATGTCACACCTCTTGGAACCTGGCATAAGAATGAGAAAAAGCGGCGGCGCGGCAGAACCGCGCCGCAAACAGGATTAGCCAAGCCGGATTAGGCTGGAGCTTTGCCCTGTTCAAGCGTGCCCATCCCGTTCGGCGTGGTCATGGTCGTGCATGTGCCGGCCGGAACGAGCTTCCAGGCATTGGTTTGAAAGTCGATCTTTGACGTGCCTGCGCAGGTGGTACCGGCGCCGGCAGCGCAATCATTCTGCCCCTTGAGAGCAACGCCGTAGCACTTTTCCTTGGAGGTATCGGCAGCCGAAGCGGGTGCGCCGATGAGCGTCAATGCCGTTGCGATGGAGGCTGCGAGAGCGAGAGTTGCAGGAATCTTGGTCATAATAAACTCCGATGTTGATAGATGTGAAACTTGGAAAAGAGGGATCCGGCCGGGATCGAGGCCGGATTCGGAAAATCAGGCGGCGTGAAGCGAACCCTTGATCGTCTTGCAGGTGCCCTTCGGAACTTCTTTGAAGGATGCCTTGTCAAAATCCATTTTCGACATGCCGGCGCAGGCATGTTTTCCGGCGGCGCAATCATTCTGACCTTTGAGGGCGATGCCGTAGCATTTTTCCTTGGCATCGGCGGCAGATGCAGGCGCTGCCAAGGAAGCCAGAGCGGAAGCCAGCGAACCGGCGAGAGCAAGAGCGATCAAACGATTGTTCATTGTGGTGTCTCCGTAAATTGGGCAAACCGGCATTGGCCTGCATCAAGGTCTACGGAGGCGGCACCGCGAATATTACAGGCCTCCGAAATTATTTTTTGGGAGGGAAATATTTGTAAAATCGCACCGCTTATGTGTAACAAAGCCCAACGCCGATCCGTAGAGGGGAGTATCGCGTGAAGCATATCGAGCGCGAGAAGGAATGGGCGTTATGGATGCGTGCCGCAATTTCCGGAGACGAGAAGGCCTATTCCCGCTTTCTGGTTGCGGTGACGCCGCATCTTCGTGCTATGGCACGCAGGCGTTGCGAGAGTTTTGGCGCGCCGGTTTCGGACGCGGAAGATGTGGTCCAGGAAGTGCTGATCACCATTCACCTGAAACGGGGAACCTGGGATACGGCGCGGCCAATTGGCCCCTGGATTTCAACGATCGTGCGCAACAAGCTGATCGACAGCCTGCGCCGGCGCGGTCATCGCGTAAACGTCCCGATCGAGGATGTGATCGATATTTTGCAGGCAGAAGATCAGCCGGATGGGCTCGATATGCTCGATGTCGATCGCATGCTGGAAGAATTGAAGGAACCCCAGCGCGATATTGTTCGCTCCATTTCGGTCAATGGAGCCAATGTGCGCGAAACGGCTGAACGGCTCCATATGACGGAGGGTTCGGTGCGGGTCGCGCTACACCGTGCACTGAAAACACTGGCCGCCCTCTATCGGAGTAAATCCGGATGAAAACCGACGATCTGATCAAAATGCTGTCGCAAGATGCCGCGGTGTCGCAGACGCTGGCGCGCGCGGTCGGCTGGGCAATCGCCGGTGGCACGCTGATCGCGGGGCTGGCATTCTTCGCCATCATCGGCTTGCGCCCGGATATCGCGCAGGCGGCAGAAACTGTTCGCTTCCTTTTCAAGTTCGTCATCACCATCTCGCTGGCCATCGCCGCAATCGGCATGGTGCTTCGACTGGCGCGTCCCGGCGTTCCCTTGAGCGGATGGGGCTGGGCACTGGCCGCAGCCCCCGTCCTGCTCGGCGCTGCCGTCCTCATTGAGCTTGCCGTCACACCGGCAGCGGACTGGGGCGTGAAGATGATCGGCACCAATGCCCGCAACTGCCTGACGATCATCCCGCTTCTGTCGATCGGTCCGCTCGCCTGTCTTCTGTTCGCGCTGAAGCAGGGAGCGCCGACGCGGCCGGGGCTTGCCGGAGCCATCGCTGGCCTGGCATCAACAGGCATTGCCGCGACGTTCTATGCGTCTAATTGCACGGACGACAGCCCGCTTTTCGTCATCACCTGGTATCCGCTCGCTGCAGGTATCGTCGTGCTGGTTGGCTACCTCGCGGGAAACCGCCTGTTGAAGTGGTGAATGTTGAAATAGAGGGAGCCCGATGCGTCGGCGGTGGGTCTGCGTTCTTCGTGAATGCCTGCGACGGTCTTTGTCCCCTCAATGCCAGGAAGCCGTACTCGACACCGTTGCGAATTCCGATAGTGGTATCGTGCATTTCGGTGTCCTCATATGATGAAGCCTTCTAAGGCCAAAGGCGCCAATTGTGTGCAGTTCGACGTGGTCCGTCTCAAGTCGAACTGCATGCACTGCGCATGCAAGCGTGTGAAGATACCCACACCGCCTGTTTGTTTCCGCCCTGGCTGGAGAGGGGTTTTTACCTTAAGGTTTGCCGACAGTTTTGGAATGGCCGAACCAACGTCTTGTCTGCCGCGCCAAACGGCGCCTTCTTCAAAACGCCACGGCTATCTTGGAGAAAATGTCGCTTTTGCGCGGTATTGACATTCGCTGCGTGCCCTCCAAGGTCCTTAGACGTCGGAAGGTCTGCCAATACGCAGGCAGCCACATAGGCAAAATCTCCAAGTGATTCTCTTGCGTTAGGTCGTTTTGGTCTCATATGCGGTCTAAGCGCTGCCACTCGGTGACGATAGCACGTCCGAAATTTGAAGATGGCTTGCAATGGCGAGAGACCGCTATTAGACGACTAACAATCTGATAATAAATGTTAATTCCGCTTTCGACGATTATCGAGTGCACTCATAACCGTGGATGTTCAGATTTCTTAGCCAAGTAGGGTTTGACCCGCGTTGGGAATCAGACAATTGTTCCTCGACGGAAAATCAACGACGATCGATTAAAAACCGTCGTGAGGTCAAATGAACACAAAAATGAGTACAAATGGCTTGGTTGAATCGTCAGCCGATAAGATCAGCAGGCAATCCCAATTGCTTTCTGCTCAGCTTCAATCGATTCGTGAGCGCATTTACGAGCCCGAGGCGGCAAAAACGCTGAAGACGTATACATCACGCGATGTTGCCAGTCTTCTAGGTATTGCCGAGTCAACGCTGCGTCAAATGTCGCTGGACGGCGAGAGTGCTATTCCCGATCGGCTGGAAAACGGCCGGCGTATTTACACGCTGCCCCAGATCAACCTGCTTCGGGAGCATTTGGCGCAAAGGCGTCCAGCAGAGGCGTTGAATTTTTTGCCGCGCCGCCGAAAGGGCGACAAGCTGCAGGTCATCACGGTTGCCAATTTCAAGGGCGGGTCGGCAAAAACAACGACGACGGTTCACTTGGCTCACTATCTCGCCATCCAGGGCCTCAGGGTGCTGGCAATCGATCTGGACCCTCAAGCTTCGCTTTCGGCGATGTTTGGGTATCAGCCGGAGTTCGATGTCGACGAGAACGAGACCGTCTACGCGGCGATCCGCTACGATGAGAAGCGACGTCCGATCCGAGAGGTTATTCGCACAACCTACTTCGATGGAATCGATCTGATTCCGGCTAATCTCGAGTTGATGGAATACGAACATGAGACCCCCCAGGCGATTGCCGGTGGGCACGGACGAGGAGATGAAATCTTCTTCAGGCGCCTGAGCGCGGTTATCGGCGATGTCGAAGCCGACTACGACGTGGTTTTGATCGACGCTCCCCCGCAGCTCGGTTATCTCACCCTTGGTGCGCTTTGCGCCGCCACAGCTCTCTTGATCACGATCCATCCAGCAATGATCGACGTGGCGAGCATGAACCAGTTCCTCGCCATGATGAGCGATTTGATGCACGTCATTGAGGAGCGGGGAGGCGTGCTCACCCATGACTTCATTCGCTATGTGCTAACTCGGCATAATCCGAACGATAGCCCGCAGATCAACGTTGTTACGCTGCTGCGCTCACTGTTCAAGGACGATGTTCTTGCACCAGCGGTCGTCGAAACAACAGCGATTGCGAGTGCAGGCCTTGAGAAGAAAAGCCTTTATGAAATGACCCGCGGCAGCGTCGGGCGCGACACCCTCAACCGTGCTCTCGAATCCGTCGATGCCGTCAATGGCGAAATCTTTCAGCACGTTAAACAAGTCTGGGGGAGAACATGACCAATCCTCGCGAACGCAATCAACGGATGAAAAGCCTCTTTGCGAATGTAACTGCCGAAGACACTGCCAAACCTGCAGTACCGCTGACGCCAGAAGCAGAACGACGGCGCGTGGGGTCTTCTGCAGTTAAATCGATGGATCGCGCCTTCGTATCGATCGAGGAGGAAAATAAACGTCTCCATGATCAGCTTGTCTCGGCAGAATCGATTATCGAGATTGATCCTGACCGCATCATCGCGTCGTTTGTGAATGATCGCTTGGACATTGAGGGCGACCGGAGTTTTCAAGCTTTCGTTGACGGCATAAGGGAGGCCGGCCAGAAGCTCCCGATTCTGGTGCGCCCCCTCCCCGGCAAGCCCGGTCACTATCAAGCGGCTTATGGCCACAGGCGTCTTCGAGCCTGCCAGATTCTCCGGCGGCCGGTCAAGGCGATCGTCCGCGAGCTTTCGGACGAAGAGCTCGTTGTGTCTCAAGGCATTGAAAATTCGGAGCGCCTCAACCTCTCCTTCATCGAGCAGGCACTGTTTGCCCTGACACTGAAGGAGCGCCGGTACTCACGCGAGACAATCTCGGATGCCTTGGGACGCAAGGAAGGGCAGCGACTCGCATATATCTCGATCCTGACCAACATCGCCGGCATGATCCCCGCCGACCTCATTCGCAAGATTGGCCCAGCTACCTCGATTGGCCGCCCGAAATGGGAGAAACTCGGGGCTTTGTTTCAAAACGGGAAATTGTCAAGCGCGCAATCTTTAGTTGTAAGTTCAGTTATTAATTCGGTTGAATGGGGTGCGAGCGACAGCGATAAACGCTTCGCGTTGATCCAGGCAGCACTGGATCCGTCCGTAAAGCGCGACACAGATGTTATCGAAGTTTCCGTCGCTGGTGGCAGCCTAATTGTTGCGAAGAAATCGGCAAGTACCACCCAGATTGCCATTCCGGATGGCCGGTTGCCCGGGCTTTCCGCTTGGCTGATCGCGCGCCTTCCTGCGCTCGTCGAAGAATTCCAGGCAATGCCGAAAGAGGACGCTGACATGAGATGATCGCACGCACGAAAAAGGGTCTGACGACGCCAATCATCAGACCCCCAATCCATTAGCCAACGGAACGAAAGCGAACCGTCAACATCAGCCTTAGCAATCTGATTCTATGACGGTTGTGGCGCTTAATCAAGCCTCTGTTACTTCTCAGAGCGCTTTTTTGTGCCCTGTTTTCCGCTGGCCTCCCGACACACGACCTATTGGGACTGTGGTTCTGCGGACCGCAGCGTGAAAGCTATGACCGAAATCACCTCCGTTGCGTCCTTCAGACGCGTAACCCCCGGGATTGTTGCCAGTGCCCGTTTGGCAATGGCAAACGATGTCCCGGATACAACCAAGGGCGAGATTTCCCTGCTCCTCAAGCGAGCCGCCCCGGTGCTGGGCATCGATGGCACAACCTATCATGTCATGGACATCTTGCTAGGGTTGTCTCGCGCTGACGACTGGAAGGGCGCGGCACGCCCCATCGTCGCGATCTCCAACGCTAAACTTGCCGAATACACGATGCGATCGGAGCGGACTGTCATTCGTTGCATTCGCCGCTTGGTTGAGGTTGGTATCGCAGCGTACCGTGATAGCTCAACCGGCCGGCGGTTTGTTTACCGTGACAACCAGGGCGATATCGCCGTTGGCTTTGGGATCGACTTTACTCCTTCACGTGTACGGGTGTCCGAGCTCAAAATGGCCGTCGAGCAGTATCACATGAAAATCAACCGGGAACTGGCGGCCAAGAGGGACGTTTCACGTCTTTCAAGGGCCATTACCGATCTCTGCAAGGCCTTCCCGGAAGCGTCCGCTGGATGGGAAGCCCAGTCGCGTGACGTACAGGCGGCGGGGGTGAGCGTCGAGGACAGAGCCGAAGCGTATCGTGTGTTGCATGCGAGCATCGTCGAGGAAAGCACAAGGCATGCAGAGTTTCACAATTTGTCACCCGAGCATGACATTGATGTCATCCCTTATATTAATACAACCCATGAATCTCATCTTGGAAGTATGAAACACCGGACCCGCTCAAGAGAGCGGGAAGATCCAACACAAAACAGCGGCACAGCCGCTGAAGAGGCTTTTGAAAAAAAGCCTGCGGCAAAACCGAGAGCGTCGCAAGCGGTAGCAGAGGCTGGCACCGATCGAAACACGGATACTGTGCAGGGCGAAGTTCTGGCGTCCGTGTCTATCGGGCTACTTCAGCTCGCCTGCCCCGAAGCCCAGGCGATGATTGGCGCTAAATTTGATTCTTGGTCTGCCCTTGGGAGATCCGGCGAGATGCTGCGCCGGATGATTGGACTTTCGGAAGCCGGCTGGGCCGATGGCTGCAACAAAGTTGGCTTGTACGCAGCGAGCGCAATCTTGACCACTGTGCTTGAGAAATCCATCCGCGACCCGGACCAAATATCCAAGCCGGCTGGATATTTCAGGGCAATGGTGGATCGTGCGATAGACGGCAAGCTTAATCTTGAGCGCTCGTTGTTCGGGTTGGCGGAAGGAGTTTATCCATCGACGGAAAAGTAACAGCTGTTACTTTTCCGGTTGCCTAGGCTATCAGCGGTATCATGCGCTGAAATTTCCAAGGTTGCTGTTGAACCAATGTAAGGCAATTATCGGGCTTTTTGGAAGTAGGCTGACCCGCCAATTGTGCGAGAATTTGGAAGATCGATGTAACGGTCCGGTAATCGACCAAAACGGACGTGAGGCAAACACATGCTGGCCCTGCTGGGAGGTTCGGTCAGCGTACACGACAGTGGTTAACCCTGCTGCCGCCAAACTCTTGAAACAAACTGCATCGACGATACCGCAAATCAGGAGCGAAGGAATCAAAAGAAAAGTAACAGCTGTTACTTTTCTGGCCGTGAGGGAAAACGAATTCAATTTGGTCGTGAGCTTCCGACGCTACCCCCCCCCCACCCTCTCATTGACATTTCTCTTTCTAGAATAACTGATGCACCAATCAGAAAGAATGAGACAGATATCGATCGTGCCGTGACAGAGTAGGCTGCACTTGGTTGGGGTCAGAACAAATCCATCTGGCTACTGGACGCTGGCCAGAGCCTGATCATGAGACGACAGATTGCTGAATTCGCTCCGCCGTTATCGAAGGCGCAGTGATAGACGCCACCAGCACAAACAAGGTTCGTTAGCAGAACTTGCCGTGTGGGACAGACGTGGCCACGATCAAGCTCAGGGACATTATCTGGAAGAGCCGAAAGCCAGGTTCCCTGCCCGCAACGGTTTTGAATTCATTTCGCACGAACGCGGCGGCTTCCATGTCAATACGACTGGGAAAGAGATCAGCTGCGAAATATGCCCGTAAACAGCGACTAACGCGCAATGCATGGACATTCTGCTCGCGCAGAGGTCAATCAGAAAGACCGCGAAAACCGTTGCCGGATTGAAGGTCGCAGTGGACGTATAGCCTTCAACGATGTTGGGGCCAAGGGCGCTAACTTGACCGCTCTTGCAGTAAGCCTCGCTCCCATTTCCTGGTGGTCGTTCTGCGGTCGTTGGGGATGTTTTTGGATGCCCCCTCGCCTCGGCCGCCAGAAATTCGAAGGCCAATAGCCAAGTAAATCGAAGGAACCAAGGAACACCAATTCACTCGAAACAACTGCGTGGTCGCGGCTGTCGGAAAACTAGGGCAATCGGCGATTGTTGGCAGAGGTGTCAGTCAATGGCCGATCGGATGTACTTCTTCACCAAGGTGTCGAAATCCTACTATCGTCGCGGAACCGAATGGGACCCGTGTTGCGGAAGACCAACGACGATATTGCTCTCCAGCCGGTCGGGCGGATGTGCCGCGCGCCCTACCCGCCATCAAGCACATGATGGCGCAGCGGACACGAGCGGCACGCAGTCCATATTGCCGCGATGGAACGAAAACCCGGCAAGAGGCTAACGATGCAAGGCGGTCTGATGTGCCTGGTGAAAGGAATGCCCTGCCGGCAGAGAATGTGCGGTTGTTTTGATGTCGGGCGCTTCAGTCTGTTCCAGTCCGCGAGAACCGCTGCGTCACTGGTTTAGTTGTCCAAAGCGCCGCCGCACATGCCCTGGCGCCTGAGGCGAAACTGTAGCATGAAGCCGGGTGTCCGCCCTCCTCCGGTTTAAGCGCCTTGCGGCCAGCAGTGATAGAGAAAGAAAGGTGATTGATCGCATATCGGATTCCGGCATCCGGATAAGGATGCAGGAACAGCCACGGCGCACGGCGAAGCGGAATGAAGCACTAGCCTATAGTAGGTCGCTGATGTTTCCAGCTGTAGTGGAGTTTGTGCGGTTCCGCCATCGCAGTCAAAGCTCCGGATGGGGTCGAGTTTAGAAGAGTGGCGGTCTTCTGGAATTCGGGATAGCGTTCCCGCCAGCCATAAGCTCCAAACCATGACACGTGAACGCGGACGTACCAGTCAAGGATCGGATCGTCGTTTCAGTTGGCTGCAGCTACCAAGCATAGGCCAGTATCAGGCATCATTTGGATTGTCGCAATCCACACTCTCGCAGCGTTCACGGGCCTACTCCAATGGAGATTCCCGACAAAAAGCACGTTTCTGACCCGGTCCGTTTCACGAGGCGGCCAGGTCAAAGAGCCGCGCGTCGAAATGGTCAACCGCCCTGCCCGGCGGCGGCGCGCAACGTGGCGACCCCGGGCAGTTGGTTGTCGCGGTTCGCTCTGTTTGGGCGTCAAGTCTAGACGTCAGTTGAACACGCCGTTCAAACTTCCGCACTGGCCAAGCACGAAAACTGGAGATTAGCGCTGACGCACAAGCCGGGCGACCGGTGGAGTAGTCGTGTTCGATCATAGGTTAGATG
The DNA here is from genome assembly GCF_033447125.1 of Rhizobium sp. PL01. NCBI lineage: Bacteria > Pseudomonadati > Pseudomonadota > Alphaproteobacteria > Hyphomicrobiales > Rhizobiaceae > Rhizobium > Rhizobium sp. PL01. The sequence goes on along the minus strand of NZ_JAWQUM010000011.1, from coordinate 181,602 downwards.
ATGACAACGCCCGCAGCGAAAATGTCTGGAGAAACCTGTAGCACCCACCCCGGCCTCAAAGCGCTGGGGTTGCCGGGATTTACCCGATCAAACACTTTGGATTGGCGTGTCGTTCGTTCCCTTTGACGTAGCGCGAGGAGAGTTTCGCTAAGCTGGCTGCAGGACGCTGTAGCAGGCGTGGGCAGCAGTATCGCTTGCTGAACGCCCCCCTGCCCGCACCTGCAGACCTTTCCAGTTCAGATCGGCTAACTCGAGCCAGTCGCAGGAACTTTATACAAGGTGAGAGCGCACTGTTGATCTGATTTATAGGAAATTCCAGTAGGCGGGGACCAAAGAGAGCCAGATATGGGGTAGCGATGCTGTGTCACGGGTACCGTTGAAACCGAATGGATGTGAATAGCCGCGTCTCTTGCCTTGGCGGTGCCGCTTGCGGATAGACTTTGGGCGCGTGTGTGCGGGGCCGATCGGACAGGTCGGAAGGCCCCCGTTTCGGTATAATCGACAACGCCACGAAGGTCCTCAAGCCTGCGCTGGGTCACCGCATCGGCCAGGGTGTAGGACTGAGTAAGACTATAGCATCACACGCGTTCTGCACTGCTTGGCATGTCAAATCGCTGCCAGCAGCGCGTGGTTTGTATCCCTGACAAGGCGATGGAAAGCGGTTAACCGAGGAGGGAACATCGTCCTCCGAGCGTGGCGCCGAGCCAAGCTGTATTCTATCGGGTCGAAAGGGCGAATTTAATGGCAGTTAATCGCTCTCGGAGAACCGTGAATTTCCAGTTTTAGGCATGTCACTAAGCCTTTCGCGGGACGGGCATTGTGTTCTGGCGGAAAACGTCGAACTGAGGTACGCCGAGCACTTAGGAGGTGGAATTGCCATAGATCAAACCGGTAGTTTGTTGCCCGTTGCCGAACTCATACAAAGCCCAGTGAGCAGCATTCATTTGACCAACATCGACTGCTATCGTCTCTAAGATGCCCTTATGTTGTTTTGGTATTCGCCTTGCCGAGTGCGCAATTTTCTGCGGTTATGGTGAGTGAAATCGCCGGCATGAAACGCACCAGCACTTGCGCGGTCTTCTGCGCTCCTGCATTTCCGAGTCTGATCTTTTAGGCATTGAAACGATCACCGATGTGCCGTCCTATGGACTCCGTCAGGGAATTCTTTTTTCGTGTCGTCCTACGTGCGACAGCGATATCTGACGGACCTCCCCGTTGAACGCATCCACCACAGGCCTTGCCGCTTGGCCCGCCTATTGATCTTTGGTGCGCTGAAAACGAGCGCACAGGGGCTCCAGCTTCTGTTTGAAGCGTTCGCCGAAGGGAAATAGTGGGTCGACTTCCGGAAGATCCTCTGTCGTTAGGGAGAAGTTAGAAACTTCAGCGAGAGATGGAGCGGTTCTGGTAGCCCGGGCGGTGAGGTCTGATCCCACCGACAAAACGACCCTCAGTCTGTCGTCGGAGGCGCGATAGGCAGCACCATTATTATAAACTGCCGGCGGTGCCAGGAACATTGCGGTCGAAGCGACGTCAATGACGTCACTGCTGATCCCACCGTTTACGATCCTGCACGGTCGCGCGGAGCCAAGATATTGCGCGCCTCAGCCTCCTTAGATACTTCTGCAGCCGTTTGAACGTTCCAATACGAGTGTAATCTCTGCTCGTTCATGCGGCAAGCGTTACGGGGCCCCGCATCGACAGTTCGGGGTGATCTCGCTCCGTATTTCGCATGGGACGATGAAATCGCCCGTCTGGCTCAGCACATGGCTATGGCGCGAGCCTTAGCGCGAGCTGGAACGGGCATTGCGTGAGGCCTAAAGTATTCTCTTGGCCGTTGAAGAGATCGCATGAGGCCTGAGATGTTGCACCAATTTCCAGCATTCTGGGTGCTTACGGGTCCGCGGGAACGATACAAACTCGTGGAAACCGTGGATACCCTCGAAACCGTCGATGCTGCAGCGTGGTTATTGATGCACCTTTGGCCCTCAAATAAGGGGGGTGAATACATCGATGCACTGGACGCCTACCGCGATGCGCTCTTTGGTGTTGCTTTGGCTAACACAGGTCGCGAGGCGCCGATGCGGGCCGCGGATGAAGCCTGTGTTGCTAGGGGAGGGGCTTTAAGTTGCCGCTAAGCGCGGGGTATCGCTCGCAGAGCGCACTGAAAATGCCGGGCCGGTTCGGGATCATCATCCATGATGAAGCGGCTCACGCTATATTTCATACTTCCGGGCAGGAAGGTTGGCTCTTGGCAGGCCTTAATTGCTTCGCGCCTGCCTTGTTCGTCATATTGGTTGCCATAGAGAAGCGGGCGGGGTTCTATCAGATGCCAGTTACTTCGATATTTGTGTGGGAAATTCACAGCCTTTGAACAGTTGCGGTTCACGGCGAACTGGTTTGGGCAGCATAGCCTTATTCCTCTGGCTTAAAGAAAATGGAGACTGTCTTCCAGCGTACCCCGCGTTGCCAAAGTGAAGGTTTCACCGGTCTTGTCTTCTAACACTTCGCGGGGGCATTCCGCTTGATCGTTTTTACTAAGGCCTCTGCGACGGTTGCCTTGTCGGATAAGCGCCAATGCAACAGGCGGGCAACTGCCCGGTGCTCTTCAACCTTCTGTTAGTCGGCGGCAATACCGGAATTTTGGTGCGGAGTTTCGCGCTCGACGCGGGAGCAGATGATAGAACCATTTCGAATGGAGATGGAAAGCGGATCCCACCGCATCAGTGAACATGGTTGGCCAGTGTGGCCGGTCAAACTATTGAAGGCGGTTCTTTGACTGGTGGTTTGCTGCATGGGTTTGGGTATCCATGTTACAGACATCAGTTTGATTGTCAGTTGACCGTCTTTCCCGAAATCGGACATCATTTGATTTCAATGGATTAGCTGATTCAGCTGTCGTGAGCCCGCTTCGGTTTCATTGAGACTGAACTGTCACGCGATTCATATGTGGTGAGATTACCTCGATGCCAAGCGGGAGAAGGCTATGCGACGTGATCAGCTTAACGAAGAAGAATGGCGGGACGTGGTTCGGAATGCGGACGTTCTACGACGGCTGCCGCTGCGGCCCACCGCTGGGGAAATCGCCGACGCGATGGCGGAGCTTGCGATCAGCCGAGCGACGCTGTTCCGCTGCCTGTAGCGGTACAAAACAGAGGAGCGTGCCGCAGCGCTTATTAACCGGAAGCCAGGACGGCGCGGTGGCATCGACGCATTTGATCCGGCTTTTAAGGCAATTGTCGATCGCAACATTACGACGTTCTATGCCACCCCAGAACGCCCGACGTTAACCCGATTACGAAAGCGCATTTTTGCCGATTGCCGTGCAGAACGTTTGCCGCCTCGGTCGATCAGGCGCCTGAAGGGTTATCTTGCGACTTTAGATGTGAAAGCCATGAGCTCGTGGCTGGAGCGGATCGCGGACTTCTATCTAATTTCCCTGGATGAGCTGCAGGGGCATGTCGGGTGGGCTCCACCCGCGCTGGAACTGGAGCGAGAACCCGTGCTGCGCGATCTGGAGTGCTTCGCCGCGGCAACAAGCAGTTCGGTGGAACGCCTGCTCGCTATGACTTTCCACGGGCTGGCGTCACGCTATTGTAACCTTCTCCGGTGGAGAGCTGGAGAGACCTGCTTTGTTTGCTCGCGGGGCATGCGACGACCGCCGCGGCTTGGAATGTGGTCCTTCGCTTTCTCCCTCTGGTGCGCACGACACCATCAGCCGCTGTCCAGCCTCGACACCCGCGGTGTCAGTATTTTCGGTGATCATTGGGCAGGTCGCAGGGGAGGGGAGATAATCACCCGATGGGCATTGGACAACGAAGCCGCGGGATTCCCTGCAGGGCTATTTTTGTCGCTGCTGCTGTCGCCGATACGCAAAGCTCCACCCGCGGGCGGCGCCGTGGGAACTGGCCAGATTGCCGACGCCGCGTCGGCACGGGCATTTGGGTCGCTCGAAGTGCTACCGGCGTCTTGCCTTAACGATCTTGGTCTCAGAATTCAGGGTAGCAGTGCCGGTCTATGATCAGCAACTGCCTTCGCGCATCGCTGCACTTCCGGCTACACCATGGGCGGAACGGTAGGCGCTTGCCATCGGCGTTGCTCTCGTGCTGAACAATCCGGCCGATGCGATCGACCGCATCCTCGAAGCATCCGATGAGCATGGCCGGAAGAAGACGATGGCTTTAATTGATCAGTGACCGGCGGACGTGCGCAACGCTGTCAGTCCCCAGCTTATCGACCAACGGAAGAGATGAATTGACCGTTCTAAAGATGAAAAGAGGAATTTTCCGACCCTCACAAATGGCTGTACAGGGGCTTTCGTGGGTAGGGATGACCCAAAGGGTGTAAAAATTCTAAAACGCGCCCTGAGTCATCCTTGGCCGAAACTGGGCCGGTCGGATCTTGCCGCCGCCGAAGCGTCGAGGAAGGCCGCAAAAATGTAAGGAGATGCTCTATTTGGCCTCTTCAATCTGCCTGGGCACGGATTTGCTGAGACTAACCGCGCCCGAGTCAGAAATCAGTGAGACTGATTGACAGACGCCCCTCGGCGTATCAGCGTCGAAGAAAGTGAAGAAGATAAGTGCAGTATCCCCCCCAGGCAGGGCGTCTGCAGCGAATGCTGCTCACTAAAGCCGCGGCGGAATCTCATCAATTTCGGTCAACTGACAATACCATCGCTATATGATCGCGATCACATGCGCGCGTTGGAAGTGATAGGAGGCCGCCGGCTCAGCTATGCGTAACCCTATTTTTAGGGACCGGCGCGATGATATGCACATTCTTGCCCACTCTGGCTAAAGCGAGCGATAATGCAACATTATCGGTCTTTATCACGCGACGGCGGGCGGTGCGGTTTTTTTGATCAGGGCCACCTAATGCGCACACGATATACCCCTGGTCGGCTCCCTTGGCGCCGGAAATGCCTCCTGATAGGGAGTCTCCGTATCGACAGTCGGCCCGTCCAGGCCGACTTCACCGCGACTGGCATGTGAGGAAGGATATTAACTTTTGCATCAATTTAACCCAGTTTTCTAGTTCACCCTAACCCGGTCATAGGCGGGTTTAAATGTGCTGAACATGGCTGGAGAGACGCCAGTCGATGATCGCCGGAGAGCGTTGGCAGCAGCGCACGCGGGCGTTTTCTGAAGCGCGAAGCGAACGCTCACCAAGTCAAGCCGTGCTGCTGTTAGAAACAAACAAATCCATATCGCTTGGTGGACGACCAACCGTTCGTGAGATAGGTTGCAGAGAATGTCGAACACCCATCGCGTTTGGTATTTCCTCGGCGCTATCAGGATTTCAGGCAAGTTTTATGATTGAGCAGCACGTGCTTCGACAAGAAGGCGAAATATAAGTGGCCGAACAGATTCATCCAGCTGCCATCGAACACTTACCAGTGTTCATAACGCAGCCTGGGCAAACAGATTACCTCTTCAATGGGGTGGTGGTTTTTCTTCTAGTTGCGGTCCTCGTCGTTGGGAACCTGTACTTTCAGCTCCATTCCATTCCCGAGCGTCGGGCGCATCGAACGAGCAAGGTGCAGATGGAGATCGTTGCGATCCTGGCACTGATCTCGCTGTTCACCCACAATCATCTCTTCTGGATCGCTGGTCTTTTGCTTGCCTTCATTCAAATCCCTGATTTTTCGTCACCGCTCTATTCGATAGCTCAGTCTCTGGCGAAACTTTCAGGCCGTGATGCCGAAGCAACAGGGGATCCGGCGCTCGTGTCGGAAGAGTCAGTGAACGCGATCGATCCAGCGTCCAAGATGGACACGCATGGCGGGGGTATTTGAGCCATGTTTGAATTGATGCTCTGTTCGATGCTGACAGTCCTGCCCGACTTCCTTTTTCGCCGATATGTCCAGGGAAAGCGGATCGGCCGCGAAATCAACTAGCGTGTGGTACGAGCTTCGCTGGGGCATCACCGCTTGTCTGCTCCTGACCGTTTTGCTGATCACGATGATTTTCTATTTCCACCCCTCCACGAAGAGCGTCACGGCGGTATTCCGAACAGTGACGATCCTGCCTGAAACGATCGGTCGCGTCGAAGAAGTTTTCGTCGGTATGAACCAGAAGGTTGAGGCTGGGACACCGCTCTTCCGGATGGATGGTTCCGAGCAGGAAGCAGCCCTCGAAACCTCCCGGCGGCGGATCACGGAAATCGAGGCCGAGACAGCCGTGGCGCAGACCGAACTCGCTGGCGCGGATGGCCAAATCAAGGAGGCGCAGGGCGCCTATCAGATGGCTGTCGACGAATATGAGATGAAGGCACAACTCCTCAAGAGTGACGCTGTGGCCAAACGGGAAGTCGAACGTCTGGAATCGACCATCGAAAGCCGGAAGGGCGCTCTGGATGGAGCCTTGGCGAAGAAACGGACTCTGGAGACCAAGATCGCTTCGTTGCTCCCCGCACAAAAGGCGAGCGCCGAAGCGGCGGTAGCTCAAGCGCAGGTCCAGTTGGACAAAACCGTTGTCAAGGCGGGTGTTGCAGGCTCGGTCCAGCAGTTTACGTTGCGCCCCGGAGACATTGTCAATTCGATGCTGCGCCCAGCTGGTATCCTTGTGCCAAGCGAAGCGGGTCGGGTGGCCCTCATTGCGGGTTTTGGGCAGATTGAGGCGCAAGTCCTGAAGCCGGGGATGATCGCGGAGGCGACCTGCATCGGCAAGCCGTTCACCATCATTCCGATGGTAGTGACCGTCGTCCAGGATGTCATTGCTGCCGGACAGTTGCGCCCGACAGATAAGCTTCTTGATATTGCCGAAACTGGCAAGCCGGGAACGCTTACCGCTTACCTGGAGCCGCTCTACCCCGGACAACTGCAAGGTATTCCTCCAGGAAGCAGCTGTATAGCCAATGCCTATACCAACAACCACGATGCGCTGGCCGACAAGAACATTGGTACGCTGCGTTGGACTTTCCTGCACATGGTGGATGCGGTCGGGCTCGTGCATGCGATGATCTTGCGAATGCAGGCAGTCCTTTTGCCAGTACAAACACTTGTGTTTTCAGGTCATTGATGGCATCCCTGCGATAGCAAATACCCGTACGCGTCACACCCTTCCGCTACCCAACTCCGATGTTCAAGCGGCATTGTGGGTGGCTGTCAGGGAGGCCATTATTCAGCTCTGCGTGGAAATCAACAGCCGTTGCAAACACGCCCAAGAAGGTTACGCGCACCGGCCCCTATAGATATCACAACCACTCGCGTTAACGCCGGCCGCCTAGCAACGCCGGGAACAGGAGCAATGTTAATGATACTGTAGCCACGAGCATCCGTTGTGGCGACCCCAGAGCCCAGTAGCGGTATCATTTGCTGGCAGCGAAATCGGCGGACGACTGCAATGCAGAGCGGAACCGTCGAATGCGAAAGAAGCGAGGATGCGCAAAGAGAAATTCCCGTCCCCAACTTGAACGAGCGGCGCAGCGCTCGCCGCTGACAGCTTCGCTGCGACAAATGGTAAAGTCGGCACGACGCAAGGAGGAGTGTTGTGAGATGTTTTGTTATTTTTGCCCGATAGCGCGGAGCCATCATGGACACCCCAACGATTATCAGCGACTACGCAGATGCCATTCAGACCTCCCTGGCCCCGGTTTTCTTGCTTGCTGGTACCGCAGCGTTTGTGAGTATCTACTGTACTCGCCTCGGCAGGGTATCCGACCGACTTAACGAGATCGCAGACAAGAAATCATCAGGTGAAAAGTCACGACGGCAGCTCGTTTATCTGCGGCGACGAACTCTGGCCCTTGAAGTGGCGGTTATCCTTGGTTTGTTGGCTGGCATCTGCACGTGCGCGTCGATTTTGAACCTGCTCTCGGGTGCGCTCGCCATCCGCCTTCGGCCTGAAAACCTCTCCTGGTTCTTTGGTGGAGCGATAATCTCGCTCATGCTCTCTCTGCTCGCGTTCCTGTTTGAACTCCTGGCAGCGGGTCGAAGCATGCTTTTGCAAATCCGTGGAGACCGAAGCTCTCAAGAGCCGTGATCGCACAGTTGCAGGCGTGGTTACGCCTTCAGATGCCCCAACATATTGGGAATGGCAAAATCCATCGCCGCAGCCCCCCCTCAGGTCCGACGTTTATTCCAACGAGGTAACCGCTCGCTTCTCGTCTACAGGCTCGGCGGCGCGTATTTCATTTCAGACGGTGAACTTGTAGTTTCTGGTTGAGGGTTCTGATCCCTTCGAAGCGCCAAAGCGCTGAATGCAACCAGCACATATGAGGCAAGACAATACACCTGAGCAAACGTCCGCATTTCATGTAATCTTTGCTGAGTAATGTCACATTGAGGCCGGGCTACAGAGCCAACCGGCACATTGCTGAGTCCACCTCATAAGATCATCCCATTTACTACCGCTAATCGCAGGTAGTGATCGCGCCTACCTCTCGGTCAATGCTGGCCGCGGCCATGCAGAACATTCCTTGTTCAACCTGGAGGTTTTATAAATGAAACATTGGAAACTGAACGCAGGTGCCTACGATCTCAATGGGTTGGTGCAGGAAGAAGTGGCCAAGCCGGAACCCGGTCCGGGCGAAGTCCGAATCCGCCTGCATGCGGTATCGCTGAACTATCGCGACCATCTGGTCGTTACATCGCCGATCGGACGCTGATGTCGTGCTGGTCGCTGATGGTGCCGACATCATCGACTGGGCGGTCGGCGATGCAGTCATCAATCTCTATATGCGCGATTTCTTCGTCTGGCCGCCACTCGCAGATCTGGGCATGGGGCTGAGAGCAGGTGCCGAGAATGGTCTCCTCACCGAATATACCGTGTTGCCGGCAAAGCGTCTGGTACGGGCGCCAAAATCCTTGTCGATGAGCGAGGCTGCGACGATCCCTTGCGCAGCACACACTGCATGGACGGCGTTGACGAAGCTTAGCCAGGCTCGCCCCGGCGACACCGTCCTGAGCCTGGGCACCGGGGGCGTCGCGCTGTTCGCACTGGCGCTGTGCCAGAAGCTCGGCATCAAAGGCAATCGTTACGACAAGTCAGGAAGATAAGCGCCAACGTCTGATCGATATGGGTACGACTGATGTCGTCAACTATCACGACGATCTTAAGTGGGGTGAGACCGTCAATTTCGGTGCGGGGACATCGGAAAGCGACGCCGACCCACCCCATAGGAATAATCCTTGAATTGCGTCAATGAAGGTGATGGTGGTGGCAACGAGCCACTAGTCTCTGACGCCGATTTCGAAAAAAGAGGTCGCGATCCGTGCTATCATTCCGGAGGGGACAAGTGATGTCCCAGAAGGAATATCCGATGATCTTGAAAGAGATGACCAGCGAGGACTGCGTTGACGTCCTTGCGCGCGGCCATATTGCCCATCTTGCCTGCGCCAGGGACCACCGGCCCTATGTCGTTCCGATCCAGTATGCGTTTGAATCCCCTAGCCTCTATGGCTTCTCCATGCCCGGCCAGAAGATCGACTGGCTGCGAACCAACCCTCTGGTCTGCATCCAGGTAGGCGAAATCGAGAATAACGAGGTCTGGCGCAGCGTTGTCGTCGAGGGACGCTACGAGGAATTCCCGGACAACGAACAATGGCACGACGAACGGCTGCATGCCTGGTCGCTGCTGGAAAAGCGAAGCAACTGGTGGGAGCCCGGCGCCATGAAGCCCAGCCCGGCTGGAGAGACCGGCAAAACCGTGGCGCCGGTCTTCTTCGTCATCCATATCGAAGGCGTCACCGGCCGGCAGTCGGCTGCGGGCGGAAACTGATAGATTGAATGACCCGCTAAGCGGATGCGGGATCGGTGCGGGCGCGGGCTGGCACAGATGGAGATTGCGGAAGAGCTTTGGCTCTTGATGTCGATCGATCCGGCAGGCGTGACGGTGTTCTGTCTCTGCAAGGCTGCAGCGATATCCTGGGCGGATACACCAAGTGTTGCTAGCTTGGCAAACGAGAACTCGACGAAGATCGGTTTGGGGCGTTCCCCGATGATGTTGATCTTCTTGACACCCGGAACATGCAGCAGATCCTGACGGATGATCTCCGCCTGTCGCACGAGGTCGCGCATCGGCATTCCCTTTGCCTTCAGGGCATAGAGGCCAAAGCTGACGTCGGAGTATTCATCGTTCACAAATGGGCCCATTACGCCCGCAGGCAGATTCCTCGCCTCGTCACCAAGCTTCTTGCGCGCCTGGTAGAACTCCTCTTCCACGGCCGATACTGGCGTATTGTCCTTGAGGGTGGCCGACTGCATCAAACTTGGCGACGCTGAAGGCATCCGATGAGGACACTGCTGGCATGCAGCATCCCTGCCCGCCTAACGAGTTCGCCCATGGCCGCGAATAAGGGGGAATATCGCTCTAATGCAACAGCTCCCCCCGCACTTCATGTGGAGCCACAGGCTGGTAAAAAAACGGTCTTGAAGGATTTATTGGGACCGCTAAAATCTCCCGATGTTCTGGAAGAAAAAGCCCAAGGCTGTAAAAGTTCTGCGATCCAAAATTGTGACGATTTCGGAGGCGCCGGAATTGGGTTTGCTTACGATCCAGACGGATCAAGATCAAGTTCGCTTGATAATCGACCAAGCCAATGCTCGTCAGCTCATGGAAGAGTGTCTGAAGCTGCTGGGCTATCCGGCAACAATGAAGTAAGCGCCAGCGCTGCACCCTCACGAGATGTGGATGCTCGCGCCGAAGCTCTTACTCGGCAAATCTAGGGCTACTTCAAAGGTGACAACACAGGTGGAACAACTGCTATGCAGTGGCTCGACCACAACAAGCTGCTCGGTGGTCCTGCTCACATTACCGCGGTTTGTCGCAATGCGATGACGCCACCCCCCGCGGAGCAAGTGAAGGGCATCTCCTTATACCCCGTTGGGCACTCCTTCGGGGGAAAGCTTAAGGTCCAACCAATCAGCATACTTCGCCAACTGCATCGACAAGTCCCGTGCGGCGGCGGCCGAGATCGAAACTTGAATTTGATGAGGAGCTCTGTCTGTGCCGTTGTAGATTTCTTGCTCGCGCTGCGAGCGAACGTATCCCACGCGCATCACCATCTGCCCCAGCTCGGATGCGACGCCCCATTCGACCAGCCGATTTGTCTTCACGTCCCCGTTTTCTTCAAAATCCCACTTAGACATGTCGGTATCGGCCATCGCAAAACTCCTGTTAGGAGGACGTTATGCGATCACATTACGCTGAGCCCACCTAATCCCCTACCAACCATTAGAGGTAGGCTGAGTGCACGGGCAGTGCCTCCCGACCATGCGAAAAGCGAGTGTTCGGGCGACTCTGAGCAAACGAGTGCTGAGTTCGTCCTCGTTTCTCATCCCCACCTGGAACAGCTCGATGAGGCTGCTAGCAAGCATTTGACCTTCGACACTATCGGGGGAGATGCCCAAATAACGGCATCGTTTGCTCAAAACTCGCTCGAGCAAGGTGAGGTCGTCAGCAGAAAGCACACAATCGGACGTGGCACGCTCCCACATCTGAGCCTGACCAAAATGTGATTTCGGGACATCAAAAAATCAAGATGGGAAACGGCATATTTCCCCCGGCTCCTGCGGAGACTGACAGCGACCGGATAGAGGACCACAGGTCTTCATCCGCTTTGACGGTGCCTATAACAGCGTGCAGGCAATTTCCGATACGCCGATTGCTGTCGGGGGACGAACCCTGAAACTATCCGATCTGGCCGATGTTCGGCGCGGCTATCAGGATCCTGCGACCTATGTCATCCGTCATGAGGGCGAGCCGACCATCATGCTGGGTGCGGTGATGCAGGCCGGCTGGAACGGGCTTGATCTCGGCAAGGCGCATGAAGCCCGGTCGGCGGCGATTTCGCAAACATTGCCGCTGGGGATGACATTGACCAAAGTCAGCGATCAAGCCGTCAATATCCATGAGGCTGTCGGCCAATTCATGCTCAAGTTCGCCATGGCGTTGGGTAGCCGTGTTGCATCGATCAAATTTTGTCTGAGGTCGCCCTTACCCCAGACGGATTTCAGGCGGTGCGCTCGAATTTCGGACGGCCAAGTCCGGTCATGGTGTTGAGAACACGGACGCCGATCCTGGCTTCTGTCTGCTGATTTTCGAAGTTTCGTGCGCGAAGTTTCCGACCAATGACGCTCTTCCATCGGCTCATCTGGGTCTCAACCCGGCTGCGCTGATTATGACCGCTGGAGACTTGCCAGCCCATCCGCCCCTTCGCATGTATTTCGACAATATGGCGATCTCGAACAGTGGGCTCGCGTGCACAGTTGGCGCTGGCAACAGCGGTCCTGGGTGGAGGGATGATAACCGCAGTGTTCTTGCTAAGGCGTGTCTCCAGAAGATGACGGGTTAGCGCTCCGTCATAGGCACCATCAGCGATAAATCGGTTTACTGGGACATCAACCTGATCGAGAAGATCCCGCAAGGCTGTGGGATCACCGACGTCATCGGTGGTCAGATCGGAGCAGATGATCTCACCGCTGCTCAGGTCAAGGCCGAGGTGCAACTTGCGCCAGCGTTTGCGCTTCACCTTTGTCTTGTGCTTGTTTTCCAGCCACTCGCCTTCACCGAAGACTTTTAATCACGTGCTGTCCACCACCAGATGAACTGGACCGCGGCTTGCCGATTGGCACCGTGCCGGTGGCAACTCCAGCCCCTTGCCGCGACGCGACAACGTCGAGAAGTCCGGTACCAGGACATTGATTCCCATCAAACCAGCCACACTGCGCATCAGGCCTTGGGTTTGGCGCAGCGCCAGACCGTAGACGGCACGCAAAGTCAGGCACAATGTGATGGCAAGCTCAGAATATGTCCGCTGGCCGCCTCGCGATTTCCGGCGCGCAGCTGACCATTGCGCCCGCGCATCCTCGCATACCCAGATGGTCAAATCGCCACGCCGGCGCAAGCTCTCGTTATACTCCGACCAGTTCGTCACCCGATGTTTCTGCCTGGCAACCTTATCGCGTCGGGCGGAATTGAACTTATGAGGCATGCAGGCAATCCTGAAATCGATATCCCACGCTCAATATCATCTGGTCACTGATCGGTGCAACAAAGCCCCTACTACCGGGTAGCAGGTTCGTGTTGGTTCAAGGCGTGGGATCAAACGTGCAGCGCTGGCGATGTCATCGGCACCACAACGATCCCATTCCTCAAATGAACGCTCCCAGAAGGCAACGCCCTCTCTCACCCGTTTTTCATTGGCCACCCTTTCGTCGCGGCCGCCAAAGTTTTCGAAAGATCATTCCTTTCGGACAACTTCCCAGGCTTGCTTTATCGCCGATCGCAAGTCTTCGGCACCATATGGTTTCGTGACCACCACCGCGTCTGCAGGCAAAGCACCGGAGTGGCGGTCGTGTCCTGTCGCGTAGACGACCCCAAGCGCGGGCTGGCGTCTTCGCGCCTCTTCGGCAAGCTGGGCGCCCCCCATATCCGGTAAGCCGAGGTCCGTCACCAGTATGTCGATCGATCGGCTTTCGAGCAAAGCAATTGCCTCCGTTCCCGTTCCAGCTTCGACGACGGAGTGTCCGAGCTCTGTGATCATGTCGGCGGTGTTGAGCCTGATGAGGCCATCATCCTCGACGAGCAGGATCGACAGGGCGGTGGGCCCCGTCTTTTGAACCGATTGGACTGGTACGGAAGCTGATGACGAAGGTTGATATCTTTGCGCCCGGTTGGCGAGGATATGCCTGATCTTCCTGGCCAGTGCTTCGCGGGTGTATGGTTTCGATAACAGTTCGACCCCCGGATCAAGCCGTCCGCCATGAACGATGGAGTTCTCAGTATATCCCGAAGTGTAAAGGACAGCGAGATCCGGTTGACGTTCTCGCGCTTTTCTGGCCAGCTCCGGGCTCTTCAAGGTGCCTGGCATGACAACATCCGTGAACAGCATGTCGATGGCCATTCCCGCTTCAACAATGATCAATGCGGCATCAGCATTTGGAGCCTTCAGGACCTTGTAGCCAAGATCCGTCAGGGTCTCGACGACTGTCTCCCGGACTTCGTTGTCATCCTCCACCACCAGGATCGTCTCGTTTCCACCAACGACCGGACCAGAGCGCAGAACAACCTCGCGGTCTTCCTTTTCAGTAGCACGGGGAAGGTAAAGCTTGACCGTAGTTCCGTGTCCGACCTCACTGTAAAGCTTGATGTGGCCGCCAGATTGGCGGACAAAACCGTGAACCATCGACAGGCCGAGACCCGAGCCTTTTCCTTCTTCCTTCGTTGAGAAAAAGGGATCGAAAACTTTCTCCAGGATTTCGACGGGGATGCCTGAACCGTTATCGGAGACCGACAGAACGACGTACTGGCCGGGTATGACCTCCTCATGGGCTTGGGCGTAGGCGTCATCGAGATAGGCGTTCCCGACCTCAATGGTCAGTTTGCCCACTCCGTTCATCGCGTCCCGGGCATTGATAGCCAGATTGAGCAGGGCGTTCTCAACATTTGTGGGATCAATCAGGCAATTCCAAAGTCCGCCGGAGATAATGGTTTCAATTTCCACGGCCTCACCAAGTGACCGGCGTAGCATGTCATCCATTCCCTGGACGAACCTTCCGACGTTGATAACCTTCGGATCAAGGGCCTGCCGCCGACCGAACGCCAGCAACTGGCTGGCGAGCTTGGCGCCACGGCCGACACCGGCAAGGGCGTTGGTGACGCGTCGCTCCGCGCGCTCGTTTCCACTTATGTCCTTCATCAGCAGATGAAGGTTTCCCGAGACCACCTGAAGGAGATTGTTAAAGTCGTGTGCGACGCCTCCCGTCAGCTTGCCAATGGTCTCCAGCTTCTGCGCTTGAAGAAGTTTCGCCTCGGTTTTGCGGCGCTCCTCGATCTCCTCGGTGACACGGCTTTCAAGGGTTTCATTCAGCTGTCGGAGCTGCTCTTCGGCGCGTTGGCGATGGCGGACCTGTCGTTCCAGATCCTCCGACCGTTCCTTGAGTTTGCGTTCGGCAAACCTCTGCTCGGTGATGTCTGTGTGAACGCCGACCCATTCGACGATCTCGCCGCTGTCGGAAATGATAGGGTTTGCCCGGATCAGAAACGAGCGCCATTCACCGTCATGTCTTCGGACGCGATGCTCGTGGACAAAGGTCCGGCGTTCCGCGACGGCCTGGTTCCAGGCGTCGATCGTGGGCGCGCTGTCTTCCGGGTGGACGGCATTGGCCCATCCGTAGTCCTGATACTCTTCCGGTGATTGGCCTGTCAGCGCCGCCCATCCGGCTTGCTCACCTATCATCCGACCGTCGGCACTGTTCGTCCAGAGGACGCCATGGACGACGTCCATCGCCGTTCTGAACCTTTCGATGCTCTCGGCAAGACCAAGTTCGAACCGCTTCCGGTCATCGATGTCGATGATCAGGACGTAGATGCCATCGATCCCACCATTCGCTCGACGCGGGACGTACCGGACCTCTGCATGACGCCATGTGCCGTCCGGCCGCAATATCGGGGCGTCGGTGACGATCGTCTCACCCGCCAGCGCGCGCAGGATGAGCGGCCGACGCTTCTCAAAATATTGCTTTCCGATAATCTCCTCAACCGGACGCCCAACCACCTCGACCGGAGTATGACCGAACCATTCCTTGTAAGCATCGTTGGCAAACCGGTACGTCAGGCTTGCGTCGATGAAGCCGACGAGGATAGGCAGCGCGTTGGTGAGGCTGGCGAGTTCAGCGCGGCTGATGGCAAGAGCGCTGATCGCCTGATATTTTTCGGTATTCTCCAGAACAGTACAGAGAACGCCATCAACCTTGCCGCGCTCATCGTATATAGGGGTGTAGAAGAGATCGAATATTACAGTTTCCGGTGCGCCGTCTCGTTTCAGAACCAGCGGCTGGTCTCGAAACGACTGCACTTCGCCGCGCAAACCGGCGTCGAGTATTTTGCTGTTCCAATCCCAGATTTCCGGCCAGACCTCTTTGACGCGGCCACCCAGCGCGCGCGGATGGTAGCCGCCGGCGATGGCAATGTAGCCGTCATTGTAGATCATCACGTGGTCTTCTCCCCACATCAGGACCTGGGGGATGGGGGAATTTACGATCGAGTTGACCTTGATGCGCAGATGCACGGGCCAAGCCGATATCGGCCCCAGCGATGTGCTGGACCAGTCGAATGACCGTATCCGCTCGCCCATTTCTCCGCCGCCAATCGGCCAGTGAAAAGCCCTATCCACATCCTCTGTCATTGCCATCGTTCACCTGATAATGCCTGTCCGGACGATAAATAGGCGAAGAATTGTCAATTTGCCAGTCTTAACAGATGTTTCGGCCGCTTACGCTTTCACCATCTCCGATGGACGGGAACGGCAATGGTCACGCATTTAACCCTCCTAGCGCAATCCGCGACGCGCTATTCCTGAACAGCCTTATAGTGCCATGGCGACACCTGCCGTCCATGCAGATCCGTGCGGTCGTGGACAATCTCGTTGGACAGGGTGTCGTCGATACGTCCGCGTGCCGCTTCTTCACGATCAAGAATCGTTCGACGTCGAACTGGGTCATGCTCCCAAAGAAGCGCTTCCTGGCATTCAAGGACGCGGGCGCGCTCGATCAGCACCTTCGGATGCATATGCAGCCAGCGCACGAAGGCGATTGCCCCCCGCGTGTTCTGCCAAAGATCGCCGCAATGCTCCAGATAGTCGCGCGCCGTCTCAGGTTCGGCCATGTTCGTGCCGTGCCATATGGCAAGCGGCATCGGGTCTGGATTGCCGCACAACATCTCTGCGATATAGCCGTTCGCCACAAACCCTTGCCGCAAGCTGGTCGCGGCAGAGACGGCACTGCCGCTGCGAAAACGCAGCAAGGCGCGCTCATAGTGATAGGGAGGGTATTGCGTGTCCTCATCGGCGAAGATGCGTTCGGCTTTTCCGGTGTCACCTGCCCGCAAATATTCCGAACCGATCAGAAAGCGGATGCCTTGATTGTCGTTCGGGTTCCACACCAGCATCTTTTCCATGAGCGCGATTGCTTCGCGGCGCTTGCCGAGCCGCAGCTGGCAGAGGACAGCGCCGTGGTAAGAACGCAGAAACGGACGGTTCTCCAGGAAGCCCCATTCTATCGTGCCCTTAAACTTAGGTGGAATGGCGTTGTCGCCGGCTTCGATACCCCGAAGGCAGGCTTGAAGGGCGAGCTTTGGCTTGCCCTCTTCCATCAACGCGTTGCCAAGATGCGCATGCCCGTCGATGAAGTGGGGGTGGCGATCGACGATACCCTTTAAAATCTTGAGATATTTTGCGGGCTTGATCTTCCCGGCGTCGCGTTGCTCGAGCGCGTCGTCAAGTTCGTCGACGATCTCGTCATAGTGATCGCCATGGCGGAAGATGCCACCATCCTCGAATGTTTCCATTACGATAGGGCCGTCCATGCTAACTGGCTCCTTTCTGCGAGTAACTGCGGTGGATATCTCATCGCTCTGGGCTGACGAATCTAACCCGACTGAAAGCCATAATTATCACGAAGAGCCTATTTTGATAGTACCGCGAATCCAACGACAGCTTGCCCAAACGAAGAGCGGTTGGCCACAAATTCCGCTTCAATCTTTCGGATCAGCTTCGCCAAACGGTGAAGACAATACGTTGTCCAGCTTGGACATCGGGGTTTCCAAGGTGCACGTCAGACCGCGTTCGGAGTATGTGATCGTCGGTGACGCGCCAAAATCAGCATGCAGCAGACGCTCGATCAACTGAGATCCAAAACCTTTGGAATTGGGCACAGCGACGGGCGGTCCATCGACCTCGACCCAGCTGAAGCGGAATATTGGATCACCGATTTCGATTACGGTCTCCCATGTCACGACGACGTGGCCGAGTTCGACCGACAGAGCCCCATATTTTGCAGCATTCGTCGCCAGTTCGTGGACTGCCAATGCCATGGACAGGGACTGTTTTGCCCCGAGCATGATCGGCGGACCGGACACGACGAATCTCCCCACTCTGTCTTCATGGGGCCCAAGGGCGTTTTCAACCACGACACCGATGTCGGCCGTCGCCCAGGCGTTCGCGGTCAGGATATCATGGGCTTTGGCGAAGGCGCTCAGTCGTGCCTGAAAAGCCCGGAGCGCGTCATCGCGGCCGGTCCCCCGCAAGGTCTGGCTGGCGATCGCGCTCACCATTGCCAAAGTGTTCTTGACCCGGTGTTTGAGTTCGTCGTTGAGGAGGCGCAGGCGTTTTTCGGAGTTGACATGCTCGGCGACATCGGCGCCCTGGACGAAGACACCTGAAACCGTCCCGTCGAAATCGTGAATAGGCTGGTACACGAAATCCAGGAACGTCTCTTTTTCAGGCGCATGCTCGTCGAAACGCAAAACAAGCGGAACCCTCGTTCCGACATGGGCGCTGCCGGACTGATACACGCCATCGAGAAGCTCGAAGAAACCTTGGCCAGCAGCCTCCGGAACCACTTCACGCACCGGCCGTCCGATGTAGTCGCGTGGGCCGATCAATTGACGATAGGCGGAGTTTGTCATTTCGAACACGTGGTCGGGACCGCGCAGGACAGCTGTAAAGCCCGGCGTCTGCTCGAAGAGCTGCTGTAGCCTCGCTGTCTGGTTTTTTAGCGCCTCGACTGCGAGATGCTCTTTCGTCACGTCATTGCACACGACAAGCACGCCGCCGACCTCGCCGTTAAATCGATCGGATTATACCCGTATGTCCACCAGACGTCCTCGCGCCGGCCATTACGTGTCACGGGCACCAACCGATCTTCATCCCAGGTGGAGCCCGCCCCCGATAGAACATAGTCGATCTGCGGCCCGATGATGTCCCAGATTTCCATCCAGCATGCCCGGCCGAACGCACCGAGCGCACTGGGGTGACGTTCGGGTCCCATCGTTTTCGAATAAGCATCGTTGTAAAACTGGATGAGGTCGGGTCCCCACCAGATGAACATGGGTTGCTGCGAACCTAGAAGAAGCCGGACTGTGAGACGCAGGCTTTGTGGCCAGGTCTCGGGTGGCCCAAGAGATGTTTTCGACCAATCGAAGGACCGGGTGAGGGCTCCCATTTCGCCACCGCCGTCCAGGAAGTCGACGCCCGAGGTGGTGGTAAGCATAATCGGCTCCTGATCTTTCTTTCGTTAGATCAGCTACTGCCGAAGCGGTCCAGACAAAAAGGTCCCAGGACCATGTAACAAGTGGGCATTGCTATGGTCCAGCCAAGGTGCCTGCCCTCCGTGAGGAAGGTGGCTGTGATCATGCCGGGGAACAAATGAGCGCCTTACGTGTTCCATATCGCCCCCATGTTCCTCGAATTGCGTTGAATGTCCCGGCGTGAGGAATTTTTAAGTATGATCAGAATTGCAATCATCGGATCTGGTCCGACAGGTATCTATACTCTGAAAGGTCTCGTTGGCTCTGCTGTGCCGATATCAATCACGGTTTTCGAGGCCGAGAGCGATCCGGGAAAGGGGACACCCTACCATCCCGACATCAACGATCGCGCGATGCTCTCCAACATTGCAAGCATCGAGTTGCCCGTGATCTGTGAAACGCTTGTTCAATGGCTCCGTCGGCAAACGAATGCTGACCTTCAGCGGCTGCTCGTCAATCGGGACGCGATCAACGAGCGGGAATTCTATCCACGGGTTGTTCTTGGCGAGTTTCTACAGGCGCAGTTTATTCGGCTTGTCGCCACTGGACAGCACAATGGCCACGTCATCGATGTCAGGGCGCGCCAGCGCGTGGTCGATATTGCACTCCAGACGGATGATATTCGGGTGACAGTCCAGCATCCGGATGGATCGCGCGCCGAATTCGCATTCGACCATGTGGTGATGGCAACCGGTCACGACTGGCCCGAAAACATCGAGGTGAAGCCCGGATATTTCGTGTCTCCATGGCCGGCACACGCGCTCAAGCAGATCGGCAATTGCCCTGTCGGAATTCTCGGGACATCGCTGAGTGGGATCGACGCGCTGATCACGGTGGCAACGGCTCATGGCGCATTTTATCTCGACGCTGCCGGACAACTGCAATTTCATGCGAGTGCGCACAACGAGAACTTCCATGTGACGATGATGTCGCGCAAGGGACTTCTACCAGAGGCGGATTTCTATTGTGAAATTCCTTACGTTCCGCCTCTGTTTTGCACGAACGAAGCCATCGACGCGCTTCTGGCCACCGGCCGGCACGACCTTCTCGACGAAATCTTCGAGCTGTTCAAACAGGAACTGATGGCTGCGGATCCGGACTATGCGGCCAAGATTGGACTGTCGATGCTGACCGTGGAGACGGTCGCATCCGCCTATTTCGCAGCGCGCGAACGCATAGATCCCTTCGTCTGGGCCGCGCAGAATCTGGCCGAAGCCGAGCAGAACAAGGCCAACCGGTACACTGTGCAATG
The DNA here is from genome assembly GCF_033447125.1 of Rhizobium sp. PL01. Lineage (NCBI taxonomy): Bacteria > Pseudomonadati > Pseudomonadota > Alphaproteobacteria > Hyphomicrobiales > Rhizobiaceae > Rhizobium > Rhizobium sp. PL01. Next base: position 161,324 of record NZ_JAWQUM010000011.1, on the reverse strand, counting down.
GCGCTACGCGATCATCAGAATGCACGAGGTTATAGCCAGAGCCATTCCGCAACTGGATGAAACCGATCTCGGTCGATTTCACAAGCATTTCAAGACCGTGTTCGTGGACGATTATGCCACTGTTCCCCACGCCTCGATCGCCAGATTGTTGGCACTGCACCGAGCCGGTATTTTGGACATCGTCGCATTGGGCGCGGACTATACCATCAGCGCAGACGGTGTGGAGAGAGGTGTCGTGTTGACGCATCAGGGCGAGACCGCCCGATACGAAGCCTTTATCGACGCGACAGGCCAACATGCGATGTCTGCCGTCGATATTCCATTCCCGACGCTGATCGAGCAAGGCGTCGTGCGCAAGGCGACCACACCGCAGGCCCAATCGGTGATAGGGTCCGAAATCGCTGAACGTACCGTGCGAACCGGCGGTATCGATCTTGATGCAGCTTTTCGGCCGAAGTTCGAAGACAACCTGTGCAATCACCTCTACTGCGCAGCAATCTCGTTCCTGCTGCACAAGTTGCCGTTCGTCCAAGGGATTACCAGCGCCCACGACATTGGCGTGGTCGTTTCCGCGGCAATCCTGAGCGACATTGAACAGGCAAATGCTGGCCGGTTTCAGATGTCCGCATAAACCGGATCACCGACGCTAACTGGTCCAGCCTGTTTTACATCGCAATAAACGCCAAGATTTCTTCGGTTGTGTCTTAAGATGTTTCGCAGAATTTCGGGATCCTCTTTGAGCCCAAGGCTGTGCGATCAGTGTCATGCCACATCGTTTCGTTCCCTCAACCACGTTGCATCGCATGTCGCCGATCTGCAGTGCATTGCCGATCCAGTTGTTTTCCAGAAACACGTTTTGCTCCTCACTCTCGATGAGTATCGACGGGCGAAAACGTCGTCGGTCGGTGTCGCTGAAACCGCCCAGCTCAGACAGTTTCTCCAGCGATGCGGTCTTTAGAACGTGAAGAGCACTTGGAATGCAACGGTTCGCTACGATCGGAAACCTGCTTTCATCAGCGAGCGCCGATTGCGCATACACGCCTATGGCGACTGAAAACCCGAAGTGTTGCTCGAGCGTGGCAGGCAGGCTGGTGTCGTCAAGATGCATCCAACGCCCATCCGGAAATCCGATCTGCGGTAGGCCTCCTCCACTTCCGTCACACGTCATAAACAATGCCGGTCGCCACCGAGGCTCTTTTTCAGGCGGGTAAGCCGTTTTCAAGATCAAACAACGCAAATTCGCGGTCGCCAATAACGTCACTTGGAGACGTTTTGATGCTGTCCATCAACTCGCCGCTAATTCGCCAAGGGCGCTCTCATTCAGATTTTGTCCAGCTGAAGACGAGCCACTTATATCGAGAACTCCCTTCCTGCTCCGCCGTGTAGGTCATCTGCATGTCGCCGCCCTTCGCATAGATGTCGAGCCTGGGTGCGGTATCCAAGGCGAGCCACAAAGAGTCGTTAGTGAATGACCAGGTTCCACACCAGACGCACGGGCTTGAAGCAGGATCACCGGGCTGATGAAAATTGTAACGTCCGTCCGCTGTGATCTCCAGGTAGTCGAATGCACCGTAAAATGCAGTTACTGTCTGCTGAAATTCCGTCGCGGCCGCTTCCTGCTCCTGAGTAGCCGTCCCTGCCAGATCCCGTGGCGGCCGAATAGCAGACCCGGCGAGCTTCCATTTGCCTATAAAGTCCTGGTTAGCCGGTAGATATTCCGTTTGAGCGTGTGCTCCGGGAACTGGGACCACCGCCAGCGCATAAGGAAAAACAACCGCACCCAACATCAACAACACCGCGAGACTTGCTGCTTTACATCGATTCCACATGGATTCCCTTTCAGACGCGAAACTTTCAGTAATGCCAAAAAAAGGACCTTAGGACAATCCGTTTCCAGCGCGGAATCAGTCTTAGAAGCGCTTGCACTCCCTCAACAGATTCTCGTGCCAAACTGAACGTCACTGCCAACGGGGGGGAATGGTGGCGGAAGCCTGAGGCTGCTCTGCTACGTCCGAAACTTTGTGCCGTGCAGCCAAGATCGCCGGCCTCTAGGCGCCGCCCCAAAGCCGGAAAGGGATATCTCGTTGCCGGCAACGCGGACTTACCGATCGAGCGGACGACAACTCAAAGGCAGCTTAGCGCCGAACCTGGGTTAAACTATTTTCACCGGCAATCTTTGTCGGCCGCATCGGTTGCCCTGAACCCTACCCCTCACATGAGAATTTTTGACAGGCGTTGCAGCTGCTGTCATCGCGATGACGGCGAATTCGGTTTGGACATGCTCAATTTCCACAAATTATGCACGGCACCTGGCGACAGCACCTTTCATTGTTGCACAAGAGATAAGCAAACACCTCTGCAGCGAGAGCGCGATCCACAGACGTTCAGCCGAAGAGCTCGGCTCGGCCCTTTTTCGTACGGGATGCCCATTTTCATCGCCTACAAACGAAGTGATGGGGCAGGCTTGGTGACAAAAAGCGAAGGTGCCCATTAACGAAACCCACTATATCATCCGTCTGACTGCGCATTGCCACCGACGACGATGCTCACCTCATTTGGAACAGCTTAGGGCAACGCCTTGAAGTGGGAAGTCATGATTGCAGCCTATATAGATGAATTCATCATGTTTTGTGCCGGCCTGTGGATGGCGTCGGTGGGCTTTGGTTATATTCCGCCATCAGAAAATCTGACAAACCGGCTGCCGGTGGTTCGTCACTTCAAGTGGCTGGGGCCTTGCTGCTCGCTATCGCGATCATTCTGGCGGGCGCCTCATAGTGGCCATAAAAAAGGGTGCAATTGCCGCAATGAATAGTGTTTTGACCTGCACCTCCTGTGGATTGAATAAAACGGAATCTGTCGTCCATTTCGGTTCGTATATTCTCCGATGCGCCGCTTGCGGTGAAACAATCGTCTCGACATCATTCATCGCAATGCTGAACTCAGAGTATGAGTGTTCAGCCTTTGTCGATCCAGGGCCCGGGCAACGCCCTACGCCAGAGACGTTTGTCGCGCGCGGGCCACTGCGGCTGATCGCAACGGTAATCAGCGCCGCGGCGAGTGACGGTACTTTGATACGTCTGATTTCCGAACCATCGAATTAAAGCGGCGTTGTTTGCGAAAATGCCCGGAACGCATCGAGTATGTGGATACGGCGAAGGCCATCTTTGTGGTAATATCCGAGAGCGTATTGAACGGCTCGTATGATTGGCGGCAAGTCCCCGCCTGTCTGAAAGGATGCCGGATCCGGAACGGCGGCCCGAACCGTTGCTGCAAATAGTACGGTCTACGCCGGGAACCCTGGCAGCCAACGAAAGCAAGCCGTCTCGGGAGAAACTGACACTGACCGGATTTACCGACAGCTTCGAGCGCTGGGTTGCAACGGCAGCTAAGATGCTATCCAACCATAGGCTTTGTCGCAAACTTTTCGGGTCGTTTGCAACGTGACGGCGGATGTCATAGATCCGGTGGAAGATGAGCAGGTAGTTTGAGTTCCGCGAACATGGTCGATTTCAAAGGCAGTCACTACCCGAAAGGCGTGATTTTATACGCGGTGTTTTTCTACGTCAGATATGCAGTCTGCTATCGCGATCTGGAAGAGATTATGGCCGAGCGCGGCGTTCCCGTTGACCACGCGACGCTGAACAGATGGGTTGTGAAATATTCGCCGCTTATTGCCTGCCGTGCTCACCGCCGGAAATCCGAAACCAACAGCTCTTGGCGAATGGACGAGACTTATAATCAACCGTTCGGCTTCAACGCCGTCCTCGGCTTGATCGGACTGGCAGGTATCCTGATGGGTAACACGTTGATCCTGATCGAGCAGATCAAGGAGAACCAAGCGGCGGGACTCGATGACTATCACGCCGTCGTCGAGGCGACGGTGCAGCGGACACGACCTGTCATCCTGACGGCGCTTGCGGCGATCCTGGCGTTCATACCTTTGACCCACTCGGTGTTCTGGGGATCGATGGCTTATACGCTGATCGGCGGAACTGCGGCAGGCACCGTGATGATCCTGCTCTTCCTCCCGACGCTTTATGCTGTGTGGTTCCGGATAAAGCTGCCGAAAGCTGGAATTCATCCGCAAGCGGATGACGAAGGGGTACCGGAACACGCGCGAGCCATGGCTGCCGAATAGGGTATGCCATGGTCCCTTCAATCCTGCGTAAAGTTTTTCGAACCGCTTTACCTGATTGAATTCGAACCGACGACATGACGCCCGGCACGAACGACGGCGTCGGTGGTAATATCGAACTTTTTGTAGACATCGTCGATCTTGCCGGACGCGCCGAACCTGTGCATGCCGACGAATAGACCGTCCAATCCGATATAGCGGTCCCAACTGTCCTGGACGCCAGCTTCTACTGCGACCCGCGCGCGCGTGTCGCCGAGCACCGATTGTCTGTAGGCGGCGTCCTGTTTCTCGAAAAGAGACCTGCAGGGCATCGAGACGACCGCCGTCCGAATGCCTTCGCTCTGGAGAACCGTCCGCGCCTCAACGGCCAGATGCAATTCCGATCCCGCTGAAAGGATCGTCAGTTGCCGCACACCACCTTCCGCTTCCAGGAGGACGTAGCCTCCCATTGCTGAAAGGTTCTTGGCTGACAGATCTTTGCGAAGCATGGGCATTGGCTGGCGCGACAAGGCTATCAAGGCCGCCTGGCGCGGCGTGTCCATGATAGCCTCCCAGCATTCCGCCGTCTCGATCGGATCGCCTGGGCGATACACGGCAAGTTGTGGGATCGCAAGGCGCTCAGGTGTTCGATCGGCTGATGCGTCGGGCCATCCTCACCAAGTCCGATCGAATCATGGGTCATGACGAAGATCGAGCGCACTTCCATCATCGCCGCCAGCCTGATCGAGGGACGGCAGTAGTCCGAGAATGTCATGAACGTACCGCCATAAGGGATGAGACCGCCATGAAGCGCCAAACCGTTCATCGCTGCCGCCATGCCGTGTTCGCGAACACCGTAGTGGATATACGAGCCCAAAAATTCGCCGGGTTTGATCTCGACCTGGTTTTTGGTCTTGGTATTATTCGACGGGGTCAAATCGGCCGAGCCGCCGAGCAGCTCCGGGATCGCATTAAACAGGTGGTCCAGCACGATGCCGCTCGCCTGACGCGAGGCCAGCTCCTTTTCCGAGCCAAGTAACTCTTGCTTTGCTGCTTGGATTGTTGAGCGCCAGTTGGACGGAAGCTCGCCGTTCATCCTGCGCTTGAATTCGCTGTTGTTAGACGCGTCGACCCGGTTCGCCCATTCCGCGCGGTCTGAGGCATGCTTGGCTCCTATCTGACGCCATTCGCTCAGTAGGTCCTGGGGAATTTCGAATGGCGGCGCTGCCCATTGCAGAGTTTCGCGTGCTCCGGCGATCTCCTCTTCCCCGGGGGCATCGCTGTGGGCCTTCTGGGTGCCCGCCTTGGTCGGAAATCCGAATCCGATGATTGTCTTGCACGCGATCAGGGAAGGCCGGTCATCTACCTGCCGCGCCTTGATGATGGCGCCCCGGATAGCATCAGTGTCATGGCCGTCGATTTCCTGCACATGCCAATTCGCCGCCTCGAAACGTGCCGGCTGGTTGTCAGATTCTGCAAGGCTGATCGCGCCGTCGATCGAGATCGAATTGTCGTCCCAGAAAGCAATAAGCTTTCCGAGTTTGAGATGTCCCGCAAGCGAAATGGCCTCGTGGCTGATACCTTCCATGAGGCAACCGTCGCCGAGGAACACGTAGGTGTGGTGGTCAACCAGATCGTCGCCGAACGATGCATTCATGATGCGTTCGCCGAGCGCAAGTCCAACGGAATTGGCAAGTCCCTGGCCGAGCGGCCCTATCGTCGTTTCGATCCCGGTGGCGTGATGGTACTCAGGATGCCCCGCGGTTCGGCTATCGATCTGTCGGAAATTCTTGATCTCCTTGATCGTCATGTTCTCATAGCCCGTCAGGTAGAGCAGGCTGTAGAGGAGCATCGAGCCGTGGCCGTTGGAAATCAGGAAACGGTCGCGATCAAACCAGTAAGGGTCTGCCGCATCGAATTTGAGGAACTCGGAGGACAGGACGGCGGCGATGTCGGCCATTCCCATCGGCATGCCGGGATGACCACTCTTTGCCTTCTGTACCGCGTCCATAGAAAGGAAGCGGATGCAATTGGCCAGCTCCCGCAGGCGCTTGTCTTTGGGGGCCGGAACGGTCTTGCGAGGTTGCTGGGAAACATCTGACATGTCCTAATCCTCTTTCGTTGAAACGCGGATCGCACGGCAAACCACCCGGCGCGACCAGTAGGCACATGTGCAACATAGGGCGCGACGGAATAGAAGACACGTCATCGACATTTATTTTGCGGCGCCAAATTCGCGGTCGCCCACTGCCAGGTCATAATGGCCGACCAAAGCATCAATATCGGCATCTGGTAGGCACAGATCCGCACAGTATCGTCACTTATTCCTAATGAATTTTTCGGCCGCAAAGGCACTTCAAGAGTTCAGTGAACATGGCCGCACCAAACAGCGACAATTGTCGGAAACCACCTAAATCAGCCGCGCTCCGCATAACGTGCCAAGCGAGTGCGTCAGATTCCCGCGAGTGTGCGAAGTGCTTCATTAATTCGCAATTGCCATCCTTCTCCAGTCGCCTGGTAGAAATCGGCAACGTCGGCATCGAGACGGATTGTGTGCCAGCGTTGTGGCAATTCAACTGAGCGCTGATTGGTGTTGTGTGCCCTCATGGCGCGGTGGTCCAACACCTGTTGGACCAGATCGTCGGGCTTTTCGTCATCGTTTGGTAAGGTCGGTTTTGCCATGGTCGCCATCACATCCTTCATTGCAACTGTGCAAACGCCATTGAAGGTAGGCCGGCTTTCAGTTTGCTGTCAGTAAGGCTGAATATCGGTCGGGCATTCTCAATGGAAAGGTAGACCAATATGATTCATTTCCGCAATGCAATTGCCGCCGTTGCCCTCGTTTGTCTTGCAACGCCTGCCTTCGCTGGGACAACCGTCAAGGTTGTAGAAGGCGGAGAAGGTGGTGGTCCCATGTCCCTCACGTTGGATCAGCTAACCATCAAAGCTGGCGAGACAACATTCCTGGTTCACAACGACGCTGTCTCAGAGGAGCATGAAATGGTGCTCGTGAAACTAAAGTCTGCCGACCAGGCAATTGCCATCGTTGCGGCCAAGCACCGTGTTGACGAGAAGAAGCTTAAAAGCATGGGCGAAGTCTCAGAGTTGAAGCCAGGCGAAGACGGCGAGTTGAAGGCGAACCTCGTGCCGGGCTCTTACGTGCTCCTATGCAACATCAAGAGCCATTACGAGGCTGGTATGCACGCCTTGCTGACCGTCACGAAATAGTAGGAAATTCGACGATAGGAATAACGGGCCGACCTCGCGGATTGCGTCGATGACAGACTGTGAGGTCCGCAAATTCTAGAAGGAAATGCCTCCGTTGAAGACGCCAGCTTCGTTCTCCCTGCCGCAGCGTGCCGTTCACTGGCTCACGGCAGCACTTGTTTTCTTTAATCTTCTTCTTCCAGATGGCATGAACGCGTGGAACCGCAGCATCAAAAAAGCAGGTGTGGCAACTGCCGATCAGGTGGCGAGCGCCAACATCCACGCCTATGTGGGGAGCGCCATCCTGGTTCTCGTCTGTCTTCGTCTTGTTTTCCGATTGGTGCACGGAGTGCCGTCCTCACCATCTCAAGAACCTGTGTTTTTCGTATTGGTATCCAAGATCGCCCATGGCCTCCTCTACGTCCTTCTGCTCGCGATGCCTTTGACCGGCATGGCGGCCTATTATCTCGGCTACAGCGCAGCAGGCGAAGTGCACGCCGATATCCTCAAGGTCGCCCTTTGGACGCTGATTAGCGGCCATGTCCTTGGTGTGCTGGTCCACCAATTGTACTGGAAGACAAACGTTCTTCGCCGAATGACGATAGGCTAACCGTTCACGCGGCTACCATCGCTCTTCCGGCGCAACGCGTCGTGCAAGCGGCAAACACAACATTGCGCAGGCCGTGAGGACCGCAATGACCATCCTGCTTCTCGCAAAGTCAGCCGATATGGGCCGTGAGCCGATCATGTCATCGGTTAGTATCTCATCAAGGCGGCCACCTCTAATGATCAAACCTTAGGCTTTCTACCGGATCTCATTGCGGGTGGACGCGAAGCGTCGCCGCTACCTCGGCAAATAATTCTGCGAACGGACCACAAGAACGTCAGCAAGGGCTTCCAGGGCGGACCCGGTAAGCCACCGCCGCATTCCAATACCCACGCGTGGCAACCCCGCGTCACCGGGTTAGCACGTCCAGCGCTGGCCTTGCCTTAGTCTTTTCCGCGCGTGCAAGATGTGCGGATAGAACTCGATCCTTCAGAATGTGGGAGGCCTTAAAAGTGATCACGCGGCGTTGGGAAATGGCAGCCTCTTCCCCGGTCTGGGGATTACGGCCAATCCGTCCGTTCTTTTGCCGCACCTGGAAGGTGCCGAAGGAAGAGAGCCTCACGCTTCCATGTTGTTCAATGGCCCGGCAAATTTCGTCCAGCACCATCTTGACCAGTTCCGCCGCTTCAGTTCGGGATAGTCCAACTTTGTTGAAAACCGTTTCCGCCAGATCGGACCGGGTCAGTGTCTTCCGTTCCATGCTGCACTGCGTCCCCAGACTTGTTCCAATTCAACACTTAGGCATTTGAGTACGTGGCGAGATCCCGGTCAAGTGGCTTTGCGTCGAAGCCGTCCAAGTCCATGGGAACGGGCCAATTGCGACCGTTTCGCTGCATACGCGGGCGCCACCATCGGATAGTCATCCGGCAGTCCCCATTTCGCCCGGTACTCATCGGGTGTCATCCCGAATTTGGAGCTTAGGTGCCGCCTTAATGATTTGTAGGGTTTGCCGTCTTCCAGGCAGATAAGGAACTCATCAGTGATCGACTTTCTGATCGATATCGCTGGTTTTGGTTTTTCCTCAAGCCGTTGAACGGTGATCGAACCTGCGTTCTTCGTGTTATTGAGGGCCGCATGCACGGACGATATCAACTCTCCAACGCCCTTGGCAGGCACAACGTGATTTTGCACGTAGGAGGCGACAATGGCCGCCGTGAGAGCCACTAAGCGGGTTTGGGTAGGATCGTCTAACTGCATTGTCACAATTCCATTTCTTATGACCGTTCGATGGTGACAGGTAGGCATTTTGACACAGCAAACAACCCGCCAGATTTTAGGGTATTTGTTAATTCATTGTTTGGAGCAGGACCGTTCTCTCGCGGCGAGCGGTCCTGGTTTGACAAGCCTAGAATTACCAATTCTTCCCCAGCAATTCCGGTACGAGGTGGATCTTTTGCTCGCTGTGAAATTTGCCTAAACGGAACCATAGCCAGAGAAACAGAGCGCTCGGCTGTCCGGGAACCTGGCCACCCAACAAGCCGCGTCACGATGCGATATCCTCGCTCATCGCGGGAGACCATTAAAAATTGTGCCGAGCGGACGTAATCCCAGTTATTGAAGTTTTGAGAAAGACAAATATAACATGCCAGCGGCTCTTCCCCGGACGATGCGCGCCATCGAATTCAATGTGCGCCAAGCACTGTAGTGGAAGACCAACATGCCCAAACAAAAAAAGCCAGCTGTTGTCAGCACGGGGATTACCGGCCTTGATGAGATCCTGCGCGGCGGCTTGCCGGCATCGAACCTGTATATGCTGCAGGGCGCACCGGGATCTGGCAAGACGACCGCGGCGCTGCAGTTTTTGCGCGCCGGCGTCGAGGCCGGTGAAAGCTGCATCTACGTCACGCTTTCGCAGACAGCAGCAGAACTGGAGGCCATTGCCGCATCGCACGGCTGGACCCTTGAGGGAATCCGTGTCGAAGAGCTCTCGACGTCGGGGAACGTCAGTGAAGCAGACGACCAGAGCATCTTCCTGACGGCGGATCTGCGGCTGGACGAAACCAGAAAAGCCATCGAGGCGGCGATCGAGGAACACAAGCCCCGCCGTCTCGTCTACGACTCCCTTCTCGAGATCCGGCTGATCACCGGTGATAGTCCGCGGTTTAGGAGGGAGTTGATCGGGTTTAAGTCGTTTCTTGCGAAAAGGAACGTGGTGGCGCTGCTGCTGGATACCCAGACGCCGGGCTCCGATCGCAGCGGCGAGGAGGTCGAGGGTCTCGCCCACGGCGTCATCCGTTTCGACAAGTCTTTGGAGGAATACGGTGGCGTGCGCCGCCGCATCGAGGTCTCCAAGATGCGCGGTGTGCCGATTGCCGATGGGTATCACGACATGGCAATCCGTGAAGGTGAAGGCGTCGTGGTGTTCCCCCGCATCATGCCAAGCGCGGCCTCGGAGAATCCGAAGCCGCAACTGATCAAGTCCGGGGTCGCCGAGCTTGACGAAATGTTTGGCGGCGGCCAAGAGCCTGGGACCACAACATTGGTGATCGGGCAGTCTGGCACCGGCAAATCGACGATGTCATCCCTTTATGCGACGGCTGCGCTCGAGCGCGGTGAGAGTGTCGCGCTGTTCCTCTTCGAGGAGCGGCTGGAAACATTCTTCCGCCGGTCCGAAGGCCTGGGCATGGAACTCCGGCAGTTCCACAAAGACGGCAAGCTGATCCTGCGCGATTTCAATCCCAACGAAATCTCGCCCGGAGAATTTGGGCAAATCGTTCAAGACGCGGTCACGCAAAACAAGTCGCGCGTGGTCGTGATCGACAGCTTGACTGGATATCTGAACTCTCTGCCGCACCGCGAGAAAGCGGTTCGCGACATCCAGTCGCTGCTGAAGTATCTTGCCCGCTCTGGCGTCCTGACCATGCTGATTGTTGCTCAGCACGGCTTGATCGGACAAAATGTCGGCATCGATGTGGACGTCAGTTTCCTCGGCGATACCGTTTTGCTTCTGCGGATCATGGAGCATGAAGGACGGCTGCGCCGGAACATCACCGTTGTCAAAAAGCGCCACGGTCCGCATGATCTCAATGTCCGTGAACTGCTGATCGAAAGCGGCAGCGTCAGCGTTGTCGCCTATAATCCCCTTCCAGATCCGAAATGAATGGAGTTCCCAAAGACAGCGAGCTGGACTGGGTGCTCGTCCTTGCTCCCTTTCGCAAGGATGCTGATTACATTGCTGCCTTTCTTCAGGAACAAAAGATCGAGGTCCAGGGCGCCAAGGTCGACGACGATTTGGTGGAGCACCTCGCCCTGTCTCCCGGCATTATCGTTATTACGCATGAGGCGCTCAACCCGCAGGTTGTCGCCAGTGTTGCGGCCCATCTTGCTGAGCAGCCCGACTGGTCGGAAGTGCCGATCATCGTTCTTTTGGAGCGCACTGCGCCGGTTGCACGAATTCGCATTCAATTGCAGACGTCATGGCCTGGTTCGCGCCTCTTGTTCTATACCCGTCCGATTGCACCGCTGGAACTTGTAAATGGCATCCAGTCAAATCTTTTGGTGCGACTGCGCCAGCGCCAGGTCCGTGATTCCATCGAGCGGGAAAGAGAACTGCGTCTGGAGCTCAATCACCGGGTGAAGAACATTCTGGCCAGCGTCACGTCGATTTTTCAGATGACAAGGCGGGGAGCAACAACCGTCGAGGACCTGGCCAGCGATTTTACCGGTCGCCTTCAGGCCCTTTCGAACGTGCATACTGCCGTGTTTCAAGCCGGCGGCGAGGAGGTGTCACTTTCAGCCATCATTGACCTAACGGTTTCTCCATACAACAGCGACGGCGTCAGCCGTATCAATGTCACTGGGTCGGATCTTGTTGTCAGCCGGGACGCCGGCACTACGATAGCGCTGTGCCTGCATGAGCTGATCACCAACGCGATAAAATACGGCGCACTTTCACACCCCGACGGGCATGTGGAGCTCGCGTGGACGGTTGCTAAAAGTGCCGGTTCCAACTTCACTATGAACTGGACCGAAGTCGGGGGACCGCAGGTGCGCGAGCCGACGCGGCAGGGATATGGGACCCGATATGTGCGATCCGCGCTCGGATCGCTGTTTGGCACGGCTCCCGAGATTGTTTTTGCTCCCGCCGGGTTCCGGTGCAACGTCAGCGGTCCTGCGGCGAGGATTTCACCGGAGAGTGCAGATTTATGACCTTTCTATCAATTGGAAGTTGATGCTGGATTTTGCCCTAGCACCCTGACAGATAATTCGTTCCCTCACGGATCAATTGCGCTGTCCGCGCGTTTATAGCTCTCGCTTATTAAAAAAAGACATACCCGCAGCGTCAACGATGGAGAGTGGGACGGATGGGGCACAAGAGGATCACGGTTATTGTTGTCGAGGACGAACCGCTCGTCCGGTTGGATATCGTGATATCACTTGAAAACGAAGGCTTTATCGTACTGGAAGCCTCGAATGCAGACGAAGCCATCGATCTTCTCGACACACATTCCGAAATCCGGTTGATGTTCACCGATATCGACATGCCAGGAAGCATGGACGGATTGAAACTGGCGCAATCCGTGCGAGACAGATGGCCACCCGTCAAAATCATCATTGCCTCCGGCCACCGTCAACTCAGCGACGAACTTCTGCCGGTCGAGGGACGGTTTTTCAGCAAGCCATACGATCACGCGCGTGTCATAACCGCAATGCGGGAAATGTCGGCGGCAGCCTAGACATTGGCGCCCACCGACCGAGAAGCTCGCATTCCCAAGCTAGCCCCTGTTCATCAACACCCTGGAATTCCATGCCTGAGACGATGGATGTTTCGCCGCCTACACTTTCGGCGGTCCTCTTCAATTACGACACGCCGCTGTCCTTGATCAGTCTCCAACCTTAGGAGACCAATCAAAGGGTCTTTCGACAACTGAGTGAGTTGCGTTTTCACCAGCTTCAGATTGTTAACATCGATGATCAAAATAATGGGTCCGTTGAAGAAGATTCTAAACAACTGGCGATATGTAAGCGTAATCTAATTAATGTCGCATATCTTGGAATTATTGCAATTGAGAAAGCGTTCACGTGCGATCGGAATGAATACCGTATTCACAGTGGATGTTTTTGGTCGGATCTTTCTCGATTTGCAAAGTGGGATGTCAAGCGCAGAATTGCCGCCGTGTTGCAGCGGGCTGGGTGGGTCGGCGATATGCCGATCCCATTGTCTCAAACGGACCTTGGCATCATGACGAATGCGTCACGGCAGCAGGTCAATATCGCAATGCGGCGTTTCGTTGCGGCTGGTTGGGTGAACTACACTTACCGATCCATCACGTATCAAATATTTCCACGAATTCGCCGTCGAAAACAGAGCGGAGGGTGACGCGGTGATCCTGGCGATCTCGACGCAATAGGCAATTACTGCACCCATCAACGTGGCGGCGCAATAGGCTCTAATGAGGTGTCCCGTTCATCCTGGTGTTCGCTTTAGCGTGGAGTCGATATAGGCCCGCCACTCGATGGCAGTTGGTAACGAGGGAAGCCGCAAATAACAGCTGATCGAATTGCACTGCGGCTCCCTCATCGACCGTGCGATTTTGTGCGAAGAAAACCCACGTCGGTGTTACCAAGTGAATTCCGGAGCGCAATCTTGCAGTCTCCGGGCTTATTTGAACTGGACCCACCTTGAATATATCCATTTGGTCGACACGCACCGACGACGGCGCGATCGGCGGAGGCTTTCCCATGGCTTCGCGTAAGGTCTCGGCAGTTGAGATCGCACTCGGTGTCGGAGAATGATCGGCTACCTGATCCTCGTCCATCGGTTTCCAGAGCAGTTCAAACGGCTCTTCAAAGCGATCTATGATCCCCTTAACAGCTATGTTGTGCACGTTGACAAGAACTCGGGTGCCAAGCTCGATGCCGACCTGCGCGACTTCCTTGAGCCCTATTCCAATGCAGAGGTCATGGAGGGACGCGCAGCATTGTGGGGCGGCTACAGCCTCGTTGATGCCGAGCTTCGGGGCATGGAACACCTGTTAGCGATGGACCGGAACTGGAGTCATTTCATCAACCTGAGCGGCCAGGACTTTCCACTGAAAACTCAGCACCAAATTATGGCCCAACTGAGCGCATATCCAAACCGCGAATACATCAAAGTTTTTGATCAGAAGAACATCCGTCCCGATACAATGCGCCGCGTTGGAGAGTTCGTCATTGAAAGAGGCGGCCACATCGAGCAAACGCTGACGATGCGGCCATTCCTCGACGGCGCCACACCCTATATTGGCAACCAGTGGATGATCGTCAGCCGCGCATTCTGTGATTTCGTTTGCAACGATGTTCGCGCGGACCGCTACAAGGCATTCTATCGCAACACCTTCATTGCCGACGAGGGATTTTTTCAAACTGTCATGATGAACACGCAGGTCCATGGGGAGATCGTCAACGATGACCTGCGTATGATCGACTGGGTCCCGGATGGTGATATCAAGTTGCGTCCTAGAACATATCTGCGCCAGGATGCGGCGGAATTGAAGGCCAGCCATAACTTCTTTGCCCGGAAATTCGATCAGGACGTCGATGGCGATATTTTGTCGATACTGGAGGGGCATCTGGCCAGGCAGACGCTCGTCACGGACGCAGAGCCTGACATGCTGTCCGTGACTGCGGCCTAAAGGAAAGTCGCGCAGTGCCGTGCTGGTACTGCGCGCATTCTTCGCGGAATGCCACGTGTCCCTAATTCAATCCTTTGAGATTATGAGCAGCCCTGTTCGAAGAATCGTGGTCGCCCTTGTGCAACGCTAAAATACGTTGCGCATCTTCCAGGCGGATTCCATGTCTTTTCGCAAACGCTGGGGGCTCGTACGAAACATTCATATTCGGTTTCTTCTCAACTGGTTTTGAATGCATCGCGCTTCCCCGTTGCCACCCCGCATCAGTTCGGTGATGGGCGTTAGCGGTAGCACTACCATACGTTTAGGCAAAAAGCTGGAAATGGTACCAGCGAGACCTCTACCAGATTAGACCACCCCTCGAGGAGCAGGGATAATGCCTCTTCTAAACGAACGAGCGTGTCGGCTACAACCAGCCGCCCCACTGCAAAGGACCTTAAACTTGATCAGTTCTCGACGAATGTTTCTGCGTGACCGGAGTGCCGATGCCCATGCATCGCGTGATAGACTTGTCGGACCGCTTGACACGCGTGGCGCGTACCGACGCTATGTCGCTGGGATTGCCGCGTTCCGTCTACCCCTGGAAGCGAAGCTTGCGCCTGTCGTTTGGTCGCAGGTGTTTGCCGGCTACGCGTTCCAGCCGCTGGGTAATCTTCTGGCGGAGGATATGATCGACCTCGATCTGACCGCTATTCGCACTGAGTCTTCTGACGCTGGCCCGATGGCCTTGGAGGAACTCGTCGGAACGCTTTATGTCGTCGAAGGCTCCGCCTTGGGGTCGATACTTCTTTTTAGGCGCGCCGAGGCTCTCGGAATGGCCGCGACCTTTGGCGCCCGGCATCTTGCGGCACAGTCAATGCCCGGTGATCAGTGGCGATCATATCTGACGCTGCTTGAGGCAAGGCCCCTGGACATGGAACTGGTGCTCGAATTTGTCACCGCAACTTTTCAATCTGCCGAGACTGCGTTTGCCAGCTTGGAAGCAAACTGAGAGGCAATGGAACGCGATAAACCTTGCGTGAAATGTGCCTGCGATTACACATTTCGACTTGTGCGTTCGCGAACCTCGTCACGATGATGTCGCTGTAGTTCAGGCGGGATGGCGTTGGGATTGCTGCCTTATCGGCAATACCAGGGCTAGCTTTTCTGAAAGTGAGTCTCGCGAAATCGGCTTGTGCACGACCGGGATGCTGGCAAACCGTGCTGGTACCCCAGTGCCGTCGCGGTAACCCGTGGCAAAAATGAATGGGATGGACCGCAGGGCAAGTTGGTCAGCGACTGCCTCAGACGTTTCGTCGCCCAGGTTAAAGTCGAGGATGGCTAGATCGGGGATGTTTTCGTCAATCAGGCGGACGGCGTGAGACACGCAGGACGCTGTCATCACCTCCTCGCATAAGAGCTCCTTAAGCATCTCTTCTACGTCCATCGCAATCAGAGACTGATCCTCGACGAGAAGTATCGTCAACCCGATGAGGACTGTCGGTAGCGGAGCTGATCGAAGCTCGACGGGAAGCAACAATGGCGCGACAGCGTGCAAATGTGCAGCTGGGATCACAAAACGTGCGCATAAACCGGTGGGTAAGAAATCAAGCTGCGCGGTGCCACCAAGATCGGCCGAGACTGTGCGATCGATGAGACTGGTTCCAAATCCCTTCCGGGGGCACCGTAAAGTTAAAGGGCTGCGGCCCAGATTGGCATGCGCTGCTTCCTCTCACGCCGCTTGCAGGCGCGCGACCTCACTCCACATTTGCATGGCTGTGGTTCTCAGTTCACGGTGATGGCGGGACGGGATATCGTGGCGTGGAATGTGGAAGAGATTGGCGACCGGGTCATGGATGGAGACGAAACGCTGGAGATGTCGAGCTGACTTGAAGCCCTTCATGATGCGCTCTCGCCGTCGTGTCGGCTGATGTGAATTCTCCGCCCGGTTATTCAACCCTTTGTGCGAACGGTGTTCGACGCCGGGCATGATGTCGCGTTTGGCCGCGCCGTAGGATCGGAGTTTGTCGGTGATCATCACACGGGGTGCTTGACCCTGTCCTTTGAGAAGCTTTCGCATCAGACGTTTGGCTGCCTTGGTATTACGGCGACGCTGCACCAGCACATCGAGAACAAAGCCATCCTGATCAACGGCCCGCCACAGCCAGTGCTTCTTGCCGCCGATGGAGATGACGACTTCATCGAGATACCATTTATCGCCAAGCTTTCCGGCTGACCGGCGCCGGATTTCATTGGCAAAGTGGCGACCGAATTTATCGACCCAAAGGCGGACTGTCTGGTGCGAGACAATGATCCCGCGCGCCGCCAGTAAGTCTTCGACCATCCGCAGACTGAGCGGAAAACGAAGATAGAGCCAGACGGCCTGGGCAATCACTTCAGCCGGGAACCGGTGGCCGCGATAAAGGGGATCACGAATGGTTTGGGTCATGCCGCAAAATCGCACAGGCAAATCGCCGCGCGGTTAACGTTACGATGCCGGACGATTGGTGTCTGTCTTGGCCCGGTTATCATATCTATTACCCAAGCCGCAGGCAGGCTTCGCCTGCATTCGCGGTGGTGCTCGAGGCGTTGCGCGAGCGCAGGTGAGGGGTCGCTAACGGGCGTCGTTTTCTGAGCGAGGATTCTGGTGGCGAGGCATCATCGCTCTCCTCAATTTTTTTTGCGGGCCCGCTCTTGAAACCCTGTCGGACACCACCAAAATCGATTGTCACGGCCGCTCATCGAGGGCCGGAAATAACCGAAGGCGACCCCTTTGGCGCCTTCATGTCCATGTTGCTTTACGGAGGATGTGGTTATGGCAACAGCTTACGATTATGCACCCCTGTTTCGGTCCAGCGTCGGCTTCGACCGGGTCTTCAACCTGCTCGAAAACGCCCAGCGCGCCCGTTCCATCAGCGACTGGCCGCCCTACGATATCGTCAAGACGGCCGATGACAGCTACCGTATTTCGGTGGCCGTGGCTGGGTTTTCGCAGGACGATCTTGACCTCACCTTCCAGTCGAACCTTTTGACGATCACAGGAAAGAGAGGCGAGGCTCAGGCTGAGGGATATCTGCACCGCGGCATCGCAGGCCGCCCGTTCGAGCACCGCTTCGAGCTGGCCGACCATGTGCGGGTGACGGGTGCCGACCTTCAAAATGGCCTGCTTTCAATCGATCTTGTCCGGGAAATCCCTGAAGCGATGAAGCCACGCAGGATCGAGATCGGCACGGCCAAGTCTTTGGGCGATCCGGTTCAGATCGAAGCCTCAAGGGCAGCATAAACCCTGACGTCCGGGGCGCCGAAGGGTCGGCGCCCCTCCTTTTCAACAATCGGGCTTGAAACGGAGAGACATCATGAAACCCGATACGTTCAAAACACCCGTGACCATTCTGACCGGCCTTGGAATTCCGACGCCGGTTAAATCGGTATTACACGCTTATCAGCTCCTCATGGACTGGCCGGCTGCCAGTCGTGACCGGGCGCACACCATTGCCACGAACGCCTGTCTGGCCGCACTGAACGGCCATCTCGAAGCCGAGACCGCGCGCGGCCTGTTTGTCACCTTTGCAGAACGGCAGGACGTTCTCGCCCCCGATCTCGATATGCTGGTGGCGGGCAAGCGCAGATTCAGCAGCGATCCGCACATCCACTGACAGTTTTGAAGGAAATTGTTGAACGCGGACGTCAAGGCGAACAAAAGGGGTCGCTGGAGTGTTTGTCTTGATGCCAATAAGGGTGTGGGAGATATGCCGTTGAATGAACATGAGAATGAGTGGAGCAGGAAGGGCGCCGAGGAGCATGTTGCCGATCTCCTCGACGCCGCAAAGAACGGAGCAGTTCAGACGATTGTCGACTTCGATGGGAACTTCGAGGTCCGTTTCATCGCTCCAGTCGTGAGACCGGTTGAGTCTGAGCTCAGCCCACCGGCTGAGCAGAAGGCGGAACTGGAACAACCGGATCAACCACAAATCCCGGCGATACCCGCGGTTCTTCCAAACAGCTGAAGCCCAGCGCCTGTCTTCCTGCCTTCACGGCACACTTGCCGATGGGTTTCTTCATACTTCTGGCCGGGAAACCGGCTCAGTCCGCGTGAAAACTAAAATCGCTGTTCTTGCCAGATCAAGACGCATAGGTTGGGATGCGGTGTCTCGAGAGTTCGAAATCAATTCGTGTCGGGGCAGATGACGGCGATGAGAGATTCGGTCGTTATCCTCCTATGTTTCGCCCATCCACGCTCTCTCCGTTTGTGTACTTGTCTCTGGCTCTTCATCAGGATGAACTGGTAGCGAGCCCACTTGCCGCCAATGGCATGAAGCTTCTCCGCTATGCCGAGCAAAACGGAGGCATTCCGCTGACGCAATCCATGGGCGCTTTTCATAGGAAATGTGTCGAATGGGCCTCGCATGAATTCCAGTGGCCCGGGTATGAGCCGGAAATTCTTGACGCTGTCGAAGAGCCGGCAAATGACTGGCCGGCCGCAAGTGCCTGAGCAGGGAACCTGCGGCCTGCCGTGCTTGGGAACGCAGTCGCTTAAGCAAACACGTTCTCGATTTCCCCACGCTGCAGCGCGTGCTTATCTGGGTTCTGCTGCTTCAGCTTTGCAAGATTGAGCAACTTCCACCGAACTGCCGGTAGGGCCGCCGCCTGCGGCAGGCCAATGGCGTCGAAATCCGGCTCCGCGTCGTGGAGAGTGAGCAGGAACCGCATTGCATTATCATCGAGTCGAGTTCGAAGGTCATCAATGAGGCGCGCTCTCGCATCTTTTAGTTCAACCAGGCTGACGGGCGCGATAGTCATGCCTTCGAATTCTTTCACGAAGGCGTCTTCGAGTTGGGACAGCGACGGCCTGATCAGCTCATGCGGGGGGCGGCCGGAGCTTGCTACGTAGATGAGGAAGGTCCGAAACAGCGCATCGGTAAGCCCCTCGTTGTCGTAGAGCAGCTTCACGTCGAAGAGATCGCGCGGGTGCTGACGGTCCACGGCCGCATGAAGCTTGCCACCAAAAAGATCCTCGAATGACACGACCTGCATTTCGGCAAAGCCGAACGCCTCGGCCACTCCCTCCGTTACCGCCCGCAGTTCCGGAGGATGCACCGTTCCACGCGCGACCGGCGAGGTCTCGATCTTGATTTCGGTTGTACCCTGCCGGACGAGCACCCGCGTGTCATTGTTGCCGCCGCCGGCGATACGCTGCACGTCGATCCCGCGCAGGTTTTTCAGCAGGTCGTCGCGAACGCGGTCAAGCGCGGTGTCGATACCTCTGAGCGTCGTGTCGCGATCCTCGATGGGAAGGTAGGTGAGGTCGATATCGACCGATAAGCGCGGCATATCCCGGTAGAACAGGTTGATGGCCGTCCCACCCTTGAGGGCGAAGACATCCTGCCGAGCGATGTAGGGCAACGTCCGGACCAGCAGTTCGACCTGCCGCATATAGCGATCACGCGCCATCGATATTCTCCTTTGGCAGCAGGTCGGCAGGGACCGTTACGCGATAAATCGGGTGGAGCTTCCCGCCTGGGACAAGTGCTCGATCGCCGCGTCCCATATTGATTTGCGATCTGTCGATATGCTTGAGCCACGTATGCGCGTGTTTGTCGGCGTAGACGAAGAAAAGGCGTTTTACTTTTACGCTGCGACATTGGGTCAACAGCGTCGTCAACATTTTCGGGCGCAGATTGACCATTCCCTCAAACACCATGTCGATGTTGTGAAAGCTCTCGTTTTTCGGAAGTTCATCGAGAATCTCCAGTATTGCCCGCTCTGCAGTCGACATCTTGATAGGCCAGCGCCACGGGCTCATGGCCAGTTCCTCATCTGGATTATCGGAGAGGCTGAATTCGTTGTTCTCTACGCCTTCGTTCGCGTCGGGGAAGAGTCCATGACCTCGCCGAGCGAACCTCGCATCGGTTGCCAACGTCATGAGCCAGTCAGGGATATCGGTGCCATAGAGGTACACGCGTGTATCACCGCCAAGCTGCAGGTAGTGAGAATGGCCGCGCAATCCAAGAGCGGTCAAACCTCCGACGTGGAACGCATGTCCCATGATCCATTGCGCGGATAACAAAGGAATTTTCCAGCCCGTGACGGGTTCCGACGTTTCTCCTGCCGAAAATGGGCGCCGGTAGACGCCTGTCGCGATCCGCTCGAGCCAACCCTGTTTGATATACGCCGATACAGATTGCCGTGAGATCGCATGGCGTGCCGTCCAGGCCGCATCGACGAGGAATCCCGGCGGGACTGATTGGATCAGGTACTTTAGCTTTGCCGTGTTTTGTCCATTCATAGTAGACGGCATAACATAAGTTCAAAGTAAAGATCAAGATCACTTTAATGCATGCTCTTTTTGTCAATCTGTAATTGACAAAAAATATTATAGTCAAAGTATGCTCCTGGAGGGCGGGCAAGATCGTGTCCCAGCGCGTGGTGTAGCTGGGTTTCATAGCCATCGGTGCTTTCCGGTAGGGTCGGGTTGCTTATGACCAACCTGAAGGACACCACCGATGACCGACGAGATGATGAACCTGCGCTCGCTTGTTGAGAAGAGCGCTAATGCCGATTTGCTGCGCGAAATGATTGGCTTTGCCGCCGAGAAGTTGATGGCACTGGAAGTGGGAGCAGCGACGGGTGCGGGCTATGGCGAGAAGACCGCGCTTCGTCTCGCCCAGCGGAATGGCTATCGCGATCGAGATTGGGAAACGCGAGCTGGAACGGTGGAGCTGCGTATTCCCAAGCTGCGGACAGGGAGTTACTTCCCGAGCTTGCTGGAACCACGCCGCATGGCCGAGAAGGCCCTGACGGCGGTCATACAGGCGGCCTATATCCAGGGCATCTCGACACGCTCCGTCGATGACCTGGTGAAGGCCATGGGCATGTCAGGCATCTCAAAGAGTCAAGTCTCAAGGCTTTGCGAGGAAATCGACGTCAAGGTAAAGGCCTTTCTCGACCGCCCCATCGAGGGCGAATGGCCATACGTCTGGATCGATGCCACCTATCTCAAGGTGAGACGTGGTGGGCGCATTGTGTCCGTTGCTGCCATCATCGCAGTCGGGGCCAACACGGATGGACGCCGGGAGGTGCTTGGGCTGGAGATCGGCACGTCCGAGGCCGAGCCGATCTGGACGGAGTTCCTACGAAAGCTGACGCGTCGAGGCTTGAGAGGTGTGAAGCTCGTAGTCTCCGATGCCCATGAGAGCATCAAGACGGCCGTCAGCAAGGTGCTGAATGCGACTTGGCAACGTTGCCGGGTTCACTTCATGCGCGGCGCGATCGTTCAAAATATCATGCGGGGCGCGTGGTTTGGAGGCATGGGCATATTGCTCGTCATCCAGTTCTTCTTCTTCTATTTCGACAAGAAAAAGTTCTACATAATTCTCGCGCTGGACATCTTCGCCGTGAGTTCGACATACTTTGGCAGCCTTGGCCTGGCGCGGCTGTTGTTTTTTGAGCACGGCGGCCTAGGCAATGACTATTTGACCAGTGCCTCGTCGTGGTTGGGTCTGACTGCCGGCGCGCTCTCGATCGCGGGAATTCTGGAGCTCCGGCGCCGCTACCCGCTTGTGGCGCTTTACTTTTGGTTCGCGGCCGTTGCTGGGGCCATCGGCGTCATGTGTGTGTTCGCGGGTGTCAACCGCTACTTTGTGCTTTTGGCTGGCCCTGTCATTCTCGTGCTGACGACCTTGGCAATGGGCGTGGCGGTACTGGACTTCGGCCGCTCGCGCAACGCGCAACATGGCCTAAACCTAGCAGCATTCGGCTTGCTTTGGGCCGGTTTGATTGCGACCAATGGCCAACGTTACGGTATTATGGCACTCCCGAGTTGGGTTGCGGGCTCGTATGCTGCAACGAGTATTATCCATTTTACTCTTCTAACCGGATCCCTAGCCGTGCGGCTACGCAATGCGGAGGCCGCAGCTAGGGATGCCGATCGTCGCGCCCTCGTTGCGGCGACGGTTTCCGAGGAACATGCCAACCATCTGGTGCGGGAAAAGACACGCGAACTCGAAGCGGCAAAACGGGTCGCGGAGAACGCTTTGTCAGTTCAGTTGCAGGCGCAGGAAAGGCAGGTGCGCTTTATGGAAGTGATTTCGCACCAATACCGGACCCCTCTCGGCGTTATTCGCACCAATCTGGAGAGCATCGGGCTGACATTGCCAAAGGCTGACGATCCCAATCGACAGCGGTTGGATAGAGCACATAGAGGCGTCGCGCGATTGGTCGAGGTGCTCGAAGTGAACCTGACACGTAGCAAGCTACAAGGGGTAGCATATCAGCCGGTCTTTTCGGATGTCGGCTTGGCGGAGATCGTCGAAACGACGGTTCGCAGCGCACGCGATCTCCTCCACGGAGCAAACCTAAACCTTTCCATGACAACAGAGGCGAGGGTTGGAAGAGTTCAAGCGGATGCTGAAATGATCCGTCTCGCGGTCATCAATCTGCTCGAGAATGCGTTCAAGTTCTCGGCGCCGGTCGGTTCGACGACGATCTGGCTTGATGTATTCTGCGATGCCGACGAGGCTCATCTGCGCATCAGGGACGAGGGTATAGGCCTGGTCGACGAGCCGGCGAAATTTCTCGCCGGGAACGCTGTGCGTGGCGCCAACGCCGCTCATATCGCGGGAAGCGGCGTAGGTCTGTCACTCGTCAAACGGGCCACCGATGTACATGGAGGCCGCCTCCTTCTTTCAGCCAGGGAAGGGGTCGGAACCGAAGCGACAATCTCTCTGCCGCTCATCACCTAGATCGACGGTGGGATGGCCTTAGCCTTAGGATCATTCTGACGGCAAGCCTCCGGAATGCCGCATCCCGGAAATGATTGATCGCCTTACGAACTTTGGCTGATTGCGATCGGCCGCGCGGCAGGCTAGGTATCTGAAAAAGGCCGCGCAAGCGCCCGGCACGACTGCATTCAAGACGACGATAGCGAAGCCATGACAACGAATAATGCGCATCGGTTGAACGGAAATGATCCCGTCAGACTGATACTTGTCGAAGATGATTTCGACCTGCGCCAGGGCCTGACGGATTTTCTCCGCCTTAACGCGTTTGCGGTGACGGCAGTGGCAAATGGCAGAGAATTCGATCAGGCATTCGCTACGGAAATGTTCGATGTCGCCATCGTTGACGTAAACTTGCCCGATACCAATGGGTTCGACCTCACACGGTTGATTTCTGGTAAGACGAATATTGGCATTATAATGTTGACTGCGCGCACGATGCGGGAGGACAGGCTTAAAGGCTATGCCGAGGGAGCCAATCTATATTTGACTAAGCCGGTTGACGGCGATGAGCTCGTTTTTGCAATCAGGAATCTTGCCGGTCGGATTAAGCAGGCTGGTGGCACATCATCAGCACGAAGCGAATCTGGTCCGAACTGGTACTACGATGGCACCGCCCAGCGACTTGTGTCGCCGCAGGGAACGGCAATCATCCTATCCGGGCGCGAAGCCAAGTTGCTCGTAAAACTCGCCGAAGAGAAGGGGCGGGTCGTTTCGCGCGCGGTGCTGTCCCGCGCTATGGGCTATCCGGAGACCAGCTTGGAGACCCGAAGCATCGACGCTGTCTTGCGGCGACTACGCTCAAAGGCGCGGGATGCGGGCATCGCATTGCCAATTCACGTAACGCATGCATTGGGCTTTCATTTTGCTGGAGCGATCGATCTATCTCCATCGACAGGACGCCTTTAGAATTTGTGCACACTTTCGACACAACAGCTTGGGTAAATGGGGATCGGATTGCGGCTGGCGAGCGCTGTTTTCTATATGTCGCGCGTAACAAGCGAGGAGCGTGTCAGGCACTGTAAATTTAACCAGCCGTCGAGGAAAATGTGGGATCAGGCGGTATGACCAGATCGTTTCGTGATCCCCTATATCGTCGCCACCGTTTTCCCGCTGAGGTGATTGCCCGCGCCGTCTGGCTATACTTCCGGTTTCCGCTGAGCCTGCGGATGGTCGAAGATCTGCTGGCGGGACGAAGCATTTCCTCTCCGCCTTTGGTATGGAAACGCTGCGTGATCTGCCCGACATCGAGGCGCTTGAGGATGCGGGGCTGCTCAGTCGGCAGGTTGTTCAGAATGAACTTCTATCAGCCGAGGCGGACCCTGATGGGGAGTAAAGTCGCCGATCGCCGTGTTAGGAGTTTCACTAACCCTCGCTTCATCTGGACCTCGTCGGATCTAGTTCAGCGCGGTGATGTTCCGGTTCAACGCGTCTGAAAACTTCTTTAACCCGCCTCGCTGAAGTGCGTCCACGAAGGCCTCAGCCGATGGCGTTGTCGTGCGAAGATTGCGCCGAGCACTTTTAACGCTTGAGATGAGCGCGTCTGGAAACGCAGCATGGAGAGCGATCAGAAAATCATCCGGCGACTGGCTGGTCACACCGGAGGAGAGCATGTCTCGTGCTGGAAAATCCTTGAGGTTCCATGTGACGATAACGGAGGCTTTCCCTGCGATGGCGGCTGCGAGAACATGCTGATCGTCAGGGTCAGGTAATTTGAGGTTCGTGATCAACGGGAGATAGTCCGCCACGTCTGCGTCCGGCAGGACGGCCTTCATCCGATCACGCGTGGCTGCCAGACGTTCTATGGGCAAACCTGGTGTGTTGGCGACAAGATTGCGCATCCACTCATCGTGGATGTCGTCAGTCCAGCGCGCCTCGACAAGGCCATCGAAGGCGCACTGGATCAGGACATTGCGCAGATGAAACGGATAGAGGACGCAGGCATCATAGACCGCGATGGGCGGTTTAGAGGCCATGGGTCTGAATCAGGTCCTCGGTGTCTTCGGCAAGCGCGTCCATCGCAACCTGCCGGGTGTCAAGCCGGGCTTTCAGGACGAGCACATCCTTCAACAGAGCGCGGCGGTGTTTGCCGACGTAACGGAATGGCAGATCACCCCGGTCCATGCGAAGCACGACGAGCGGCCGTGAGACGCCGAGAATAGCCGACACCTCGGTCGGGCTCAGTTCCTGGTCTTCAGCGAGCACTGCTACACGCTCGCCGCGAAGCATATGCGCCAAAAGCGTTTCCACTGCCGCGGCCGCTGAGGGCGGTATCGAGTGTGTCTGCTTCTCACCACCTTCGTGTCTAACATGCAGCTCCAGCCTGTCTCCCTCGGCCAATTTCGGCAGGGGCAGCGCTACCTTACGGTCGCGATCCGACAATCCGGCGAAATGGATGAGTTGGCTGGCCATGACGATTTCTCCTTGATCGCCAATATAATACGCGAGGGCTCTAAGTGCAATAACTGAAAGGGCGTAGACGAGCCGTTTGGCTGTGATGGTCGTGGGAAATATTGCCTCCATGCACGCGGCCAGTCTGTTCGTGGTCGCGCAAAATTAACGCAAGTATTCAATTCGCGCTAGCGAGGTTCAATACGATTAATATTTACGAGATGACTCCGATAAGGGATACTTATCGGAGGTTAGCAGTCAATCATGTTAAGTGAGGAACCAAAATATTCGGATAGAGTTACTTTAGTAAATCGTTTTTCATGAATCAATGGCTTACGATCACACGAAAATCGGCATGACAGCGGCGTTGGTGCGGGGATCAAATTTGAACGTTTTCCAACTATGGGGCTACGATAGAACATAGCAAGATTGATCCAGCATGCCGCATAAGCATAACGCCGCCCGCCGTCATCACATCGGTAAAATGAAGTTCAGGGTGACGAACTGGGCGGAGTATGAGGCGGGCCTTCGCCGCCGTGGCAGTTTGACCCTTTGGATAACGCCGCAAGCGTTGGCAGGTTGGACAGCCCCACGTCGCAAGACGCGTGGTGGCCAGCCTCTTTATTCGGATCTTGCGATCGAAGCCACTCTGATGCTGGGCATGGTATTCGGATTGCGTTTGCGCCAGAGTGAAGGGCTTGTGAGTTCGGTGCTTGACATGATGGGATTGGATTTGGCTGTGCCCGATCACTCCACGCTGAGCCGAAGGGCCAGAACCTGGAAGCTATCGGCAAGGAGCAACGACCGGCAGCATGTGGCGGGCGGACCCATTCACGTTCTGGTCGACAGTACCGGGTTGAAGATCTATGGCGCGGGACAACGGCTCGAGGAGAAGCATAGCGTAAAGTCCCGCCGTGGCTGGCGAAAGCTGCATCTGGCTGTCGATGCCGACAGTGGCGAGATCATTGCACATAGTCTGACAGATCAGGACACCGGCGATGCCTCGCAGCTGGAGCCTTTACTGGATCAGATCGATGATGAGATCGACCAGCTCACTGCCGATGGCGCCTATGACGGCACTCCCACCTATGAAGCAGTGCTGCGTCACAGCCCAGGCGCCAAGATCGTGATTCCACCGCGCTCGAATGCAGTTGAACGGCCCTGCGCCCAAGCATCCTGTCAGAGAGACGACCACATTGCCGCCATGCAGGCAGATGGTCGGCTGAAATGGCAGGCATCTACCGGCTATGGCAAACGAGCTTTGGTTGAAACCGCGATGGGTCGATACAAGGGCGTCATCGGTCCGCGGCTCCGTGCTCGTTCATTCCGCGCGCAGCAGACTGAAGCTGTGATCGGCGTCGCCATCCTTAACCGAATGCTCGCCTGCGGACGCCCGAAATCCGTTCGTTGCCAAGCATCGACGGGAGCAGCCAAATAATCGGCCCATCAAAGACCGACTTCCGCACATTTGCTAATCCCCGCACCAACGCCCAAATTTTGGTCACTAGCAACCGGTGCTGCCATACTGACCAAATTTTATATCGAAATATTGGACAGTATGGTGGCAGCATGCAGAATTCGACGTAACTGTGATGTTCCCAACCGTTGCACACCGGAGACAACGAGGCCTCCACAGAAGGGGGTGACGTCGCCCTGTCGGGGCGGGCTGTGGCTACGCACAAGCCTCGGGACGCGAGTCTTCTCCCTTCGGGCTTTCATCCCTGACGCGTTCAATGACCACGTGGTCTGGCGCATCGAGCGTTGCTGCACAGTTCCCCTTTTCGGAAAGCCAAAAGCAGCAACTGCCCAACACCTTCCTTGTATCGGAACCTGCAGGTCGCCTGATCAGCAAGCGGCAGGCATTCAGGCCGAACGCAATGGATCTCCACCCATTGGCGTTTCCAATTCCCGCTCTTGTGTCTGGCAATCCCTAATCCGGTCTCGTCCTTGGACGGTCAACCCGCATATGTGGAACGGCCCGCGGTGCAAGGTGCATCTTTCCGATTTCATCACCCGGGAACGGTGCGGTCATACGTCAGCTTGGCCGCGATCGAGCAGACAAGACCGGACACGCTCTATGTCAGCACCGGTGGCGGCTGGTCGCCGTTGACCGCGCAGGCGTTGGAGACCTTGGCTTCCGGGGAGGGCGCGTGGCTCGTGGCCGCGACCGACAACAATGTTCGGGGTGAGGTCTTTGCCGATCGTCTGCGCCAGATGGCGGAATGCGCCGGTTGTGATTTCTCGCGGCTGAGGCCGGAAGCTGGGGACTGGAATGAGGAATTGAAGGTGAGGAGGGAAAGAGGAGAGCTGCCGCATACGCGGCCCAACGCATCAAGGGTGAAGCTGCCGCCCGCCCGACGGCGGCCCTTGACCCGCTGCCCGCGAGGCGCCGGCTGAGGAGGGGTAATCAAAGGACTGAACAGTGGGGTCGATCAGGCTTCGCTTCAGCCGCAACCCCTAAGGAGCCGCAGATGTTCGTTTCCCCCCGGCTATCCGTAAAGTGTTCGAAGGCGTCGCCAGCCGCCATTTAGATGTACGCCGTGTTCAACCGCCACGCCCAGGCGCCATGGCATTGCCAAGTTCTTTGAGACGTTGACTTCGATTATCGATGCGGCATGAAAATGCCTGGCTCATTTCCTCGGCTGAAGGGGGTTCGTTTTCCGCGTGAGATCGTCGCCTATGCGGTTTGGGCCTATCACCGGTTTGCCCTGAGCACAGCCGATGTGGAAGACCTGCTTGCCGAGCGCGGCGTGATTTTCAGCCGGGAAACTGTTCGGCTCTGGGTCGACCGCTTTGGCCGCCATTTTGCGAATTGCATCCGCAGGGACCGGCCAAAGCCGAACGACAAGTGGCATCTGGATGAGGCCGTCATAACGATTGGCGGCAAGAAATTCTGGCTGTGGCGCGCCATCGACGCGGACGGTGATGTTCTCGACATCCTGGTTCAAGCTCGCCGCAACACCAGGGCTGCCAAGCGTTTCTTCTCCAGGCTGGTCAGACAATTTGGTCGACCACGCGTCGTCGTGACGGACAAACTTGGCAGCTACGTCAAGCCGATCCAGACCATCGCGCCAAATGCCGATCATCGGGCTCACAAGGGCCTGAACAACAGAATTGAAAACTCCCACTGATTGACCAGAAAACGCGAGAAGATCATGGGGCGGTTCAAATCGCAGCGTCAGGCACAGCGCTTCCTGTCAGCCCACGATCAAATCAACACGATCTTTCGTCCCCGCCGCTACAATCTTACCTCCATCTCATACCGCTGCGCTCGGGCTGATGCGTTCAGCCTGTGGGCCGAGTACACCGCTGAAATGAAGGCCTGATTTGTAAACGCCCACGTCAAGCTCAAACAGAGTCAAACAACTTGGCAATGCCGAGCGCGGAATGGAAGTGATGACCTGCAGGATTTTCCGGTCGGTGTTGCGCAGGAATTTCGCCTCGGAGCGGCTATGTCAATTCTCCATGCTATAGGCTGTGGAGGTCGGTGACATCGTCCCGTCTTTCAAAATCCTCCCCGATCGGATCTCAAGCCGCAGCAGGGGCATGGAGGCACGGTCGTGCTCCGGCGACAGAATATAGATCAGCCGTTGGGGACGATCGTCTTCATCCCCCTGGCTCCTGGCGTCGGCCTGTCGCAGGCGGTTGAGCCAGTCGGCAACGGGGCTGGTCAATGACAGTGGAGCTGGGTCCGTGGTGCCCGGTGCATCGTCGAGGTGCCCATTGTCGTCGATGGCTTTGCAACCAGTCCATGCAGCAGGCCTGCCGCGACGTGTTTGCAATTGAAGGCAACGAGGCAGGAGCAATCCCCCTCGATGAGCACCCGTCCCCTATGAATTGTTTCGATGGAAATGCTCTGACGATACGGTTTGCGGTCCGATCCCTGCACATGAGCGGTAATGCCACTATCGCCATCCCACTGAAATGCAATGACGCGCCCTTGGCGCTGATAGGCCTTACCGGCCGAAAATGCGTTGGCGTCCACGGCGCGCATAATATCGCTGTCAGAATAGTTCACATAGCCGTCGTCGCTTGAGCCGTGAATAGAGGGTTAAGATGAAACAGGGGGCTGATCAGTCCGCCCATGGGTCGATGATATCTATTCCGAATCCTCCGAAATCCTTGGTGTTACGTGTCGCAAGCGTCAACTGATGAGCGACGGCAGTGGCTGCAATCAGCCCGTCCATCGAGGCGAGCCCACGACCGCTTAGCTTGGCAAGCGCCATGAGATCGCCCCAGGCCAGGGCGACAGGCCCCTCCACCGGAATAGTCCTGTTTTCGAAGCGCTGAGACAGGTCATGCGTGAGCCATTCTCCCAGGGCATCGCGTTTTCGCCCGCTGTCCATCAAAGCGATGCCGCGGCGAATTTCAGCAATCGATATGATGCTGATGAACGTACGGTCTTCGTCCAGCCCGTGAAGCCACTTCAAAACACCTTCATCGGGACGAGGTTTTGTAACTTCCGACAGGACGTTCGTATCCAAGAGAAGTCTCATAGTGACAGGTCACGCGGCTCGTCGTGTTGTCTCTCAAAATCCAGATCGGCGCCGCGCAGAGGCGATGCCAACAGAAATTCCGCGAGAGATCCCCTGCGCGCAGTCTTCTTCTGCCACTCTTCTGCAGAAACGACGACCACGCTCGGCTTTCCATTGCGGGTAATCGTCTGAGGCGCCAACTGCGCGCGCTCCATGACTTCCGAAAGCTTTGCCTTCGCGCCAGCGACCGTCCAACTCATATCATCGTGCGTTGATGTTTGCATCGTTTCACCTATAACCAGAATGACCATAGTGACTATAATGCGCGAACGGTCTTTCTGCAAGCACTTGGCCGGCAGGGGAGGGGCTAGCTAAAGCCCTGAAGCTTTCGTTAGATTCACGCGAAAGCGATCCCGTCGCCGCTGATATCTGCGGGTCATCTCCGCAGAAGCATGACTAAGCTGTTTCTAGACGTAGCGTTCGTCGACCTCGGCAGAGGAGGCAAGACCAGCACGAAGGGAATGACCGGAGAACTTGAAGGCGCGCTCGATCTCGCTGAGATCGCCGCGAACGCCTGCGGCCATTGCAGCGGGGTTCACAAGCCGCGCCACCTCCTTGTCGTTCAATCGCTCTGACCCAACAGATTTGCCCTGTCCCGTGACCCGACGGAAGAGGGGACCGTGCGCAAGTTTGGCGAACTTGACCCAGGTCTCGACTGCCGCGATCGGGCAGGTGGAGTGTGAAGAACCGCGGCCAATTTCGATTTCCCGCCATCCAGTTTTGCCGCGCAGGGTGACAAGCATTCCCTTATCGAGGATTTCGATCCAGCCGCGCCCATCTTCGGTCTTGTCCGGCTTCAGATCAAAGCCAACGATCTCAGAACGGCGAAGACCACCGATAAAGCCGTTGAGCAACATGGCACGGTCGCGCAGGCCGCGCAGCGAACCGCGGTCGAGCCTCTCGACCATGGCGATTATATCCTCTGCCATGACCGCCTCCTTCTGCACCGGCGGCCTAGCATGGCTGTTGCGAATCCCGACCATATCGGTTGCGATGTGCCGGTCCCTACGATCGAGGGCGAGCCCGCGCTGCGCAAAATTCCAGGATAGCGAGGACAGGCGGCGCTCGATCGTGGAAACAGAGTTCGCCTTGGCTCCTTTCTCGGCCGTGCCGGAAGCGCCGGCGGTGATATAGAGCCCGACGATTTGCGGGTGTGGCGGGAGCGCAGCCAGATTGGACCGCCGACACCAAGCGGCAAAGTGCTTCCAGTCCGAAGCGTAAGCCTTGCGGGTATTCGCAGAACTCGCCGCGTCGACGTAACCCCTGGCGCGATCGGCGAGGCTGGCAAGATGCGCTGGGGTCTGATCCCCAACGACGAGAGAGGGGAAGGGGTGTCGTGCGACACCTCCGGCGCGGAAACATCACCGCTAGAAGCCATGTTGAGAGAAGGCGCTGAGGTCTCTTCGACGTGAATCTCACTGTTCTGGTCGATGATTTGGGTCATTTCTCTATAAAGGCGTGTCGCAAAGATTTTCGGGGACCGCAATTATCCCGTGAATGGCCAGCTTTTCATGCTTTGTTAACTTTTTGAAGTCCGAACAGGCGGGCAAGCAGATCATTCTGATCGTTGACAGTCCAGCCACCGGAAAAGCCGAATCCCTTTCGCAACCACAGCATGGCTTCGAAGCCCGCGATTGTTCGTCGGGCCGTGTTGAATGACCGGAACCCGCCGACTTTCCGCATCTTCTTCTTGACCCGGAAATGGTCGCTTTCGATGCCTTGCTGGAGATGCTTGGTGACATAATGCACGGGGTCGGGATGGAGCAGTCCCTCTTCGACCGATGTTTTGATCGTGGAAGGAAAGATATTAGCGCCGTCGGTGCCGATCTTGCCTGGCGAAAGCAAAGGCTCATCCTTCAGCATCTTGCGGAAGAAGCGCTTGGCAGCGTCGAGGTCACGCTTCGCAGTCAGCAGGAAATCCACCGGATTGCCGTGCTTATCGATAGCCCGGTACACATAGCGCCATTGACCCCGAATTTTGACATAGGTTTCATCGACGCGGATCGAACCACAATGTGGCTTCCGGAACCGGCGCAACCGCTTCTCGATCATCGGGGCATAGGCCAAAACCCAACGATTGCTGCTGCTGTGATCCACCTCGAAGCCGCGTTTCGTGAACATTTTTTCCAGATTACGGTAGCTCAGCGGATAGCGCAAATACCAGGAAACCGCCTGAATGATCAGCCCCGCTTCAAACTGACGTCCCTTGAAATCGTCTTTCGACTGGCGCTTCAGCTTTTCGGCAATGGTATTGAGGATCATGATCCGGCACTCCAACAAATCGGAACACCGTTTCACCATCCAAATCTCAAATCTGCGTAAACTGCAAAACTTTGCGACACGACCAGATTGCGCGATGATTGCTATTCAGGCGTGCGAAGTGTCGTTAACGTGGTGACGAATACACGCCCTGAAAGCGGCCACTAGGTAATGAAACGAGCGATCTATCCGGTCGCCAAAAACGTATGACAGCCCTCGTCTCCAACGAGGCGTCTGCCGGTACTTTACCGTGATTGTAACTGTTACGTACTTGCTCAAGCTGGTGGAACTGTCACCGTGTCGGTGCGGCGATCAGTCACTGCAACAGTTCTCAACCGCAAACCAATCGCCTCGCAAATTTAACAGGTTTTAACTGCCGATCCCATCAAGGACGAACAGGAGAACGTTAGAATGAACAGAGACGATCAAGACGACCCATCCGAAGCCAAAGGCCGTGCGCGGCTGAGCCGGCGCGATCTCCTGCTGGCGGGCAGCGCGCTGACGGCCGCAGCCATTGCTGTTCCGGCAGTACGCCCCTTACAGGCGGAGACACCAAAAGCTGCTGCGGGCGGCCAGCCAAACATTCTGGTTATGTTCGGTGATGATGTCGGTGTCGCCAATATCAGCGCCTATTCCAACGGCCTGATGGGATACGAGACACCGCACCTCGACAGCATCGCCCGCGATGGGGTCAAGTTCCAGCACTATTACGCGGAGCAGTCGTGCACCGCTGGCCGTTCGGCATTCCTCACCGGGCAGCACATCATACGGACCGGTCTCAGCAAGGTGGGCTTCCCCGGCGCGCCGATGGGCATGAGCCAGCTTGATCCATCGATCGGCGGGCTCCTCAAGAACCTCGGATACGCCACCGGCCAATTCGGCAAGAACCATGTTGGAGACCGGAATCCGTCACTGCCGACAGTGAATGGCTTCGACGAGTTCTTCGGCAACCTCTACCACCTCAATGCCGAGGAAGAGCCAGAGCTTCCCGATTACCCGAAAGACCCGGCTTACGCCGCCAAATTTGGCCCTCGTGGGGTTCTCCACTGCAAGGCAACCGACATCGACGACCCGACGGAAGACCCCCGCTTCGGCCGGATCGGCAAGCAAACCATCGAGGACACCGGCGCGCTGACAAAGAAGCGCATGGAGACGATCGACGACGAGACGTCCGCCGCCGCCATCGACTTCATGAAGCGGCAACAGACCGCAGGCAAGCCGTTCTTCACGTGGTTCAATGCAACACGGATGCACCTCAGGACCCACGTTCGGGAAAGCCATCGCGGCCGCTATACACACGGCGACAGCGAATACATCGATGGCATGATGGAGCATGACGATACAATCGGCACGATCCTCAAGGCCCTCGATGACATGGGCATCGCGGACAATACCATCGTCCTCTACACGAGTGATAACGGACCGCACATGAACACGTGGCCGGATGCCGCGATGACGTATTTCCGGTCGGAGAAGAACACCAATTGGGAAGGCGCCTTCCGTGTACCGTGCTTCATTCGCTGGCCGGGCGTTATCGCGCCGGGCACAGTCACCAACGAGTTGATGAGCCACAACGACTGGGTTCCGACACTGTGCGCGATTGCCGGCGAACCGGATATCATTGCCAAGCTGAAAGCCGGTTACACCGCCAACGGGAACGAATACAAGGTTCATCTCGACGGCTACGATCAGTCCACGTTCCTGAAGACGGTCACAGGGAGTGCCGCCAACAACAACGGCGCAAAGAGTGCCCGAAAGACGTTCTTTTACTCGGATGACGACGGCCTCCTGGTGGCGATGCGCCAGGGCGATTACAAATACGTCTTCTCCGAGCAGCGGATGGAGGGAACAATGGGGCTGTGGGCGGAGCCGTTCACGACGCTGCGCCTTCAGAAGATATTCAATCTGTTCCAGGACCCATTCGAGCGGGCTGATATCACATCCAATACGTTCTGGGATTGGCAGCTCAATCACGTCGGCAGCGCGTACGGCATGATGGATGAGGTGTTCCAGTTCGTGGCCACATTCAAGGAGTTCCCGCCACGCTCCTTCCCGCCGTCCTTCAATCCGGCCAATGTCATGGAGTCCACGCTCGACGACATCAAGCGGCGTGAGGAATTCAAGAAGAACCTCGACCTCGATAGAATACGGGGTGGGCTCAACAGAATGATAGACGACGCGATCCAGAACAAGGCAACGCCTCAATAGGCTCGATCCTCAGCCCGGCTCGCCAAACGGTGAGCCGGGCTCACAAGCTTGATAGGTCAGCTATCGGCGCGAAGCGGAAGACAGCTTCCGGCCCAAAGCGGCGGTTGGATGCTTGCTATCTCCGCGCTATTCCTATCGCGTTAGCTAGTATTGTTGGCTAGAGCGGGGTGTTTGCGCCGATGCAGGTCGCATATGATATCCAATATAGCGCCCCGGCGGCGAACAACAGCACCTCCGCGTTCAAGCAACGAAATCTTGGTGTGTTAAGTCCGGAAACGCGCGAGAGAGCCGAAAAGGCTGTCGCCCCATGGCATTCGTCAGGAAATTTCTGAATGGCCGTGGCGTGTAAGTACAACTTCTGCAATCAGTGATTTCCTGCCATGGCGGAAGTCGGCCCTAACCTGTCAGTGGCAGCCACGCGCAGATGGGCAGCTTAGCGCCCGGTAACGTGACAACTCCGCGCTAGGCGCTCAAACCGGAGAGAAGCGAGCCGCCGAAGCGATCCGGTCTCCTCTCCTGTTCGGCGGGCGGCCGAAACTCCGCTCAGCATGATTCTCGATACAACTTGACGGCCGGCAGAGCGCCGGTCGGCACTACAGAGCGAACGCATCCACATCCCGTAAAATCGCTCGCTGGTCCATCAGCCAGGTGCAGGCGACCGATGTGCTCTTCCGTTGACGGAGCTGGCTGTCTTCTCACGGGAATAAATCATGCATCTCTTGCGCAGATTTGGCCGGTTGGACAGAAAGCCGCAGCTGCCTGTTGGCCCTTGGGTGACGCAGTCACAGTCACTATATGAGCTGGGCTGGCAGTTTGGCAGACGAGGGTCGGGGATGAACAACGAGTTTCAGGGCCGCTCTGCACATGGAGTGGCGATCCGCGAACATGCTGAGGCCGAGATGAAAGCAATCGGCATCGATGAGGCGTTCGTCGGTATCCTGGTCGATACTTTTTATGGCCGTGTGCTGGCGCATCCGGACCTTGGGCCGGTCTTCGACGCACGATTGAAAGGCCGTTGGCCGGAGCACATCGAAAAAATGAAGAGCTTCTGGTCCGCAGTTGCTTTCAGAAGCGGCGCATACGGCGGAAAGCCGGTCCAGGCGCATCTGGGCGTCGCCAATATGGCGCCAGATCTTTTTTCGAAGTGGCTGGAGCTATTTGGCGAAACACTTGATGAAATTGCCCCGAATGCGGAAGCCAAGGCGTGGTTCATGGCGACAGCAGAGCGCATCGCGCGAAGCCTGACGCTCGCACTTTTCTACAACCCGGCACTCGACGACCCGGCCTTGAAGCGCTCCTGAGTTCAGGGCTTAGAAATTACGGTTGGCACATAATCTCTCTTCGGCTTCTGCTGGCGACATCTCGAAAACTGTTTTGCCAATATCGAAGCTAAAGCCCGCCCTGGCAAAGGCGGAGAGCTCTTTTGCCTTCCGATTTTCGTCGAGCACAGCCTTACGAAATGGGCCAA
This sequence comes from Rhizobium sp. PL01, assembly GCF_033447125.1. Taxonomy (NCBI): domain Bacteria; kingdom Pseudomonadati; phylum Pseudomonadota; class Alphaproteobacteria; order Hyphomicrobiales; family Rhizobiaceae; genus Rhizobium; species Rhizobium sp. PL01. The sequence goes on along the minus strand of NZ_JAWQUM010000011.1, from coordinate 125,168 downwards.
AGGCCCGTTTTCGGGCAAAGACAAGGGCGGCGTTTAAGTCGCTGACATCAGCGACCGCAGCTTCGACGATATCGGCCGCTACGCCCGTCATCGACAGTTTCCGGGCTATTGCCCGCTTAGACTTTCCGCTGCGGATACCGGAATGAGTACTGATTTCTGCATAAGCTGTATCGTTCAGACCGTTGTTGTCATACGCAAACTTTACAGCGGCGTCGGCCAGTGCCTTGACCTGCGGACCACTGATTCCATCAAATTTTTCCCGTGCCTTCTCCGAAATGGCGTCGAAGAGCTGCTTTTCGGTGTGCATTCTTCGGCCAAGTCGATAGGTGGCCGAATTGCGTGCCCATGAGAGCATGCGCGGCGTGGGTATGCCGGATTGCTGCATTCCGTCGTCCAGATCCAGTTTCAGATCCCTCCTTCAAAAGTTTATGTCGTCGGATTGGCTCTTTGTTGCCGACCGAAAATAGCCGTCATCTTCTCGAAGAAAGCGATTTCCGTAGACTGTAAGCCAAATCTTTCGGTCCGTGCAGCCCAACAATGCGGCAAGCCTCTTCCCAGTTAGAGGAAAGTTTTGCAATACAGTCTGTGTGGGAGATTCGCTTCTGAGGGGCTGCTCGCTACCGGCTGGATAGGCCGAACTCAAAGTATTGCGGTGGGGCAATGGCTATTTTCTTTCGAACCTCAATCGACGAGAATTCTGCCTTCGAGCGGATCGATGATGCGTTATCGAGTGGCCAGAGTTTCGACGGTTACTTCAGTATTCACGGGGATCTTACGTTTTTGCGGCCTAGCGACATGCGCGCTGACGAATTCAGACAGCAGATTACCGACGCGCTGCGATCCGTCTGGGAGACGTCGCAGTTTTGGACAATCTACGTATGCGACGGGCAGAACGGCCTGACGGTCAACGAGATCACAGCCGCCGCTGTCCGGCTCAGCGCAAACTATTGTGGCGCGGTGATCGTTACGCTGAGTATTCTCGGACGGGCTTCTAGCTCTTCGGATCTTGAGCTAATCTTCCTGTGCTTCAGTCAGGAATCTGAGCGCCGAAACTTTCGCGCGCGCTACGAAGGCAAGTTCGTTTCGAAGTAGAGGAGCGGGCGGGCGGCCACGTGGAAAGCCTATGCTTGATCAAGCTCTGCCTGGCAATGGGGTGTTTCCCAGAATCGTTGTTCGGCTGATTTTCTATCGTGCTCCACTCGCACCGCGCCGTTCGCACTCTTGCTCGAACTAAATCTGGCCGCGCCTCGGAAACGAATTTAGCGCACAATTTCGTGTCGATGATAACTTGGTGAAAGAAGTCATCGCACCGCTGTTGGCAGGTGAGGTCGTGATCGATGGATCGACCCGGGGCTGGATGTTTCACTACAGCACTTTGAGCAAGAAACAGCTCGCGCGATTGAAGGAAAAGACAGGTTACGAATGGACCTTCCCTTCCTGTGGCCAACCTCATTGGGCTGCGGCATCCTAAACTTATTGGGCTGTCGAGGAAAATATCCGATCTGGTGGCATGACAAAATCTGCCCGAGATCCTCTTTAGCGTCGCCATCGTTTTCCCGCCGAGGTGATTGCGCATGCGGTTTGGCGGGCTTGTCGCAAATTTTCGGGCTTAATCGTATGTTGACCATAGGCATGGAATTTGCTGCTCCCAAAGTTGCGGAGCGAACCCATGATTCTGAATGCTATTGCCGAGAAGCTGAAGCGCCAGTCGAAGGATGACTTCAAAGACAGGCATTTCGAGGCATGGCTGATTGTACAGGCGGTTGCCTGGCACTTGCGCTACCCGCTCAGCTATCGGGGCCTGGAGGAGATGTTTCGCGAGCGGGGTTTCGAGGTCGATCATAGCACATTCAACCGCTGGGTATTGAGCTATGCGCCGATGATCGAGAAACGGCTGCGGCAGTTTCGGCGACCCCATTGCGGCTCGGTCCGGATCGATGAGACCTACGTCAAGATCCGCGGCAAATGGCGCTATCTGTACCGAGCCATCGATAAACACGGCAATCCGGTGGATTTCCTGCTGACCGCTAAGCGCGATCTCGACGCAGCCAAGCGGTTCTTCCGCAAGATGCTCAAAGGCGAGCCCTTGTTGTCGCCGAACAGGATCGGGACGGACGGGGCTAACACCTTCCCGTCAACGATCAAAACGTCGGTTGATGACGGGCTTCTCCATCCGGACCCCCTCCACTATGTCACCAAGCACCTCCAGCAAGGCATCGAAAGTGACCATTTCCGGGTAAAGAAGAACATGCCAAAGATCGGTGGCTTCCAATCCTTCAACACGGCGCGGCGAACCATCGCGGGCTTCGAGGCGATGCTGTGGTTGAGGAAAGGCTTTGGCTTTTCCGGCGGCTGGACCGTCAACGATCAAAACGATTTGCTTGCGCGCCTCTTTGGACTGCAAAAGGTCAACAAAGCATGAAAATGAGGATGCTCAGGGGGTAATCGCGCGCTCCGAATGTATTTGCGACAAGCCTTGCTTCCTAAGCCATTAGGATATCGCATACATCGGTCTCAAAGCACATGCTGTGATCTGTGACCGTTCAAACGGTTCCGGTATGCCTTTCGCTACATCCTCATGGTGAGGCGCGAAAATCACCTGCCGCATACCGGTTTTTAGTATTTCAATTTAACGGTTTGGCAGTTGACGGAGGCGTGCGTGAGTGCAGACACATTCTCTTTAAAAGGTGTGGGTGTCAGAAAATGTTATGACACTGTCATACGCCGTGCTATAAGGGGGGAGAGAAGGACAACCTCCATGCGCAGCAGCAAACCCATTACCGTCAGCCTCGGCAAGCAGCAGGCCGGCATTGAAACCCGCGTCGCCTCCGGCGCGTATGAGTCCGCCAGCGAAGTCGTGCGCGCAGCCTTGCGCGCCCTCGACCGGGAGGAAGCAGCCCTTGATGAGGTGCTGCGTGCCAAGGTTCAGGAAGCCATCGACGATCCCCGGCCAAGTATTCCAGCCGAGGACGTCTTCGGCGAAATGCGCGCTTTTCATGCCGACAGGGTGAAAGCGAGCAAGCGTGGCGCATAAGGTCGTTTTCCGGCCAACCGCACGCGCCGATCTCAAGAGCCTGTATCTCTATATTGCCGACGAAGCCGGCGACGAACGGGCGGGCGCCTATCTGGGGCGGCTTGAGGTTGCCTGCATGTCGCTGCAGACGTTCCCTGAACGCGGCAGCGTGCGTGACCGTGTCCTGCCGGGACTGCGGATAATCGGCTTTGAGCGGAGTGCGTCAATAGCGTTCCACGTGACCGGCGATACGGTTGAAATCCTCCGCATCCTTCAACGCGGCCGCGATATTCCTGCGGAGTGGTCGGACGATTAGACACCACGTCTTCCAGGGGGCCCTGGCACGGTGTTCGGTTGAGTCCGGACCCGCCTGCCTCGAGATAAGGGGCAAACAAAGTGGGAAGTGAAATGTTAAAGCACGTCGGACCTTTGGCAAAGGATATCTGGTCTTGGTTCCGCCGCCGTTCGCTGTTCGTCCAGCTCCTGCTGGTGTTCCCGGTGACGTGTGCGGTTGTCCTCACTGTGCTGGCGGGCAACATGGGTCTAGCTTTGATGGGCACGGCAGTCGCATTGTCAGCGCCGTTAGTCGGCTGGTTGTGCGGCCTTATCGCGCTGGTTCTTGCCAAAACCGGTCTCGTCATCGCCAAGGATAAGAAAACCACGCGAGAGCCGAAACGGACCCTTCCCTGAAACGATCGCTAACAGGTGCGTTGCAATTACGATTTTGTGCTTTTCCGTAATGACTAGGGGGCCGCCGGCGTTGTCACGTTGTCGTTGGCTTAACGATTGGCGGGTAGTGGCGGTTGGATGAGCACGCCCACGATCAGCTATAAGAACCACCGCTTTCCACCGCAGATCATCGCCCGTGCGGTCTGGCTGTATTTTCGGTTCCCTCTAAGCCTGCGGCTGGTGGAGGAAATGCTGCTGGAACGCGGCATTGTCGTATCTTATGAAACGATCCGGCGATGGGGCCGCAAATTTGGCCCGGCCTACGCAAAGCAATTGCGCAGAAAGAAGCCCTCGCGAAAGGATATCTGGCACCTGGACGAGGTGGTGATTTCCATCGCCGGTCGAAAGCATTGGCTGTGGCGTGCCGTCGACCAGGACGGCTACGTTCTCGACGAAATCGTCCAGACCCGTCGCGATACCAAGGCTGCCAAGCGACTGCTGCTCAGGCTGCTGAAGAAGCAAGGCCTGACGCCGAAGCGCATCATCACCGACAAACTGCGCTCATACGGCGCCGCGAAACGGGATGCCATGCCCAGCGTCGAACATCGATCGCACAAGGGTCTGAACAATCGGGCAGAGAGTTCTCACCTACCCCTTCGAAAGCGAGAACGGATGATACAGGGATTTCGATCGGTCGGCGGTTTGCAACGCTTCGTCGCGGTCTTTTCGGCCGTTCGAAATCTCTTCGTCGCACCACACCAGAAACGCTCAGCTCTGGCCACCCACATTCACCGTATCCGCGCCATGGCGCAGTGGAAAGCTGTGATAGCCGCACGTGCCTGATCTATGCGCGGATAGTCCCTCTGCATTGGCGAAACAACGTGACAACGCCGTCGCAACTGTGCCGCGTCGAACCGCCCTGTCCTCGTGGCGTCGTTTGGCGCCAGGGCTGGGCGACCATCACCGTCTCAAGGTTCGGTCGCGAGCCGTAACCACGCCGGCGGCACGGCACCGGCGCAGGTCCGATTGGCTGTTGCTGCCGTCCGGGCCCGAACTCTTTGATCCGGCCTGTCGTTCTATCCGTCGCTGCGCCGGGAGCAAGAGGCCTTGGCGCGGCGGAAATCAAGTTCCCAACGGCCGGCGACATGCACTAAGAGGATAAGGCATATTGGAGGGCGAACGGTGGAACCGAGTCTTGATCACAACAGGCTGCCGCCGTTGCAGACACTCCAGACGTTTTCCGTTGTTGCCGAAACCGGCAGCGGCATCGGAACTGAACCTCAGCCAGAGCGCCATCAGCCGGCAGATCCAGCAGCTGGAGCACTACTTCGGTTGCAGCCTCTTTGAGCGCCACACACGAAAAGTCGCGCTTACAGAGCAGGGGATGGCCCTCATTCCGATCGTTGACGGACTGCTGGCCTCGCTGAAGAATTCATTTGAAGCAACGCGCACGAAGGTTAGGTCCCTGACGATCCGCATGCCTCCGACATTCGCGCGAAAATGGTTTTTGCCGCGACTGCCAGACCTGCACGAGCGCCACGAAGACCTGAACATCAACATCGATACGTCCTGGTTCGTCCGACCGACATTTTCGGTCGGCGACATCGATATGCTGATCACCTATGGCAATGGCCATTGGCCAGGCATGGAAGTCCTCCCGCTCTTGCAAGAAAGGCTGACCCCGATGTGTTCACCGCTGCTTTTGCCGAAACTGGGCGACGCGCCGAAGGTGAAAAATCTCGCGTCTACAGTGCTTTTACATTCCAACCCGCGCCATAGCGACTGGATACTTTGGTTGCAGGCAGAGGGCGCCTATGCTTTTCAGGCTCAGCGCAACCAGGTTTTCGACACCCAGGATTTCGCGATGACGGCAGCAGCAAGCGGCTACGGAGTGACAATGGGGGATCTCGGTTTTGCCAAGCAAGATCTGGACAACGGCGACCTTGTGCGGCCGTTCGATCGCGTCATAGACAGCGGTTATGGGTACTTCGCTCTCTATCCCGACCGTGCGGATGCCAAGCGAAAAGTAGCAGATTTCGCTCAGTGGCTCGAATCGTGGCAAACGTCATCCGCGTGACGAGGCGGATGGCCTTCACCGATTCGCACAAGGCCGTCAGATTTTGGTCGTCGAGGACGAGACAACGATCGTGCTGGTGATCGAAGGAGCCCTGCTTGGCATCGGTGCGCAGGTAACAATCGGATCATTATGTGAGACGCTTGACGATATTACGCGAGAACAGAACCCCAGTCGTGACTGTCATCGTCCCTCGGTATGCTTCACTTCCGATTCCAACAACGTTCGTGCTATTTCTGCTGCCTCGGAAATATGGGCGCGACAGGCGGTGTCGGCGGCGTCGGGATCGTTTCGTTCGATCGCATTGAAGATTTCCCGCATGCGGGCAGGGCCTGACACGGTGCGGTTTGTCGTGGCCAGCGTCATGACGCGCAGACGGGAAATCCGGCTGTTCAAGCGCTTCACAATATCCCAGGCGATTTCGTGCCCGCCCGATAGGAAGATCGTCTCGTAGAATTGCGTGGTTGCGGCGAGGATCGTCATCGGATCGTTCTTACGGGAGTTGCGGTCGAGGTCCTTCAGGACCGCTTTCAGCTTTTCCTTTGTGGCGGACGTCGCGTTGCGGGCGCAGTCGGCGACGGCGGTCGTCTCTAAAGCAATACGGACATCATAGATCTGCCGGGCCTGATGCCAGTCGATCAGGGCAACGATGGGCCCCTGTTTCGGTGCAGTCTCTATCAGACCCTCCGTTTCGAGATGGCGCAGCACTTCGCGGATGACCGAGCGCGATACGCCGAGCTGATCGCACAAGGTGCGTTCAACCAGACGCTGTCCGGGGCTGAAAAGGCCGGCGATGATGGCGTTGCGCAGCCTATCAAGCGCCATTTCCCGCAGGGTGAGCGGCGGTGTGTCGATCCGCAGCGATTCAAGATTCTGGGCAGGGGCGGCTTGTGCAAGGGGGTTCTGGCTCATGTTGACCTTCATAGCCGCACAAATGATTCCAAACAAGGCTTGACACGTCGTCTTATGGTATACCATCATACAACATATCGACGCTATGAAGGAAACCGGCCTTGACCATCGAAATTCGCAAGACGCTGCTACAGGTGGAAACTGTGCTGATCGAGGGCGGCAAGGCTGCCCCAACGCCGCTCAAGCTTTACGCCGCCATCGCCGTGGTTAAGAACCCGTGGGCAGGCAAGGGATTTGTGAATGACCTGAAGCCAGAGATCCACGCGGCAGCGCCGGTGCTCGGCGAGCTCCTGACGCGGATGATCATCGACGCCGTCGGGTGCGGAGAAGACGTTGAAGCCTATGGCAAGGCCGCAGTCGTCGGGCTTGATGGCGAACTCGAACATGCATCCGCCCTCATCCATACATTGCGTTTCGGCAATCACTACCGCAGTGCGGTCGGCGCCAAGTCCTATCTCGCCTTTTGCAACACGCGCGGCCCAGCCAATGCGCCGGTGATGATCCCGCTGATGGACAAGAACGACGAAGGCCGCCGCTCTCACTATCTCACCATCCAGACGTCGATCGGCGATGCGCCGGCGGCAAATGAAATCCTCGTTGCTCTCGGCGCTTCTGTGGGTGGTCGTCCGCATCATCGTATCGGGGACCGCTACCAGGACCTGAAGGATCTCGGCAACGACGCCACAAATCCGGCAGCCGTCTGATATGGACACCGTCCGGCGATCCCACACGAGAAACGGCGCGGCCTACTTGGAGCAAGGCTCCGGCGAGCCCCTGGTGCTGATCCACGGCGTCGGGATGCGCCTGGAGGCCTGGGCGCCGCAAATGACCGTTTTGAGCAGGTCGCATCGGGTGATCGCCGTCGATATGCCGGGCCATGGAGAAAGCCGGGCCTTGCCGGAGGGAGCGCGGCTCGATGGGTTCGTCGACTGGCTTGGCTTTTTCTTCGACGACCTCAAGCTTGATCACGCCAATGTCGCGGGACATTCAATGGGTGCCCTGATTGCCGGCGGCGCTGCGGCCACCTTCGGCAGCAGAGTGTCCCGGGTTGCTCTTTTGAATGCGGTCTATCGCCGGGATCCGGCGGCGCGCGCCGCAGTCATGGAGAGAGCCCGCAAAATCCAGGACGGAGAGGTCGATATTGATGGGCCGCTGCTGCGGTGGTTCGGCGCAGACGCCCAAGGGAGCGAGACCTACCGATTGACCCGCCGTTGGTTATCCTGGGTCGATCGCGCCGCCTATGCCACGGCCTATGCCGCCTTTGCCGGTGGAGATGACACCTATGCTGATGGATGGCAGAAGGTTCGCTGCCCGGCGCTGTTTCTCACCGGCGCAGACGATCCCAACTCCACGCCGGCAATGGCGCATTCGATGGCGCAAGCCGCGCCACATGGTTATGCCGTGCTGATTGCGGGCCACAGGCATATGGTCAATCTGACAGCGCCCGAAGAGGTCAATACAATCCTTGCGAACTGGCTGGCGAAACCGGAGGAAACACGATGAGCGAAACGAGTTTCGATGCGCGCGCGCTGCGCGACGCTTTTGGCGCTTTTCCGACCGGTGTCACTGTTGTCACCGCGCATGACGGGTCCGGCCGGCCGGTCGGCTTTACCGCAAATTCATTTACGTCCGTTTCGCTCGATCCGCCGCTTTTGCTGGTGTGTCTCGCCAAGACGTCGCGGAATTTCGAAACCATGACGAAGGCCGGAAAATTCGCGGTGAACATCCTTTCGGAAACCCAGAAGGACATTTCCAACACATTTGCACGTCCAGTCGAAGATCGCTTTTCCGCCGTCCAATGGAAAACCGGGCCACAGGGGTCGCCGATCTTTGCTGATGTCGCGGCCTGGTTTGATTGTTCTACCGAACAGGTTCTGGATGCTGGCGATCATGTGATCATGACCGGCCGGGTCGGGGCCTTCGACAACAGCGGTAAGAACGGTCTTGGCTACGCCCGCGGCAGTTATTTTTCACCCGCATTGGCCGGAAAGGCTGTATCCGCAGCAGCGGAAGGGGAGGCACAGCTGAGCGCGGTGATCGAACGCGACGGCGATCTGCTTTTCCTGGGCGCCGACATACTCAGCCTTCCGGCCTGCGCGATGGAAAGCGGTGAGCCCGTCCAGACATTACGCGCCCACCTCGAGCGGCTGACGGGACTAAGCATTTCGATTGGATTTCTTTATTCCGTCTACGAAAGCCGCACCGACAACCGTCAGCATATTGTCTATCGTGCGACGGCAGGCGCCGGGGACCCCGCTGCCGGCCGGTTCCTGGCGCCGGCCGCCGCGCTCCAGGAAAAATTCGACAGTGCCGCGACAGCCGATATCGTCCGGCGGTTTGATCTGGAAAACTCGATCGGAAATTTCGGTGTCTATTTCGGCAATGAGATAGCCGGCAAAGTTCACCCGGTTTCAAGGAAGGCCTGAGCGCGATGAAATTCTCCCTCTTCGTTCATATGGAACGGCTTGACGCCGAGCAGGATCACAAGACCCTCTATGAGGAGTTCGTGGCGCTTTGCGAGATCGCCGACAAGGGCGGCATGCATGCGATCTGGACGGGCGAGCATCACGGCATGGATTTCACAATCGCCCCCAACCCTTTTATCACGATCGCCGATCTCGCGCGTCGCACCAGCAAGGTCAGGCTCGGCACCGGCACGGTGATCGCGCCCTTCTGGCACCCGATCAAACTGGCCGGCGAAGCGGCGATGACAGACCTCATCTGCGATGGCCGGCTGGATATCGGCATCGCGAGGGGCGCTTATTCTTTCGAATACGAGCGCCTGCTGCCTGGGCTCGACGCCTGGGGCGCCGGCCAGCGCATGCGCGAACTCATTCCTGCCGTCAAGAAGCTGTGGGAAGGCAACTATGCCCATGACGGCGAGTTCTATCAGTTTCCGTCCACCACATCAGCGCCGAAGCCAGTTCAGCAACACCCGCCGATCTGGGTTGCCGCGCGCGATCCGAACTCCCACGAATTCGCGGTCTCCAATGGCTGCAACGTACAGGTGACCCCGCTCTGGCAGGGAGATGACGAAGTCGAGACGCTGATGGGGCGTTTCAACGAGGCTTGCGGCAAGAACGCTTCAGCCGAGCGGCCGAAGATCATGCTGCTGCGGCACACCTATGTTGGCTCTGACGAGACCGACATCGCGCAGGCCGCCCATGAAATGAGTGTCTATTACAATTATTTCTTTGCTTGGTTTAAGAATGAGAAGCCGATCCATCAGGGCCTGATCGAGCGTATTTCGGCTGAGGACATTGCCGCAAATGCCATGCTTTCTGGCGACGTCATGCGGCGCAACAATGTGGTCGGCAATGCCGATGATGTCGTTGCAAGGCTTAAGGCCTATGAGGCCATGGGCTATGATGAGTATTCCTTCTGGATCGATACGGGCATGAGCTTCGCGCGCAAGAAGGCATCGCTGGAACGGTTCATCGCCAATGTCATGCCGGCATTTGCGGAGTAGGATGATGCAGCAGTTCCAATGTTACATCGATGGACGGTTCGGCAATGGCGAGGCGCGCTTTGAAAGCATCGATCCGGCAACGGGCGCTGCCTGGGCAGAGATGCCCGAAAGCAGGCAGGCCGATGTCGATCAGGCCGTCGAGGCGGCGCATGAGGCTCTCTATGGCGGCGGACGCTGGGCGCGCATGACGGCGACACAGCGCGGCAAGCTCCTCTACAGGCTTGCCGATCTGATTGCCGCGAGCGTGCCGAGACTGGCGGAACTCGAAACCCGCGATACCGGAAAGATCATTCGCGAAACCTCCTCGCAGATTGCTTATGTCGCCGACTATTACCGCTATTATGCCGGGCTTGCCGACAAGATCGAAGGTTCCTCGCTGCCGATCGACAAGGCCGACATGGATGTCTGGCTGCGGCGAGAGCCGGTTGGAGTCGTGGCTGCCATCGTACCTTGGAACAGCCAGCTGTTTCTGGCTGCGGTCAAGATCGGTCCCGCCCTTGCGGCTGGATGCACAATTGTCGTCAAGGCGTCCGAAGATGGCCCCGCGCCTCTGCTGGAATTTGCCCGGCTCGTGGACGAAGCAGGGTTCCCGCCCGGTGTCGTCAATGTGATCACCGGTTTTGGCGCCACCTGCGGCGCGGCGCTGACAGCTCATCCGAAAGTCGCCCATATCGCCTTCACCGGTGGCGCCGAGACCGCGCGCCATATCGTGCGCAGTTCGGCGGAGAACCTTGCATCGACGTCCCTGGAACTGGGCGGCAAGTCTCCGCTGTTGGTTTTCGCTGACGCCGATCTGGAAAGTGCTGCGAACGCGCAGGTCGCAGGTATTTTCGCGGCAACCGGTCAAAGCTGCGTTGCGGCTTCCCGGCTTATCGTCGAGCGCAGCGTAAAGGACAGGTTTCTCGACATATTGAAGACGAAAGCGGAAACCATCCGCATCGGCTCGCCGCTGTCGATGGATACCGAGGTTGGCCCACTTGCCACCGGGCGGCAGCGCCGTCACATCGAAACGTTGGTCGCAGCGTCCTTAGAGAGCGGAGCAAGGCTCGTCACCGGCGGGTCGGCGCCTGAAGGGGACGGCTATTTCTACCTGCCGACCATTCTCGATTGCGATGGGACGCGTTCGCCGTCCCTGGAAAAGGAATTCTTTGGTCCGGTCCTCTCTGTCATGTCCTTTGGGACGGAGGCAGAGGCTATTGAGTTGGCCAACAGCACGCCCTACGGATTGGCTTGCGGCATTTTCACGCAAAATCTGACGCGGGCACATCGGCTCATGAAATCGATCCGTGCCGGCATCGTCTGGGTCAACACCTACCGCGCGGTATCGCCGATCGCCCCATTCGGCGGCTCCGGGCTTTCCGGCGACGGACGCGAAGGCGGAATGGCGGCGGCACTCGGTTATACCCGCACCAAGACCGTTTGGTTGCGCACGTCCGATGATCCGATCCCCGACCCCTTTGTGATGCGGTGATGGCCATGGTCTACGAGATGCGAACCTACCGGCTGAAGAACGGAGCCATCCCCGCCTATCTCAAGGTGGTGGAGGACGAGGGTATCGCGATCCAGAAGCGACACCTGGGCGATCTCGTTGGCTATTTTTTCTCGGAAATTGGCGTGATCAACGAGATCGTTCACATATGGGGCTTCTCCAGCCTCGATGACCGGGAAGCCCGCCGCAGCACCCTGATGGCGGATCCGGCCTGGCAGGAATTTTTGCCAAAAATCCGCGATCTGATCGAAATCGCTGAAAACAAGATTCTGAAACCTGCACCCTTTTCACCATTGGGGGGAACACGGCCGGTCTGACACCCGGCGGAGAGCCATAGGCTCGATAGACGCGAAATTTTGGGATTTGCCACCTTCCAGGAGAACCCGGACGGGCAGCTGTCGGCTGTCCTGAAGCCAAGAAAAACAGTCCAAACAAACGGAGCAAGGGAACATGAAGAACAGACTGATCATCGCGGCGATCGCTGCAACACTCAGCCTTTCCACGCAGGTGCGGGCCGAAGACATGGTCTTCACCAGTTGGGGCGGCACGACACAGGACGTGCAAAAGGCTGCGTGGGCCGACAAGTTCACGGAAAAATCCGGCGTTACCGTCCTGCAAGACGGCCCCACGGACTATGGCAAGATCAAAGCCATGGTCGAGGCGGCCGGCGTGACCTGGGATGTCGTCGATGTCGAGGGAGACTATGCCGTCCAAGCCGGCAAGGCCGGGCTATTGGAGAAACTCGATTTTGCTGTCATCGACAAAAGCAAACTCGATCCCCGCTTCGTCACCGATTATTCGGTCGGCAGCTTCTATTATTCCTTCGTCATCGGCTGCAACAAGGACGCGGTTTCGGCTTGCCCGAAAAGCTGGGCCGATGTGTTCGACACTGCGAAATTCCCCGGCAAGCGTGCTTTTTACAAATGGTCCGCGCCGGGTGTCGTCGAGGCAGCACTTCTGGCCGATGGCGTGGCACCGGATAAGCTCTATCCGCTCGACCTTGACCGCGCCTTTAAGAAGCTCGACACCATCAAGGCCGATATCATCTGGTGGACGGGTGGTGCGCAGTCGCAACAGCTTCTCGCATCTGCCGAGGCACCCTTCGGCTCGTTCTGGAACGGTCGCCTGACCGCGCTTGCCGCAACCGGTGTGACCGTTGAAACCTCCTGGGATCAGAATATCACGGCCGCCGACGCCCTCGTGGTTCCCAAAGGCGCAAAGAACACGGATGCGGCGATGAAGTTCATCGCGCTCGCGACATCTGCGCAAGCACAGGCTGACATGGCAAAAGGCACCGGCTACGCGCCCGTCAATCTGGATTCTCCCAAGCTGATGGATCCGGAGGTTGCCAAGACCCTGCCGGACCAGCAGACAGCGGGCCAGGTCAATGCCGACATGGGCTACTGGGCCGAGAACCGTGATGCGATCGGCGAGCGCTGGTACGCCTGGCAGGCGAAGTAACATCGTCGCGGGTACGGCGCCGCCGTGCCCGCATCGTCTCAACGGACCGGCATCGTTCCGGAAGGGTTTTTGGCATGGCCTTGCTGACTGCGCAAGACAATCTACCATTGGCGGCAAAGCCCCGGGGTCTGCGACCTATGAACTTTGCCCTGACCCTGCCGGCGCTGTTGTTGCTGGTGGTCTTTTTCATTCTACCGGTGCTGTCACTGTTGTTGCGCAGCGTGCTGGAACCAGAGCCGGGGCTCGGCAACTATGCGGCTCTGCTCGGCTCCACGACCTATCTGAAGATCTTCCTCAACACGTTCGTCGTGTCTGCGCTGGTCACGGCGGTGACGCTGGCGATCGGTTTTCCCGTTGCCTGGGCGTTGGCCATCATGCCGTCCCGGCTGTCGTCGATCGTTTTTGCGATCCTGCTTTTGTCGATGTGGACCAATCTGTTGACGCGGACCTATGCGTGGTTGGTGCTGTTGCAACGCACCGGTGTGATCAACAAGGCACTGATGGGAATGGGGCTGATCAGCGAACCGTTGCCGCTGGTCAACAACCTGACAGGCGTGACGATCGGCATGACCTATATCATGCTGCCCTTTATCATCCTTCCGCTCTATGGCGTCATCCGCAAGATCGACCCGGCCATCCTGCAGGCCGCAGCCCTTTGCGGCGCGACACGCTGGCAGGCCCTGACCCGCATTCTCATTCCGCTCGCCACGCCCGGCATGGTGTCCGGCGCCTTGATGGTCTTCGTGATGTCGCTCGGCTATTTCGTTACCCCGTCGCTGCTCGGCGGCACGGCCAACATGATGCTGGCCGAACTGATCGCGCAGTTCGTGCAGTCGCTGGTAAACTGGGGCATGGGGGGTGCCGCAGCGCTGGTTCTCCTGGTTGTGACGCTGACACTCTACGCCATCCAGCTGAAGCTGTTCGGCACGGCCCGGATGGAGGGACGCTGAGATGCTGTTGAATTTCGATCGTCTCGGCGGATGGAAATGGGTGCTTCTCGGCATCACGGGCTTGACGTCCGCCTTCCTCATCCTGCCGATCTTCTTCATCGCGGCCCTGTCCTTCGGCTCATCGCAATGGCTGATCTTTCCGCCGCCGGGTTGGACGCTGAAATGGTATGCCATGTTCTTTGCCGATCCGCGCTGGTTGGAGGCCGCCGTCACCAGCTTTTACATTGCTGTTATCGTCACAGTGCTGTCGGTCCTGATCGGCCTTGTCGCCTCGTTCGGACTGGTGCGCGGCCGCTTCATCGGCAAGGAGGGGCTTCGCGCGCTGTTTTTGACGCCGATGATCCTACCGGTGGTGGTGCTGGCCGTGGCCCTCTACGCCTTCTTCCTGCGCGTGGGGCTGAACGGCACGGTGACCGGCTTCGTCATCGCACATCTGGTCGTGGCCTTGCCATTTTCGATCCTGTCGATCACCAATGCCCTGGAAGGGTTCGATAAATCGATCGAGGATGCAGCGGTGCTGTGCGGCGCCTCTCCGCTGGAGGCCAAGATCCGTGTCACCTTGCCATCGATCAGCCACGGGCTTTTTTCGGCTGCGGTCTTTTCGTTTCTGACCTCCTGGGACGAGGTTGTTCTGGCCATCTTCATGGCAAGCCCGACGTTGCAGACCCTGCCGGTCAAGATCTGGGCGACGCTGCGCCAGGATCTGACGCCTGTTATCGCCGCTGCCTCCACTCTTCTCATCGTCGTCACCATCGCCCTGATGCTGCTGGTTGCATTGCTGCGCAAAGGACTGAAATCATGAGCCAACCCTTCCTGCAGATCCAGGCCTTGCGAAAGGACTATGGCATCGTCACCGCTGTTCAGGAGGTCAATATCACCGTCGAGCGCGGTGAATTCATGACATTCCTTGGGCCGTCCGGATCCGGCAAGAGCACGACGCTCTACATTCTCGCCGGTTTTGAGAACCCGACGGCTGGCGATATCCTGCTGGACGGCCAAAGCCTGATCTCAACGCCCTCGCACAAGCGCAATATCGGCATGGTCTTCCAGCGCTATACACTGTTTCCACATCTGTCGGTCGGCGAGAACATCGCCTTTCCGCTGAAGGTCCGCAGGCTTGGCAAGGCTGAGATCGATGCGAAGGTCGCAAGAATGCTGAAGCTCGTCCGGCTTGAAGGGTTTGAGGATCGCAAGCCGGCACAGATGTCCGGTGGCCAGCAGCAACGCGTGGCGCTTGCCAGGGCGCTGGCGTACGATCCGCCGGTGCTTTTGATGGACGAGCCGTTGTCGGCACTGGACAAGAAACTGCGTGAGGAGATCCAGCACGAGATCCGCCGCATTCACCAGGAAACCGAGGTCACCATCCTCTATGTGACGCACGACCAGGAGGAGGCGCTGCGGCTGTCTGACCGGATCGCGGTTTTCTCCAGGGGCGTGATCGACCAGATCGGAACCGGGCCGGAACTCTACGCAAATCCGGCCACCCGCTTTGTCGCCGAGTTCGTCGGCGATAGCGATTTTGTTGGTTGCCGGATTGTTGCCGCGCAGGGCGGGCGCGCCGATATTGCCATCGGCTCCAGCGCCATCCGTGGCGTGCCGTTGCATGGGCCGGGGGCTGCCGGCGGAATGGCGGCACTGATGCTGCGGCCGGAGCGGCTTTCCCTGACGCGTGGACCGGGCGCGCAGGGTGGCGCCAATCTGGTGGCCACTGTCACCGACATTACCTTTCTCGGCAGCAATATCCGTGTATCAGCCGCGGCCGAGACTGGCGAGGCACTGTCCGTGCGCTTGCCCTTCGGCCACGAGGCCGCATCCGACATCAGCCGCGGCGATGCCATCACACTCGGTTTCGACCCCGCCAGCGCGCATGTCTTCGTTGCATCGTGATTGGGGCTATTTCCGCCCGCTTACATCGACGGGCAGGACGATGGCATCGGCCGGCGGGGAGACGTATAGCCCGACGACGTCGTGAAGCCTCTCGGCGAAAGCCTTGTCGTTCGATGGCTTGAAGCTGCGCCACCGATGGGGTGCGAGGCCATGCTCATGCCAGATCTTGACGACTGAGGATGCCGCAATCCCCACAGCCTTTGCCATCGCACGAACCGTCCAGTGTGGCTTCATGCGTCAGAGCAACAACCCGGTCGACAAGATCAACCTTAAGCGGCGCAGTGCCGGGCGGCCGGCTCTTTTTGCGCAAAAGGCCGTCTACGCCTTCCGTCATGAAGCGCTCCTGCCAACGCCAGACCGACGTCGGCTAGAGGATTGGCCAGACGCGCACCGTCCATCTTGCCAGCGAGCATCATCTGCAGACGGATATTTTCGCAAACGGTCAGATGCTGGACGAGGTTTCCAGATTGAAGCAGGATGCCGAAGCTCCGTGCGCGAATAGAGGCTCTTGTCGGCTCTGATCGACGGCTGACGCGCTGCCCTGCGACAGTGACGACGCCCCCGTCGGGCTCGTCCAGCCCACTTAGACAATGCAACAGCGTCGATTTCCCGCTGCCGGAAGGGCCCATAAGGGCGACGAGTTCGCCTGCGGCAAGATCCAGGCTGACGCCACGCAATGCCGCCGTCTCGCCGTCCCCGATATGAAAAAAACGATAGATTTCGCGTGCTTCAAGAAGCATCCGCTCACTTCCACCTGAAGGATTGCGACATCAGTTGCCACTGGTCGACATTGTCCGCCCCCTTGGGCGCATAAAGCTCGACAGAGACAAGCTTGCCATCCTTGAAATAAAGGTAGCGCTCGTTTTCAAGGCGAACCTGCTTGTTGGTCACGGCGTTCGGCTCCGAGTTGGATGTATAGACGATCCGGATCGCTTTTCCGGCGGGCAGGTCGGCAGCCTTGACCGCGCTGACCTTGACGGCGCGTTGCGACAGCAGGATTTTCGGGATGTAGACGGCCTTCACGGTCTCGACGCTCGGTTCTTGATCCGCCGCCATCTCGGTGACCACGACGCCGTCAAGCTTGTCGATGAAGCTTGCTCCGTCTGACCTGTCCGTGCGCGCCCATCCTTCAGGGACCTGCATGGTGAAGCCGAGTTTCGAGGCGTAGTCGATGAATACCTGTGAATCCGGAATGTCTCCCGGTGGGTTTTTCTCGGCCGCGACCGGCTTCTCTGCAGCATATGCAGCAGAGACACTTGTTCGCCCCATTGCAGTCATGCCGAGGACTACAATTCCGAGAGTAAGCACCGTTGTGACGCGCAATGGAAGTGTGGATAAGGCCCTCATGAAAGCTCCTTTTCGTTGGCGAACCCGCGCAGCTGATACTGAGGGGGTATCGGTTCGAAACGGAGCCTATTAGTAGCGGTATACGCAGGCCTGTCGGTAAACGTACGGATTTGTAAGCCAATAGAGGCCTTACAATTTTGTAAGGCGCTCCGGCCTCGTTTTTTATAGTCGGATAACCGGCTACGCCAAAAGCCACCGATGGCAGGGCATTGTTTTACTTAAAAAGTTTTGACGACGACCGATCCCGCAGACAATCCAGACTATAATGCTGGAAATGAGCAAAGTGCCTGCTGTGGTTCGTATCCTCGTTTTGATTGTCTTTTCGGTATATTGGCAAACAACTTCCTGACAATTTCCGGTCTGCTTCTATCACCGACCCGTGAAAGCTGCGGGCAAAGCAAGGAGAAAAAAATATGAAGACTATGGCAACGCTAACCACTGTCGCGGCCTTGGCTCTAATGACCGCCCCGGTGTTTGCCGCCTCGGCGTCAGGAGTCGTCAAGAGCGTGGACCCAAGCCATGACTCTATTCGTCTTACCGACGGCAGCGCCTTCACGCTGGCGGAGGGTTCGGAGGCCGAAGACTTCAAGCCTGGCACCAAGGTGGCAATTACCTATGTCAAGAAACACGGGGAGAGCATTGCGTCCGCCGTCAAGATTATGAAATGACTGCTATCTAAAATGAGGTGTGCCGCATGCGCAGTTGTGCGGCACTGGGCCCAGAATCGACACCCATAAATGTCCGCCAGACGGTTGAACAGGCAGATCGCAACACGAAGGTCGAACGGCATATGTTGCACAGTCCGCATGCAAGCGTTCGTGGCTCTGGGATAATCCCGTACTGTGCAGTCCTTGGGCAAGAAAAGTCCTTGAACGCAAATAAGCCTATTCAGGCCCCTGTCAGTCTTTTCGAAGACGAATACTCTCAGCGGAAATTTGAGGCGACAGTCTGCATGTATCCCGGGTGTGCAGGCAAACGACGCGGTTTTCCTTAGAGGGTTTTCGAGAATGGTCGATATCTCCAGCGCCCGACCGCCAATTTGGCGAGAAATCCCCAAGGGGATTTGGGCGCTCGGCTTTGTGTCTTTGCTGATGGATGTCTCATCCGAGATGATCCATGCCCTGTTGCCAGTTTACATGGTTACGGTGCTTGGAGTCTCGGCGCTGACGGTGGGTATCATCGAAGGCATTGCCGAAGCGACAGCTGCCATAACAAAAGTTTTTTCGGGTGTGCTCAGCGACTGGCTTGGAAAACGAAAACTGCTTGTGGCTCTGGGCTATGGCATGGCGGCGTTGACCAAGCCGGTATTTCCGCTCGCACCCTCGATCGGTTGGCTGATATCCGCGCGGTTCATCGACAGAGTTGGGAAGGGTATCAGGGGAGCGCCTCGCGACGCGCTCATCGCCGACATCAGTCCTGTCCATCTTCGAGGTGCCAGTTTCGGCCTTCGCCAGTCCCTCGATACAGTCGGCGCATTCGTTGGGCCTTTGCTGGCGCTTGGGTTGATGTGGTGGACTTCCGATCAGTTCGCCATCGTTTTCTGGATTGCCGTCATCCCGGCAGTCTTGTCATTTCTGTTGGTGGTTTTAGCAGTTAAAGAGCCGGAGCGGCAGCCTGGGATGCGAGGGGTTCGTTTGCCGTTCAGCCGCTCCGACCTTGTCCGCTTGCCTCTAAACTACTGGGTCGTCGTCGGTTTATCGGCCGTCTTCACCCTTGCCCGCTTCAGCGAAGCTTTTTTGATCCTGGATGCACAGGTCGTAGGGTTGTCGCTCATGTTCGTGCCCCTCGTCCTCATCGTCATGAACATTTCCTATGCGCTGTCGGCATATCCGGTCGGGGTTTTGGCTGATCGGGTTGATAGGGCAAGCTTGCTGATGATGGGACTGGCGCTGCTTGTCGCTGCCGACCTGTTCCTGGCTTTCATCCCCGGACTGCTCGGCTTGGGAGTTGGCGTTGTGTTGTGGGGGCTCCACATGGGGTTCAGCCAGGGCGTGCTGGCGGCTTTCGTTGCCGATGCCGCCCCCGCTGAACTTCGAGGCACTGCTTTTGGTATCTTTAATCTCACTGCAGGGGTGGCACTGCTGATCGCAAGCGTAGTGGCAGGCGCACTGTGGGATACAGCCGGACCGCAGGGAACGTTCCTGGCGGGTGCGAGCTTCGCGGCATTGGCGGCGGCCGGTTTATTTCTGAGTAGACGGTGGTTGCGGACGAGGAAGATGGAAGAGGAAACAGCTGATGTATGAACTCGATGTCTGGATGACACAGGCGATCAATGGCCTGTCAGGGCAGAACGGCCTGGCCGATCAGGTCATGGTTCTCGTCTCGTCTGTCGGCGTTCCGTTGCTCGTCCTTTCGGTCGCTGCGCAATGGTGGCGGAAGCCCGAGCAGCTGTATACTCGGCATGTCCTTGTCGCGGCAGGGCTGTCCTTTCTGCTGGGCTTGGGCGTCAATCAGATCATTCTGCTGTTTCTCAGTCGCGTGCGCCCCTACGACGGCGGTATCACTCATCTTCTTGTTGAGCGAAGTGCCGATCCGTCTTTTCCATCAGATCACGCAACGGCGGCATTCGCTATTGCAGCGGCGTTTCTCTTTCATGGAATGGAGAGGCGAGGGCTGGCGTTCCTGTCAGCCGCAATTTTGGTGGCTTTCTCACGGATCTACATTGGCACGCATTATGTAAGCGATGTCCTGGGTGGTGTGCTCATCGGAATTCTGGCGGCCGGAACGATCTTTGTCCTCTACAAGCCGGGAACGCGCGTTGACCGCATGGTCACTGGAATACTTTAAGAGCACTTATCGAGGCCAACAAAAAGCAGCGCCGCTCAAATCCCGTCTCCCATTGGTCTCATGAGGAATGCATTTGTCGTACGTCAGCGCATTCACAAGCTTTGTAGAAATGTATCCGCATCTCGCATACGGTCTTGTCCTGCTGCTGGCATTCTCTGAATCACTTCCTGTATTGGGTGCCGTGGTTCCGGGAACCGCCATCATCGTCGGCCTGGCCGCACTTGTGCCGTCGGGCGTGTTGAAACTGTCTCCATTGCTCGTTGCGGCTCTGATCGGCGCAATGATCGGCGACGGCCTGTCATTTTGGCTGGGGCACCGCTATCACGAGCAGATCCTGACGAGATGGCCATTCCGACGATATCCTCAGCTCATCGAAAGAAGCGAAGCGTTCTTCAAAAAGTACGGTGGCAAGAGCGTCTTTCTGGCGCGTTTCACACCGGGTGTCCGCGCCTTTGTTCCCTTGGTGGCGGGGATGTTGAAAATGCCCGTCGGCCGTTTTTATATTTCCAATATTCTGTCAGCGTTTATCTGGGCACCATTGCATATTTTGCCTGGCGTAGCGCTGGGTGCCTATGTCCATTCGGCCGGAGAAGCTGCCGTCAGGCTGGCGATCCTGGTCGCTGTGCTTTGTTTTCTCGTTTGGCTGACAATACGGTTGGTGATGCTGGGAATTCGGCGAGGCGTTCCCATCCTTCAGTCAGGTTTAGGTGAGTTTCGATTATGGGCGGGTTCCCATGACAGTTGGCTTGGTAACCAGATCGCCTCACTGATCGATCCGGGGAGGCGCGAAACCGCGCTTCTTGCCGGGCTCTTCCTTTTGCTGATTGCTTCAGGATGGCTGTTTTTCGGAATCCTGGAAGATGTCGTGACCGGCGATCCGCTGGTCAGTTTCGACACCGCTATTTTCCAGCTACTCCAAGGTCTGCGAACGTCGTGGGGCGACGCGTTGATGATCGGTTTAACAGAACTGGGTGACACGACCGTCGTCGTTCCTGTCACGATCGCTGTTCTGCTGTGGCTGGCCTGGAGGCGTGCATGGGGCACATCCGCCTATTTTCTGGCGGCGGTTGCTGGTGGCTCGCTATTCAATACCGCAATTAAAGTGGCGGTTCATCGTGCCCGTCCAATTTCGGAGCTATACGACGGCTGGAGCAACTTTTCCTTTCCGAGCGGGCATAGCACCACAAATGCTGTCCTCTATGGTTTTATCGCATTTCTCATTGGCCGAAATCTGTCGCTGGCCGGGCGGGCGGGCGTTGCATTTGCAGCGGCCTTGCTCGTCACACTGATTGCGCTCTCACGCGTCTATCTTGGTGCCCATTGGTTCTCCGATGCCGTAGGTGGCTTGGCTTTCGCCATAACGTGGCTGACGGTCTTGGGCATCGCTTATCAGTATCACCGGTCCTCCGAAGACAGGACGAATGGCATTCTGGTCGTCACCATTATCGCTCTTGTCACGGCCGGTGGCCTCAACATCACCCGCCACTATCAGCGGGATGTTCATCGCTATGCCGTTAAAGACACGGCTCCGATGGCAGAAGTCGTCGATTGGTGGAATACAGGATGGCAGCAACTGCCCGCTCGCCGCGTCGATATCACGGGGGAAAGCGAAGAACCTTTTACCCTGCAATGGGCAGGCTCCTTGGATAAACTTCGAAGCACCCTTAACGGCGCTGAATGGCACATGCCACCGAACTCGACCCTAATCAACTCACTGCAATGGTTCACGCCGTCGCCAAAATTGATGTCACTTCCTGTCGTGGCACATCCCGAGCGCGGACGGTTGCCGTCAATGACCCTTGTTCGCGCGAGTGGAACTGAGCACGGTGAAAGCCGATATGTTCTTCGCCTCTGGCGGGCAAACAAGCGCTTGAGTGGAACTTCTCAAGCCGAACTTTGGCTGGGCTCGGTTGTCGAGGAAACGGTAACATCTGTTCTCGGGGTCGCTGCTTACGCGACAGAAAACAGTGACGTCAATGATCCACGAAATGCCCTAAGCCAGGCTCTTCCAGCTGCCAAGGTAGTAGGGCGAGACACCAACACTGACCATCACAATTGGGACGGTAAAACATTGCTTGCCGGCGACAGGGACCTGACAGGCAGATGAAAGCTCCTACGTCGTCGTTGGTTCGGCACCACGAATGTACGTCGCTCGCTGAGCGACACGTATTCCCAGGCTCCCACAGAAACCGGCAGAGCAGAGGAAGGCGACTGAGGGGGCGCCAGCTCACCTCAGGTTGAACAGGAAACTGACTTCAGGACCGCCGTTCGACATGCGGCAAACACGTCCAGCGGCGGGTCATAGACTTTGGTGACAACGGTCATCAGGTGAGATGGCCGCTCACCTGATGTCACTCTTGTCGGCAAAATATTCCAGATCTCTCATCCATTGGAGCAGTCTTCCACTATCTGCGTCATTCCAGCCAAGTCTGAAGAGTCACGTGCGCCACATGGGTTTCGTCGCCACGGCCCGCGTCTCGGCCCATCCTCAACGTTCAGCTGCCCGTCAGCAGGGCCGCTTAGTGATCCAGGCCTTTCAGCTAAAAAAGGTGATGAAAGATGTGTTCCTTCCAGCATACACGTGCTGCCCTCGCAATTGTCTGCATCACAAAGCCGGTATTCGCCGCCGCCGCCGTCAAGGTTGTCGAAGGCGGCCGTCCGATGACATTCGGACGCTGGATCAGCCAACGATCAAGGCCGGCGAAACAACATTCCTCGTCCACAACGACGCGATGAACGAAAAACACGAAATGGTTCTCTTGAAGCTGAAATCCACGACCCCGAAGATCGTCGTCACTGCCGCCATGGGGGCGCGAAAAAGAGAAAAAGCTGAACGGAACAGGCGAAGTATCCGAACTGAAGCCCGGCGCGGATGGGGAGCTGAAAGCTAGACTCGTGCCGAGGCCCGAGAGCAACTTACTCGAAATGGAAGGGTATGTATTCCGTGCAAACGCCAAGTTCATTTTCCGTGCCGCAGCGCCTCCTGCACTGGTTGACGGCGGCACTCGTCTTCTTCAACCTGCTTCTTCCTGACGGCATGAACGAGTGGAATCGCAGCATCAAACGAACGGGTACGGCAACCGCAGACCAGGTCGCGAGCGCCAACATTCACGCCTATGTCGGGGTGGCAATCCTGATCCTCGTCGCGCTGCGTGTTGTCCTTCGGGTCGTTCAAGGCGTACCGGCGTCATCGTCGCAGGAGCCAATGGTCTTCAGGCTGGTATCCCAGGCTGTCCACGTGCTCCTGTACGGTCTTCTGATTGCAACGCCAGTGACGGGCATGGCCGCATATTATTTGAGCTATAACGCAGCCGGTAATGTACATGCCGAAATCCTCAAGGTCATCCTCTGGGTGCTCATCGTCGGCCATGTGCTAGGCACTCTGGCTCATCAATTCTACTGGAAGACTAATGTTCTCCGGCGGATGACGGTTGGCTGATACCCCCGCTGGGCCGATCCGTCGGCTGGAGCAACCCATTTTACAAATGGTAGAACCAGTATAGCCTGAAGTTAGACTGTCCATAAATTGCCAACACGCACCTTCGGTGCAGGCTAGGATCAGATTGTGCGCATCTTACTCGTAGAAGACGACAAAATTCTCGGCTCATCGCTCCAAAAAGCTCTTGAGAAACATGCGTATGGCGTGGATTGGTTTCGTGATGGCGTATCCGGTCTCGAGGCCGCCGGAAGTGCAGTTTTCGTCGCCGTCATCCTTGACATTAATTTGCCGGAACTCGGCGGTATTGGAGTTTTGAGGGGGCTCAGGCAAAAAGGAAACCCGGTGCCAGTGCTGCTTCTGACGGCTCTTGATTCAATACCGCAGAAAGTGGAGGGTCTTGACGAAGGCGCGGACGATTATCTGGTCAAACCTTTCGACCTGGATGAACTGCTTGCCCGGTTGCGCGCGCTGATACGTCGGAGGGATGGACGCACGGAAAGCGTTATCCGCTGTGGAGATCTTGAGATCGATCCATCGGCCATGGTCATCCGCCGGAGCGGGGCCCAGATTCTTGTCACCGCCAAGGAGTTTCATCTGCTGAAGCTCCTGATGGAGCGTTCAGGACGTTACGTAACCAAGAACGATATTGAATATGCGCTTTACGATGCGTCCAGTCTGGTCGAAAGCAACGCGATTGAAGTCAATATCTACAATCTGCGCAAGAAGCTCGGGGCCGACGTCATCAAGTCTATTCGTGGCGTCGGCTATATGATCGAGCAATGAAAAATTCGACACTCGCGCGCAAACTTTTTCTCAGAATAGCACCGGTCGTTGCAGTGACCATCATCGTGATCGGCGTTTTTGCGTTTAACAGCGCGACCCGAGAGATCGATAATATCTACGACGCCCAGCTGATTAACGACGCCAATGTGCTTTGGGGCTTGTTGCGTCACAGGCTAGAAGATCCCTCTCGCCAAAGCCCACACCGGATCGATGATATCGATCTCAATATGGACAATCAGCTCGCGCTCAACGAGGACGCCGACGATTACGCCGACGCTCATATGTTCCGCGGCTGGGTGGACGGCCGGATCGCCATTTACAGCAGCACCGCGTTCTTATCCGACGTGCCGCGACGCGCGGTTGGCTTCAGCAATCTTTCGTATAAGGGCGAGGGTTGGCGCGTCTATTCGCTCGCCATTCCAAACACGTCCATTATCATCGAAGTTGGTGAAAAGGATGCGCTCAGGGCGACGCTTGTTGCCAATATCCTTCTGAACCTTTTTTTCCCACTGCTTGTTCTCCTGCCGATCATCGGCTTTCTAATCTGGGTCGGGATCAACAGTGGCCTGAGCACGATTCATGACATGGTCCGTCAGATTCGTTCGCGCTCACCCGACGACCTATCTGTCATTCCCATCGAGCGCCTTCCCCGTGACCTGCTGCCGCTTGGCCGGTCTATCAACCAGCTTCTCGGCAAACTCGGGCATTCCTTGACGCTCGAACGGCGTTTCTCCGATCTGGCCGCCCATCAGTTGCGCACGCCGCAGGCCTCCGTGAAACTGCTGCTGCAAATGCTGCGCACGGCCGATGGCGAAGCGGAACGCCAGCAACTCGTCGGCGCTCTGGTAGAAAGCAACGACCGGGCGTCGCATCTCATTGAGCAGCTCTTGCGTCTCGCGCGGGTCAGCCATCATCCGCTTCGGGTGGAACGGGTTCCCGTGTTCCATATGACGGCGTCCGTGCTGGCTGAATTCGGCACTCTCATCCATAACCGAAGACTGGACGTGTCCTTAAGCGGCGAAGAAAATCTTGAGGTTGAAACTGACGGATCATTGTTGCGAACCATGATCAGCAATCTGATCGACAACGCCGTAAAATACTCTTCCGACGGCGGGCGGGTCGCGGTTTCCATCACGATGGGAGAGGGGGTCTGCCGACTTTCGATCAGCGATACCGGTCCCGGTATTCCTCCTGAAGAGCAGGCCACGGTGTTCCAGCGTTTCTACAGAATAGACACGCTGCACACCGAAGGCGCGGGCCTTGGCCTTGCCATCGTGGCCGACATCGCAGAACGCCTCGCGGTTCAGATCAAGATGGCAACACCGGACTGGGGCGGGGGCTTGAAGATGGATCTGCACATTCCCCAAAAGGTTTGACGATTTCAGTTTCGCCTCATCTTGCCCTCATGTTCAACTCATCGCGCCTTGATAAGACCTCTTCCAGACGACGGCAGGGATTGGTTCATGCAGGTGTTTTGCGATTTTGACGGGACGATATCCATCGGCGACGCGACGGATCAGGTTTTATCCCGCTTCGCAGATCCGGACTGGGAAACTATCGAGCAGGAATGGTCTCGCGGCTCGATCGGATCGGCAGAATGCATGCGCCGGCAAATTGCGCTTGTGCGTACCACGCCGCACGATCTGGACGCATTCCTCGACACCGTGCCGATCGACCCGGGTTTTCCTGCTTTTCTGACCGTCTGCAAGGCGCGGGGCATTCCCGTCACCGTCGTCAGCGACGGCGTCGGCTATTTCATCCGTCGCATTCTCGCCCGCCACAACATCTTTGATTTGCCCATCATCGCCAATGTGCTGGCCCGGCGCCAGGAGCCTGAAGGCGTGGTCTATTCCCTCGATCAGCCATTCGCGGACCGGACCTGCAACGCGGGATCGGGTGTCTGCAAATGCGCCGTGGTCGAAGATGCCGGCTGGACCGTCTACATCGGAGACGGGCGCTCTGACTTCTGCGTCTCTGACAAGGCTGACATCGTGTTCGCAAAAGACAAGCTCGCGGAGCACTGCAGCCGGCAGGCCATTCCCTTCATAAAATTCGACACCTTCACCGATCTACTCCCCCGCATGACGTCGATCCTATCCAACGAAACGCGATCCTACCGCGCCTGGACACAATCCCGGATCGCGTGAACCAGCCTGAGAGGCATTTCTATGCGCACCAATGTTGTAACCGTTCCGAAAGCCGCAAGCCGAGCTATCGAGGCGACCGAAGAACACCTACGTTTTCTGGAGGACACCTATTGTTCGCACGGCGATACGGTTCATTATTCGCCGAAGCCGAAATTCTTCAGCGAGTGCAATGGTTCGTACCTTTATGACGAAGGTGGTACGCCGTTTCTCGATCTTCAGATGTGGTATTCCGCCGTCAATTTCGGCTATCGAAACGAACGCCTGAACGCGACTGTGCATCGCCAGCTCGATCGCCTGCCGCAGGTGGCCTCCCAGTATCTACACCGTGAGAAGGTCGAGCTTGCGGCAATGATCGCGCAGGATGCTGAGCGCAAGTTCGGTCACAAGGGCAGGGTGCATTTCAACGTCGGCGGGTCGCAGGCCATCGAGGATTCGCTGAAGCTCGTCCGAAATTACACCGGCGGAAAAAGCCTGATGTTTGCTTTCGAAGGGGGCTATCACGGCCGTACGCTCGGCGCATCAGCCATCACCTCGAGCTATCGCTATCGCCGCCGGTATGGCCATTTCGGCGATCGTGCGCAGTTTGTCGAGTTCCCCTACCATTTCCGTGGGCCGAAAGGCATGTCCAAGGAAGAATATGGCGAACAATGCATCGCCAAATTCGCCCGCCTCTTCGAGAGCGAATACAATGGCGTCTGGGATCCGAAGGCTGGCAAGAGCGAATATGCCGCCTTTTACATCGAGCCGATCCAGGGGACGGGCGGCTATGTCATCCCGCCGATGAATTTCTTTAAGGGGCTGAAGTCGGTTCTGGATCAGCATGGGATCCTGCTGGTGGTCGATGAAATCCAGATGGGTGTCTACCGTACCGGCAAACTCTGGTCGGTGGAGCATTTCGGGGTGTCGCCGGACATTCTCGTATTCGGCAAGGCGATCACCAACGGGCTCAATCCTCTTTCAGGCGTCTGGGCCAAGGAGGAGCTGATCAATCCGACGGTGTTCCCGCCGGGCTCGACGCACTCGACATTCGCCAGCAATCCGATGGGAACCGCCGTGGCCCTTGAAACCATGAAAATGCTTCAGGAAGAGGATTTCGGCGCCTCGATCATGGCCAAGGGTGCGTATTTCCTCGATGGCTTGAAGCAGTTGCAGCGCACGCATGCCATCGTTGGCGATGTGGACGGGCTGGGTCTCGCCCTGCGCATGGAGATCTGCCAGGCCGACAGCTATACGCCTGACAAGGCAACGATGGACTGGCTGTGTGACGAAGGCATGAAGGGCGACCTGCAGGTAGGCGTGAAGACCTACGGTCTCGTTCTCGACGTGGGCGGTTACCACAAGAACGTCATCACCTTCGCCCCGAGCCTGCTGATCACCTATGAGGAAATCGATCAGGCGCTTGCCTTGCTTGATCAACTGCTGATCCGCGCTGTGCGGAGATAGCCCGGTGCAACTCCTTCTCCTTCATCTTGATGATGCTTTGGAGTTGCAGCCCGGCTTCGTGCGCGCCTGCGTTTCCGCAGGCGCGTCGCAATATGCCGACAAGGATGCAGGCAGGAATGTACGGCTATGGAGCAAGCAGCAGCAACTGGGTGAACTGGGACGCAGCATCGCCAAAAACGGATCGACGGGCAATGGACAGCCCCAGCTCTGCTTCATGGGGTCCGGTGACTTTCATCATGTGACGGCCTTGCTGCTTGATGCCGCTCTGGAGCAGCAACCCGTCCCAACGACGCTTATCCACTTCGACAACCATCCCGACTGGGTGACATTCGACGGCGGATTGCACTGCGGATCCTGGATCAACAGCGCACTGGGAAATCGGAATATTCAAAAGGCCATCACTATAGGCGTGTGCAGTCGCGATTTGCGCAATCCGGAGCGGAAGGGGGCCAATTTGCGATGGCTCGCCCAAGGCAGGCTAGAACTGTATCCCTATTTCCATCCGCCGAGCCTGGTGTCGGCCGACTATGGCAGCGGTGCAAGTTTCCACCAAGATGCAGGTGCGCTTCACTGGCGATCGATCCACGAGATTGGAGAGGAAAATTTCTTCGAGGAAATTTTGAGCCGCATCCAGACGCCATCGGTCTATCTGTCGATCGACAAGGATGTTCTCAGCGCAGACGATGCTGTTACAAATTGGGATCAAGGCAGCATGCGGCTGCCCTATCTGCTTGCGCTGGTCAGCGAAATCGGCCGGCGTCACCGCATCATCGGGGCGGATGTCATCGGCGACTACTCCGCGCCCAGTTATTCCGGAACGCTCTGGACGCAGATTGCCAAGACGGCGGAGAGCCTGATCGATCAGCCGCGTTTGCGCCATGGGAAATCGGCGATTGAGGACGTCAACAGCGCTGCGAACCACGCGCTTCTCGACGTCCTGGCGGAGCATATGCAATGAACGGCAGCCTGACCCTGCCCATGATCGGCCTGATCTGTTTTTGCATTCTTGCGGAAACGGCACGGGAGGTCTGTTTCAAACACGCAGCAAGCGACAGCAGGTTGGGCGCGGCGTTGATTAAACCGGTCACCTGGGCCGGTATTATCTTCTGGGCGGTCGAACTGGCGAGCTGGACGGCTGTTCTGCAGAAAGTGCCGCTCTCGATCGCCTTTCCGCTGATGGCCCTGAGTTACGCCACCATCGTGATGGCCGGGGCCATTCTTTTCAAGGAACACATCAACTTCAACCACGCCACGGGGGTGTTTCTCATCACCGCCGGCGTGGTCTGTGTGGGAGTGACGGGATTATGAAAACCTTCGCGCATACCAGATGGGACGCGGTCCCGGTTGCGGCGGCGCTGGCGCATCTGGCCTTCGACATTTTTCTGATCGCCGGTTTCGAAGGCCGGCCACTCTGGGTGTCTGCCGTTCTCGGTTGTCTGTATGCCGTCTCTATTTCCTGGAATATCAACAGCATATCCCACAATTTCATCCACACGCCCTATTTCAAGCCACGATGGATGAACTACGCCTTCAGTCTGCTCGAATCGATCGCGATCGGCTTTTCGCAGACCTATTACAACTGGGTCCACATGCGGCATCATTCTGGAAACAGCGACCGGCCGGATGGAAAAGGCGACACGATCGACCTTCTGTCGATCTATCGCCACGGTCGCAACGGTGCGCCGGAAAACGTCTGGTCCTACACGTTTCTCAGTTTTTTTCGCGACGATATCGGAGACATCCACAGGGCTATCGGTAAGAACCGCCCGTTCGATGCCAAGTGGGGGCGTTTCGAACTGCTCGCTTTTTTTGCCGTTACGGGGGTCGCGATGCTCTATGACTGGAGAGCAGTGCTGTTTTTCGTGCCCTTTTATTATCTCGGCAACTGCCTCTCTTCCCTGAATGGCTATTACGAGCATCTTCACGGCGATCCCGACGTGCCGATCGCCTGGGGTGTGAGCAGTCATAAGCCGTTCTACAACTGGCTTTGGTTCGGCAATGGTTACCACGCGGAGCACCATTACCGCCCGAAAACGCATTGGACGAAACTGAGCACACTGCACGAGCAGATCAGCGTCGAACAGGAAAAAGCCGGCGTGCACGTCATCAGCACCTGCCATGCCCTGGGTTTCATGGCCAGGGAAAACCGCCAGCTGGAGCCGCATCGTGACATCTGAGGATCTGAGTTTCTATCTCGAGGGAACCAATGGCAACGGCGTGCTTCTCGTCCATGGCCTGACCGGCGCACCAGCGGAAATGAAGCTGGTCGCCCGGCAGCTCAATCGAAGGGGGTACAGCATTTACGCACCGCTTCTGGCAGGACACGGTACCGATGTCGGCGCGCTGCGCCGCTCGCGCTGGCAAAACTGGCTGGACAGTGTGATCGAGGCCGCGGCGCTGTTGGCGACACGTACAGAGGATATCTTTGCTGCCGGCATCTGCGTCGGCGGGAAGCTCTCGATCCTGGCGGCGGATGCGCAACCGGAAACCATAAGAGCTGCCGCGATCTACTCGCCATGCTTCGGTTACGACGGCTGGAACGTACCGTTTTATTATCCGCTTCTTTCGCACAATATCGATTGGCTCGCGCACATCCCTTTTCTCGATCGGCTCAGCTTCAGTGAAACCGCGTCGATGGGCATCAAGGACCCCCGCATGCGCCGAATGATCGAGGGTATCGCGGGGGAAGGTATCCTCGAAAAGTTCCCGGGAAAGGGGCTGGTTGAGATGCATCGGCTCGGCAAGGCCCTGAAAAAGAGACTGCCGGGCATCCATACGCCGACGCTAATCGTGCATTCGGTGGAAGACGATCTGAGCCACGCCCGGCACGCCCGCTATATCAGCGACCATATCGGCGGATCGCATGAGCTGAGATGGATCGAGGACAGCTACCACATGATCCATGTCGACCGGCACCATCGCCAGGTTGCGGACTTCACAGCCGATTTTTTCGAGGCCGATCATGCTTCATCTTGTGCGTAATCCCATTGCCGTTGGTGCCAAAGGCCTGGCCGCCTGCATCAGCAAGACAATCCTCGACATTGAGCCGGCGGCCTGGAACATATGCTTCCCCGTGCAGGTCGAAGACTACGATTGCCTGCTGGCCATTGAGGAAGCGAGCCTCGCGGGCTTCGAATGGCGCTACATTACGCTTGTCGAGGATGACAGGGTCCTGGCCGCCATGCCGTTTTTCGTCTGCCTCTACGCATTGGATACCACGCTCGAAGATGGCCCGGTTCGCCGGATCGTGCGGCGTATACGACAAGGGTTCCCACGGTTGCTTACCTTGCGGCTTGCCTGCCTCGGTTCGCCCTGCACGGAGAGCGCTGCGGTCGGATTTCATCCCGATGTTGCTATCACCCGGCATGCGGCACTGTTCTCCGAGCTGTTAGGCGCGTTCGAAAGATGTGCGGCGGATGAGAAATGCGCGCTCATGGCGCTCAAGGATGTGCCTGAGACCACCCCGGCGGCTCTTGTCGATGTTCTTGCCAAAAGGCGGTACTTCCCGATCGGTAGCTTACCGACCGCCTGGCTCGACATCGATTTCGAAACGATCGAAGCCTATCTCGAAGGCCTGTCTTCTGGCACGCGCAAGAATATGCGCCGCAAACTAAAATCACTGGAAAAGGTGCGCATCGAGACGCGAAGCGATTTTGCCGACCTGTTGCCGCAGGTGATGGCGCTTTACCACGATACGCGTAACCGCAGCGAATGGCAGTTTGAGGAGCTGACCGAGGCCTATTTCTCCGGCGTTCTCGCGCGGATGCAGGGGCGGGCCTTCTGCACGTTCTATTTCATCGGCGACACGCTGATGGCGGCCAACCTGCTCGTTCACGACGATAACACGCTGATTGACAAGTTCTTCTGCATGGATGGGGAGCTGGGGCGTCCTTACAACCTCTATTTCCTCAGCTGGTTCACCAATCTACGCCATTGCCTTGAAAACGGTCTAACCCGCTATCAAAGCGGGCAAGCCTATTACGAAAACAAGGTGCGGCTGGGCAGCACGCTGACGGCCAACACCATGTTCTTTCGCCATCGCAATCCTGTGATGCAAGCGGTGCTGAGGCTTGTTTCACCGCATTTTTCCACTGGAGAGGCCAGATGATGACGCCGGTCCGTCTCTCGTGGCTCGCTGTGCCCGTGCTAAACACGCTGTTCCAGATTTTCATCAAACGCGGTGCCGAAAATCTTGGCGAGACCGGCGATCCGCCGCATTGGATAGCCGGTGCACTTCAGTCTCCCTGGATACTCGCAGCCCTTGCCGTGGAAATAATCTGCTTTTTCCTCTGGATGAGGATCCTCTCGGAACTCAATCTCAGCAAGGCCTTTCCTCTATCGGCCATCAGCTACGTTCTGGTCATCGCAAGCGGCTGGCTAGTTTTCGGCGAGCCTGTCGTCGCACTTCAGGTCATCGGAAGCATACTGATCCTCGCTGGCGTCTGGTTGATTGCCGTTGCGAAAACAGTGACCGGAAACACGCA
Organism: Rhizobium sp. PL01; assembly: GCF_033447125.1. NCBI lineage: Bacteria > Pseudomonadati > Pseudomonadota > Alphaproteobacteria > Hyphomicrobiales > Rhizobiaceae > Rhizobium > Rhizobium sp. PL01. The sequence continues at coordinate 92,814 of NZ_JAWQUM010000011.1, read as the reverse complement.
TGACGCCCGGTCGACATCCCACAGTTGATTGAACAGGAAAGATCGGCATGCCGCATCTGGATCACCGTGACGCAGCACGATATTCGGTCGTAGACCGCATTCTGAAACATGCACTCGCGCGCATCGTCACGAGCGGGTCCTTGAGGGTTACGACAGCGCAGGGGCGCGTCATGACGTTCGGAGACGGCACGGGCACACTCGTCTCCGTCCGCTTCACGGACAATCGAGCGCAATGGGCGCTTCTGATCGATGCCGATCTGCGGCTCGGCGAACTTTACATGGACGGAAGGTTTCTTGTCGAAACCGGGACGATCTACGATTTCGTCGGCCTGATGTTGCGGGAAGCAGGCAACCGGAAACATCCGCTTGTCGGCCGGCTGATCGATAGCATGCGTGCACGGTTGCGCATTTTTAGACTGCGAAATTTGCCGGCCCGCTCGAAGCACAATGTCGCCCATCACTACGATCTGGACGCGCGCCTCTACGAACTTTTTCTGGACAAGGACAGACAATATTCCTGCGCCTATTTCGAGCATGAAGAGCAAACACTCGAGGACGCACAGGCTGCAAAAAAGCAGCATCTTGCCGCAAAGCTCAGGATCGAGCCGGGCAACACCATTCTAGACATCGGGTCCGGCTGGGGCGGTCTTGGGCTTTATCTCGCACAGCAGGAACCTGGCTGCCGTGTCCTCGGCGTGACACTATCCGAGGAGCAACTGGTCTATGCGCTCAGACGGAAGCTACTCGCTCCAACCACCCTTGAGTTTGCCCTGCGAGACTATCGCACTTTGACTGGCCGCTTCGACAGGATCGTATCGGTTGGCATGTTCGAACATGTCGGTGTCGCCTCCTATCCGGCCTTTTTCAAAACATGCTATGCGTTGCTCGAAGACGATGGTGTCATGGTTCTGCATACGATCGGATGTTCCGGGCCGCCGGGATTTACCACGCCCTGGCTCGACAAATACATATTCCCGGGTGGTTACGTTCCAGCGTTGTCAGAGATCGTGCCGGTCATAGAGGCCGCCGGTTTCATCGTCACGGATATTGAAGTCCTGCGTCTGCATTACGCCTTGACGCTCCAACATTGGCGCGCGCGGTTCATGGCGCACTGGAGCGAGGTCGAACGCCTCTATGACGCGCGCTTTTGCCGTATGTGGGAATACTATCTGGCGACGGCGGAAGCCGCCTTCCGCTACGAGGATCTCGTCGTGTTCCAAATCCAGATCAGCAAACGCAATGACATTCTTCCCATCACACGCGATTACCTGGCTCATCCGGCCTGATGGATCAAAAACCGATTTCAAATGACCGGCTGAGTGAAAACCCGATTACATTCTGGTGCCGTGAGCCGAGAACGCTCGTGATCGGGCTTGTGGCGGCATCATTCAACAGCCGATCGTATTTATAATAGACCTGCGCGCTCCATTTCGGAGACAGTGTATAGGTACCCGCAACGGCCAGGCCGACGGACTTCAAGCCCCCTTTTGCGTCAAAAGCATCAAGGCGTCCGTTCGCAACCGCCTCACTGGGGGAGACGCCGAAGTTGGTGCTCATATAGGCCGAATTTGCCAGCGAAGCGCGGGCACCGGCAGACAGGACAAGCTTCTCGTCAACGGGCAAAAACCAGTCACCGGAGAGATCCGCCACAAGGCCTTGTCCGTCCCAGAGTGCCTGGCGGGTTTCGACGCGCAGCCGCAATCTATCGCTAACCGGCCAATATTGCACAAAAGCACCCGCATCGATCGTCCAGTCTATCGTGCGCAGGCCCTCAAGGCGCTGGTCGTCCGAAGTGGAACGCCCGGACCGAAAGCCGGCAACGGGACCAAACTCCACGCCCGCGATCTCGAACAATGTGGTGTCAAGGTTGTCGTCCGGCGCACTATACCCTGCGGCCTCACCCATGCGACGGATATCGAAGGAAGGAGCGACGCTGAACGAGCTGCGGCTGGCCCCCTCATAAGAGGGGCCATATTCCGTAGATCCGCCAATGGTCACGATCCAGTCCGCTGATTTTTGTTTCTCCGCATCCTGTGCAACTGCGCGATGGGCCGGCGTCAGCATGAGCAGAAAAATACAGCCCGTCAAATATCTTGCGCACCAGCGCCCGGAAGAAGCCATACCACCGACCAATCGTCAAAGTACAAGTTGTAACCCTCTACTTTTTCATGTGGCGCGGCAAGGGCAGGAGCCAGCGCTGAGGCATATCATTGAAGATGTCGCTGGAATCGTTGGCAACGCACTGTAGTCTTTCCGTTGGCGCACGGCTCGTCCGTCCTCGTGTTGGGCTGTATTTTCTCGTTTATCGTTTATCGTTTATCGTTTATCGGTTGCGCGTGGCTAGGGCATGGGCACGCCATAAATCCGAATTTCGACCATGAGGAAGGCGGACAGTTAATTCTAACTGTTGGTCTTTTCTTCTTCTATAGCTGCCCATTATAGTTGTCGTGGCTTTGTTTTGGCGACGAAAATTATGGTTGTTGGTTCAATGAGGCCACAGCGCTTTACTCCTTGCTTTCGTCACGCCCGTTGTAGGCTTTCGGAGACCAATTTGGCGGATGGCATCAGACTCATTCTTTACGCAATGACCATATTCGTAATCGTCGTTTTTTGCCAATGCTGCTGAAAGACGTCCTCGGCAGACGTGTTCATGCCTTGATTATTCCGCCTTCGGCAATGACAGCTTCCTGCGTATCGACATCCAAACCCGCAGCGGCACCGAGCTCTATGCCTACCATCGGCTAGCCAGACTTTTCGATAATATGACGTGCCCCGACATCTCCCTCCAGACGCGTCACCGCGCCGTACAATGAACGTGGAAGGATAACCGGATTGTCGGGTTTTCCTTGGGACACGGCACGAACGAGATGCCGTTTTCTCTCCCTATCTGCCAACGGACGGATGCGAAACGCCTGGACGATGTCTGCGAGAATGGCAGCAGACAATGTCTGCGCCGAACCCTTTTACGAGGGAACGTTGTTCAGTTCCTCCAATATCGCGGCGATCTCTTCCTTACGCACACTGTCACCGACGTACCAACTGACAGTATCGTAAAATCCGAGGAAAGAACCATGGACCTTGTCGAGGAGGGCACCTGCCTCCATGTCCGAGATCGATAGTTTCGCGGCGAAGAAACGTTTCAGCATCACATCCGCCAGCGGATGGGAAAGGACCAGTGCCGGCGACGAGTCTGGAGTGAGTGTTGGTAGCGGGAATGTCTGCCGCTGGCAGGGCAGGGTATGGCTGATACGAATATCACGCGACGAGGCAGCGGCCTCGATCACGAAAGCCTCGGCATCCAAGACCCATGCGGCACGCGCGGTGTCGAAATACTGGAAATCACGCGCACCAAGCACAAGTGTTACGGTCTTGACCTCACCGGGATCCACTTGCACCTTGGCAAAGGCTTTGAGTTCCCTGACTGGCCGCTTCAAGCCGGGTTTGACCGGGCGGATATAAATCTGGACGATTTCCTTGCCCGCGACAGACCCGGTATTTCGGATGGTGACATGCGCAGTGCAGCCGCCGCCCGGCGCAATCGCGTCCGCATCGAGCGTCATGTTTTCATAGGCAAACGTCGTGTAGCTTAGGCCGTGACCGAAGGGAAAGAGCGGCTCGATTACCTTCAGATCGTAAAAGCGGTAACCGACGAAAACACCTTCGCTATACAGATGGCGGCCGCGTTCGCCCGGATAGGTGTGCCAGCCCGGGATATCCTCGATGCGCACCGGCATAGTGGCCGATAACTTGCCGCAAGGGCTCCGTTCGCCAAACAATAACAGGGCGATGGCTTCGCCGCCGCCCTGTCCCGGATAAAAACAGGCGAGCACCGCATCGGCATCATCGATCCATCGCGCCTCGACGGTATCGGGCATTGAAAGGATGACGATGACTTTTCGTCCGGCAGCGGTCAGGGCTTCGATGACAGCATCATGGCCTACGCCCAGCCGCAGGGAATCGCGATCATTGCCTTCGCCGTGGCGGCTTTTTTCATTTTCCGCAAAGACGATCGTGACATCGGCATCCCGTGCCGCCTCGACAATCGCATTAAGGCCGCGTTCGAGCCCGCCTGCGTCGCCTGAGATCGACGGCAGATGCTGGATGGCGAAGCTCGCGCCTGCACGCTCGGTGATCTGCGTCAGCGGGCAATCGACGCGGTAGGGATTGGTTGTCGCCGATCCCGACCCCTGGATGATCGGTTCGATGGCTCCGTCGCCGACGACCAGAAGCCGGCGCAATACTTTGGGATCGAGCGGCAGGACGCCATCTTGGTTTTTCAACAGCACGATCGATTCCGCCGCTAGCTGGCGCGACAGCGTATGATGATCGTCGAGATCGGCCGTCGTCTCCCGCCGTTCGTTGGTTTTGCAAAGCCGCACGAATTCGAGAAGCCTCCCGCAGGCTGCATCCACCACTGCCAGATCGACGTCTCCTGCTTCGATCGCCTCGAGAAATTGCCGCTTGCGCGGTTTGCTCTCCGGCATGTCCAGTATCGTTCCGGCACGTAGCGAAGCGGCGCGGTCCTTGATCGCGTGCCAGTCGGAAAGCACCAGCCCGTCATATCCCCACTCGTCGCGCAGCACTTCAGTCAGCAGCCAATGGTTCTCTGCCGCCTGAACGCCGTTCAGCAGATTGTAGGAGCTCATCACCGTCCAGGGCGTGCTCTTCTCGATCGCCCGCTCGAAACCTGCCAGATAGATTTCCCGCAACGCCCGCTCATCGACATCGGAGCTTGTCGTTGTGCGATCGATCTCGGAATTGTTGCAGGCGAAATGTTTGAGCGAGGCTCCGACGCCGTTGTCCTGCAGTCCGCAAATCAGCCCAGCCGCGAGGTCGCCGTTGATGACCGGATCTTCCGAATAGTACTCGTAGGCCCGGCCGGCAAGCGGCGTGCGGCGCGTATTGATGCCCGGGCCGAGCAAGAGATGAACGCCAAAATTCTGGCACTCGGCTGCAAGTGCCGCGCCCATGCGATAGGCAAGATCGACATCCCAGGAACAGCCAAGTAGATTGCCGTTTGGAAAGCATGTCGCAGGGCGTGTCGTACCGAACATGCCGCGTGCATCGCCGGCCTGCTGATTGACGAGGCCCAGAAATGCTTGAAGGCTGTTTTCGTCGCTGTCGCCGGCATCGATCTGGGTGGTCGAATATCGCACGCCATAGGCCCCATCGGTCATGACGATCGACGGAATACCGAGCCGCTCGATGCTCGCGGTTTTCCACAGCCCGTGGCCGCTGAGAAAATCGACCTTCTCGACCACTGTCATCTGATCGACAAGCGCTTTGATTTCGTCATTCGTCGGCTGGAACATGGGGAGAGCTTTCAAGTCTTGCGGGTCAAACCGAAGCGGCTCAACAAATTTTCTGGAGCAGTTCCATCAACATCATGCGCTCGGCCGGGGTAAGCGTGCCCAAGGTCTCCTGCGAAATCTGCAGGGCGATTGCCAGATTGCGGTCAACAGTCGCGTTTCCCTCGGCAGTCAGCGTCAGGACTAGACGGCGCGCGTCGGCGGGGTCCGGCGCGGTGTGAACGAGCCCGCGCTTGACGAGACGATCCACAACGCCCTTGATCGTCGCCATATCCATCGCGGTTTCACGGCCGAGATTGCCTTGGGAACAGGGCTGAAGATCCTTGAGCTTGACCAGCGCCGCCCATTGGGTGGTCGTCAGCTTCTCTGAGATCAGGCTGGCAAAAATAGCAACGTGCCGTTGGTTCGCCTGGCGCAGATAGAAGCCGATCTGCTCGCCAAGCGTATATTGCGCGTGTTGAGCGTCGGTGGCGGAGCGCGAGGACGGAGCACCGTCAGGTGCACTGGTATCGTGTTTGAACGGAACGTCCATCGGATCTCTCAAATCTTGCTTTTTGCCAACGGCTTGAATCCCGTCATACTGCTTCATGCTGCCACAAATTGAGAATGGCCTGAGTGGATAAAGTTTCGACCTGTTCGGAAAGCCTCGGCACCAGATGGGTCATGACAGCGTCATGCGCCGCCTGATCGCTGCTTGTCAGCGCGTCGGTAGCAAGAATGACCCTGTAGCCGGCATCGACGGCATCGAGAACGCTCGCATAGACACAGACATCGGTCTCCACGCCGGAAAAGATCAAGGTATCGATACCCAATGTCTTCAGCCGTTCGGCAAAGCCCGGCGAACCGAAAATGGAGTAGGTCGCCTTGTCGATGACTGCGCTCCCATCGGCAATGGCGGCCAGCGGCGCCATCAAATCCAACATCGCCGGATCGAGCGTATCGAGCGTGACGGCCGACCAGCGGTTATAATAGGTCTTCCAACGGCCTGTCGCGGCTGCTGCATTCTGCGGAACGACGAAGCGGGCGAACAGGGTTTCCTTCGGCCGCGCCGTGCTAAGCATCAACACGTTAGGAAGAATATCCGCTATCGCAGGCGTGTACCACACCGTTCCTTCGGCAAAGAGGCGTTGCATATCGATAACGAGATGCAGCGTGTTTTTCGAGAACGCTTCAGTTTCCATGATCAATCGGCCACTGCGACTGTGTGATCCGCCGACCAGTTAAGCGTAATTTCGTCGCGCTCTTTCAGGACGGTGCCGTCACGGTTCTGCGCAAACAGCTTGAGCGGCAGGCCGTCCGCCGTTTCCAGATGATAGGACAGCACGGGTCCCGCATAGATGACGGTCTTGATGCGTGCCTTGATGCTGTTTTCGGCGGCATCGCTTGATGCGATCGCCATTTTTTCGGGCCGTATGGCAAGCGTTACCTTGGTACCTGCGGCGGGCAGGGTGCTCGTGCTTTTAATCAGCGAACCATCGGCCAGGCGGACGGCGCCGTTTTCAGCCGTACCGGTGAGAAAGTTGGAATCACCAAGGAACTCGGCGGCAAACCGCGTCAGCGGCTTTTCGTACACCGTTTCAGGTTCGCCGATCTGAACGATGCGGCCCTTGTCGAGAATGGCCACCTTGTCTGAAAGGGTCAGGGCTTCTTCCTGATCGTGCGTTACGAAAATCGTCGTCAGGCCGCTCTCGCGCTGAATGCGCAAAAGCTCGACCTGCATTTCTTGGCGCAGCCTGCGGTCGAGCGCCGACAGCGGTTCATCAAGAAGCAGCACGCTTGGCTTGATGACGATGGCACGCGCCAGCGCCACACGCTGCTGCTGGCCTCCGGAAAGCTGCTTGGGGGTGCGTTCGCCGAAACCGGGAAGGCGTACCATTTCCAGCGCGCGATCGACTTCCTTGCGGGCTGCAGCCCCCTTGATACCACGCCGTTCGAGACCGAAAGCGACATTCTGGGCAATCGTCATATGCGGAAAGAGCGCATAGGACTGGAACATCATGCCGATGTTGCGACCCCAGACGGGAACATCCGTGACATCGGTGTTGCCGATCATCACAACGCCATTGTCTGGCTTGATGAAGCCCGCAACGATGCGCAGCAATGTCGTCTTGCCCGAACCGGAGGGGCCGAGAAGGCTGGTGAAGGAGCCTTCCGGAAACTCGGTGGTGATGTCGGCGAGAACCGGAGTGGTGCCGTAGGTCTTGGCGACGGAATTGACTTTAACGTTTGTCACTGGTGTCTCCGGGCTTGGCGAAGCGCGCAAAAATCAGGATCACGGTCATCGAGCCGAGCAAAAGCACGGTCGAGATCGCATTGATTTCAGGGGTGAAGCCCTTGCGGATCGAGGAGTAAATCTGCACCGGCAGCGTCGTGTAGCCGGGCGTTGCGAGGAAGTAGGAAATCACGAACTGGTCAAGCGATACTGCGAAGGCGAACAGCGCTGCTCCCAGTATGCTCGGATAGAGCAGCGGAAGCGTGACTGAGAAGAAAGCGTGGACTGGTGTCGAGCCGAGGCTCATTGCCGCTTCCTCAAGGTCGGCACGGATGGTCCTGAAACCGGTGCCAACAACCATAACCACATAAGGGACGGCGAGCGCCACGTGACCAATCAGCAGCGCATGCATGCCCCGGCCGATGCCAGTCCAGTAGAAGAAGATCAGCATTGCGGTGCCGGTGATTAGCCAGGGAATGGCGATCGGCGGTAAGAGCATCAGTTGCAACAGGCTCTTGCCGCGAAACGTTCGCCTTGACAGCGCGACCGACGCCATCGTTCCGAGTGTCGTTGCAACCACCGCGGTGATCAGGGCGATGATGATGCTATTCATGCCAGCTGTCAGTAGGATCTTGTTGCCCCAGAGAGCGTCGTACCACCGCATCGAGAAGGTGAACGGCAGTTCGTAAAGCGGCGAGGCATTGAAGCCCATGGCCATCATCACGAGGATGGGCGTGTAGAGGAAGACCAGGATGGCGATGAGATAGAAACGTCCAAGTGATGTCATGATCTTCTCCTCACGCTGCCGTGCCACGGCGAAGGACGCCGGAGAAGGTTGCAAAAATCGCGAGCACGACGGCGAGAAGCGTGAAGGAGAGAGAGGCACCCAGCGGCCAGTTAAAGGCCTGCGTGAATTGGTCCTCGATCACCGTTCCCATCGTCACGCCGACGCGTCCACCGAGAATACGGGGTTCCATGAACGACCCGATCACCGGAACGAAGGTCAGGACCGCGCCTGAAATTAGGCCGGGGGCCGCGAGCGGCAGAAGAATCTTGAACAGGATGGTCCACCAGCGCGCGCCGAGGCTTACAGCAGCTTCGATGATCGCATCGTCGATCGTCACGAGCGCGATGTAACAGGTGAGGATCATGTATGGCAGGTAGCCGTGAACGAGGCCGACCACGATGGCGTAGCGGGTGTAGAGGAACCCGATCGATCCGGCATCCGGGGCCACCATGTGAAGCAGACTGTCCAGGAAGCCATTTTCCCGCAACACCATTGTCCATGAAAAGACGCGGACCAGGCCGTTCGTCCAGAACGGCAAAAGAATAAGGATGAGCAGCATTTCGCGCGTCTTGCCGAACGTCGAGCGCACGAGGGCGACGGCGGCCAGAAAGCCCAGAACCGCGCAAATGAGCGTCGTCCAGAAGCCAATCAAAAGCGAGGTGATGCCGATGCCGACCAGATAGGGCTGATCGAAGAAGGCACGGTACTGTTTCAGCGTGAATACGATCGGCGCCTTGCCCATCGGCGTCGCCGAAAGAAAGCTGAATGCGAGCATGGTCAGGAGCGGCAGGAACACCGCTATTGTCAGCCAGCCGTATGTCGGCATCAAAAGGGCTGTTGTCGAGACCCACGGCGGGAGCGCGCGCCTACTGCGCGGACCCGAAGGTCCACGCGCTGACGCCAATGTCAGCTGGTCATTCTGCATAGAAGGCTTTCACTTCCTGCCAGAGGTTGTTGAAGGCTTCGCGGCGGTCATCCGGAATTCCCGAAACGATAGCCATCGTCTTCAGATATTCAGGCTTGTGCACTTGGCGGCTGAGATCGTTGGCAGGGAGAGCGTCGATGGCCGCAGTGTTTGCTGATGCCGGAGCGCCGACCTTGGTTGCCCATTCGACGTAAAAGGCCGGGTCGATCATCCAGTTGGCGAATTCAAGCGCGCCTTCGGGATTCGGCGCGGATGCCGGGATGCCGAGACCGTCAACCCAGCCAACGGCCCCTTCCTTGGGAACGACGAATGTCACAGGCAGTTTGGAATTGCGCTTGGAGCGCACCGAGCCACCCGACCAGAATACGGAAAGATCGAATTCCTTGGCCGCGAAGGACTTGTTCCACTGGTCCTCGGTTGACCAAAGAAGCTTGACGTTGGGCTTGATCGACTTCAGCGCCGTCGTGATGGCAGCGAGATCCTTTGGATCGTTCATGTCCTGACCGGTCATCAGGGCACCAAGGCCGACATTGATGATGGCATCATCGTCAAAGGCAACGCGGCCCTTGTAGGCCGGATCAGCCAGAGCGGCATAGCTGTCAGGAACCGGCATGCCTTCGCGGATCGCCAGCGAAGTCATACCCCAGACCCACGGAACCGCGTAGCCCTTGCCATCCTTGCTGAAGTTCGGATTGGTCAGGAGCGCGCTGTCGACGGTCTTGGTGTTTGGGACCTTGGTGAAATCGATCGGCTGGAGAAGGTCCTCGGCGACGGCCTGGGCGCAGCGCGCGGCGTTGAGAACAACCAGATCATACGTGCCCGGATTGGTGCGCAGCTTGGTGAGCATTTCCGATTCCGAGCTGTAATAATCGTGGACGACTTCAATGCCGGTCTTTTCGGTGAAGGCCTTGATCGACCAGGCTTCGTCGGTGCCGTAGCCCTGCCAGTTCAGGACCGTGATGGTGCCGGCCGCAGCGGCCATGCCGGGCAGCGCGGAGAAGCTGACGCCGGCAACAAGTGCTGCGGACATAAGTTTCAATATATTGCGTTTTGTGATCTCAGTCATGTTGGCACCCCTCTTGAAAATACACAGTTGTGGCTGATCGTGAACTCGGTCAGCGATCGCAATGGGATCGGCAAAGCCGAAAACAAAGGCACGCTGTAAACGCGCCGTTATGCTTTGTGTACAAATTAAAAATCGAGCGAATGACAATAATTGCAAGCTATATTTCAGGGCGAGCGAAGGCGTGTTCCGCAGCATGGCGAAACATCATCTTCAATCGACAATACAACATAAGTTGCGATACAGGACCTGACCGGCGACATTTAACGTCCAGCGTAATCCTCAGTTCAAACCCTCTGATTTTTTATCAGTCTTTTCATTTTTTATTTGTGTACAAACTATTATGCAGGTTTTCCTATCTGTCAAGGTGTTGTTGATGCCGGGCGCGCTTCCGTCGGTGAAAAATAGACCTGCAAATGCTGCTCCTGCGCGCTTTCGGCGATATCCACGCGAATGCCATCATGACTTGTGGTGTAGGCAGCGCCGGCTCCATTGAGCCGGACGGCGGCCACGGTGCCTGTCGCGATGCCCGGCAGGTCGATGGTCCCGCCTCCCGTGACTGGCGCGATGACGCAGGCCAAAGCCGTGCCGCCAATATGGATTTGCGAAAAGGTTGTCTGCAGATCTGTTGTCATCACCGTGCGGTCATTGAGCGTCATGGTGAGGGCGCCGCCTTCGACGGCGATATTCAATGTTCCGGCAGGCGACAGCATAGGTCCGATGGACAGGTCGCGGCCATCGTTGCGGACGGTCCATCCGGTCCATGGATCGAAATCGACGATTTCGCCCGTCGCCATCAGCGGCAGCAGCGCAGCCCAGATATAGAACGGGTCGGTATCGCCCTGATCCATCGCGTCGCCGGTGACTGCATTATAGTTTTCCGATGCGATGCGGTCCTTGCACCAGGATTTCATGAAGAGCTCGTAGCACTGGCTGGCCAGTTTGCTTGCCTGCGCGTTGAACCCGTATCGGCGCAGGCCGAGCCAGACCATGTAGTTGACGTTCGGCCAGATGCGTCCGCGCCAGTAGACGTTGTCGGCAAACGCCGGGTCGTCGCGCGTTGCGTTCGGCAGGACGAAATCACCGCCGAATGTTGCCTTGTCGCTCAAATGTTCAAGCAGACGGGATGCCTGTTGCGGTGTGGCGGCGCCGCTGAGCAACGGATAGAAGCTGGTGGGCGACAGCGAGCGGACGAAGCCGCCGTTGCGCTGGCGGTTGGCGAAGATGCCGCGGCTTTCGTCCCATAGTGTTTCCGAGATCAGCTTGCGACTGCGCTCGGCGATCGCGGCGAATTTTCGTGCCGCGTCGTGCTTGCCGAGAACCGCCGCTATCTTCGACAGCATTTCGGCGTCGAGGGCGGCTGCGCAGTTCAGGCCGAGGTCAAATGTGGACAGCGTCCGGGTGGCAGGATCGTAGACAGCTTCGTCATGGGTCGCAGAATTGTCCATGCCGGTTTCGTTGCGTGCGCCGAAGGCTGTTCCCTTGTAGAGGCCTTCGCCGACATCCGAGGTTCCGCAGGACAACAAGCCGAAAGCATCCGGATCACGGTTTTCCCACCACCAGCGTTGATTGCGGGCAAGGGCCTCGTAACTTGCCGCAAGCATCGAGCGTTCGCCGGTCCGCTGGTAGAGCTGCCAGGCAACAAGGGCACCGTTCGGGTGCTGGCTGCGATCGACCCAGGCATCATTGGAGGTGACGATGCAGGCGATGTTGCCTTGCGGCGTGGCGCTGGCCATCGCTGTTGCCATGTTTTCGCGGGCCAGATCCGCGTCGAAAACGCCGGCGAGAAGCGCTGCGAAAAGCTGGTCGTTGTACCAGACGGCGAATTTCCCGAGGTTCCAGATCCGCGTCACGGCCGTATAAGGCCGCGCATTGGTATCGTCCCAGATGGTGTTCCAGGCAACCACATCACGGACCGCATCAAGAGATCCGGCAAACACCCCGGTCTGGGCATCGGACATTGCAGCCGGGGCATCCCCGGCAAGGCAAGCCTCGGCTTTTGCGATGGCAAGTTCGGCGCTGTCAGCGACAGCCGCCGCATAGGCGCTCTTGCGCATCATTTCGAGATTGAACCGCAGGGCAACGACCGGCGCCTCGTTGCGGCGGGTGGCTGTGTAGAAATACCCGTTTTCCTCAAAATCGGCGCGCAGTGCATCGATCGTCTCGTGGCCGGTGACATGGACAGGCGCCTCTGCCGTGACGACCGCGACGAAGCGGGTGCCGACCTTTAGGAGCGTGGTGTTACGCCCAGCATCATAGACCCCGATCTCGCCGCCATCGGATGAAATTGCCAGCGTCAGCCAGAACCGCAGACCCCATTCGGCAGATACCGCGCCATCCCAGCTTCCCCGCACAGCGAACGGGTCGGTTTTCGTTGCCGAAAAGGCGACCGTCGTGCCGGTATGGTCGGTTTCCAGCTCGATCAGCGAGCCGTCGATGGTGTGCCGCCCCAGACGGACCGGGTTGTGGCGCGGCTCGATGGCCGAGGTTGTCTTGCTGCGGGTCGAATAAAGCACCGGGGTGATGCGCACGCCGAGCGGCAGGAAAACCATCTCGGCCGGGCGTTCTGACCAGCTGTTCCAGGCGCGCATCAGGGGAATGGTCGTATGTTTCGGCATGGCTGTGATATCCGGTCAGTTGGAAAGCGGGATCAGTTTTGGTGTGGCGGCCAGTCCGCTTTTATCCGGCGTGTCGCCGAGGTAGGGCGTGTTCCGGTAATAGCGGTTTGCCGCTGTGTTGGCGATGTGGAGCTCCAGCAGATAGGTGCCGGGACTCAAATGTCCGAGCGCGAACCAGTAGGGCCGCCAACCCCGACGGCCGATCTGTTTGCCATCGAGGAACGCTGTTACGGCAGTATCGACAGTCGGCAACTCCAGGGCCCAGTCGGCCTCGGTTTCGATTTTGACCGTGGCGCGATAGATGCCGATGCCGGAGAAATCGGCAAAGCCCTGATTTTCCCAGCCGGTATCGACGGAAATCGGCGAAAATTTGGCCTCGATACCCGGCGCGAAGCTCCAGCCATCGACGAGCGATATTGCGGTGGCGGCGACGGCCGCGCGCGGGGATGGAGTGGGACCATCGCTCGCGGGGGCCTTAAGCGCTGCCCGTATCCGGAAACACCGAACCTCCTGCGGCCCGAGGATCACAGTCAAACGGTCGAACGCTCCGGCCTGATGGATGGAACCATCGGTCACCAACCAATCCTCACAATCGAAACCGTCACAATGGGAAATCCCGACGTCAAGTTCGTCCGGTCCATCGTTGAACAGGACGATCCGCCACCAATCGTCCGCCTCGTATCCGACCCATTGCCACGGCCTACCGCCCTGCCGGACTTCGAGCCGCGGACCGGAAGATTGAAGAGAGGACACAAGCGTCGCGATGTCATTTTCGTCAGGGAGCGTATCAATATGAACGCAAAAGGCGGAGGCATCTATCGCTACATCGGCGTCGCAGGCGATGGACACCCGTTCGCCCGATGACCAGATTACGCCACCGGATGCTGCGAAGGCTCGGAGCTTTTGAAGTGTTTCTGCTGTTTTCAGGACTGTGACGGATGGCAGGACGACAGCACCGAAAACAAGACCGGATACACGAAGCCGGCCCTCCCTGATCTCAGCCTTTGCCAGATCAGCCTCGCTGAGGATCATGAAGTCGCAGCCGTGCGCAAGAAGACGTTCGCACCAGGCGCCGAAGTGCGTGGCGTGACTGTGGCGCGGTCCTTCCGCAAACGCTGTGTAGAGCGGGTAAAGGATGGCAACGGGCGTATGGGCGCTGGCCGCTTCGATGAAGGCGGAAATACGGGCAGTCTCGTCGGCGAAAAGATCGTGATAGGGCCACCAGGGCTCGAAATTGATGCCGGGCGCGAAATCGAACCGGGGATTGACGAAGGGCGTCGGGTCGTTGTCAACGCCGTCGGTCTGGTAGACGCCGTGCCAAATGAATTGCCGCATGCCGAGGCAATGGAGCCGGATCGCTTGCGCGCGCGCCGTCTCCAGCGTCAGTTCCCATTGGCCTGCTGCGCGCACTGTCGTTCGCTCGGCGCTGGCATAGGTTTCGACCGCGCATCGGCTGCGTCCGTTCGAGCGGGCGACGGAATCGCCGAGTTTTGGCGCAAGCTGTGCTGCGAAATTGTTGGAATCCACTGCCGTCTCATGCCGGTAGGCATCGATGCCGAAGAAGTCCACGGCTGGTGCCACGCGCGGGTCGATGCTGGTGAAGCCACCATTCAGTGCCCAAGAAGCGATATGCGGCAGGATTTCGTGTCCCGTCAGGGCAATGCCCTTTATCTCGGACCAGCGGCGCAGGGTGCCGAAGAATGCCTCATTCATCAAATCCGAATAAGCGGCGTAAAACTGAGCCCGCAGGCGTGGTGTCTCGCGTCCGATGTTGCGAACCAGCGCTAAAAGGATTTTTGCGATGGGCGCATCGATCCGGTCTGTGGCGGCCTTCCGCAATGGCGGCGCAAAAAGCAGGCTGTTGCCGAGATTGCCGGACATCTGGTCCCAGCGATAAAATCCCGCAGCCGGCTGGTCGTAAAACACGAAGTCGACTGGGTCCGGGAGCAGGCCGGCCAACGCCCCTACCAAGGGATCGAGTCCGACTTCGATGAAACGCTCGGCCGCTTCTGGAAGAAGATAGTTGATAAGGCGCGATGTCGAGGAGCGGGCGCTGACGAAGACAGTGAGGGCGTGACCATCAGCGATTTTGCCGTCGAATGCATATGCGCACGAAACGGCGTCGCTATTTGTGATGACGATCCGCGCGGTCACGTCGAAAATTTCGCCCAAGCCTTCGATGCCGGAGGACGGATAAAGCAGCGCTGCCTCTACCGTCCAGTCGCACCACTCGACCAAGCCACCGTCGTATTGCCAGCCGATGATGTCCGGTCCCATCGTCTGTACGAAAGGCGGACGGATGCCGGTGATGGCCCCATGCGACGAGAATGCGGATGACCAGAAGAGGTGGCGCTCGCGCAGATGTTCGCGCCCCGCAACTGTCCGCCCGCCAGCGTGGCCGCTGATCCAGTTATAGTCGTCGTAAATACCGAGTTTCAGGTTCAGTTCAGCCGCAATCTCCGCCGAAACGCGATAGGCTTCGAGGTAAGGAGCGGAAAGGTAGTCTTCGCGCGGCATGGCGAGACGGGCTTGAATGAGGATCGTGCTGATCCCTTTGGCCTTGAAATCGGCCAGTTGCGTCCGGCAAACGGCTTCCGTGGGGATGGAATGCCAGAACCAGTAGGCGGCAGGTCGGAACGCAGCCGTCGGGCTTTGAAAAAGCGCGCAATTTTCTGTCTGCATATCCGCGAGGGATGCCCACTCGCTCGCCCCTTTAGGAGGCTCATTGCCGGGACCGATGATTGGAAATTGCCCAGTCACACGTCACCATCGAAGTTTACAGACGAGCGAGCAGCGGCGATATCCGCGAGAACGGACAGAGCTAGAAAGTTTGCGTCGCGTGCCGGCCCGAACATGCCGATCGGGGCCTTGATCCTATCGATATCCAGTTTTGCGTATCCATGCGCATGCAGCGCTTCACGGCGCCTTTCATGCGTACGCCTGCTGCCGAGTGCGCCGATGTAGAAGGGGCTTTTTTGAAGTGCAGCCTTGAGGAAGGGAAGCTCCAGGTCGAGGTCGTGAAACAGCAGCGCGATCGCCGTGTCGGCGTCGATTATGGCGTCATCGAATTTCGCCGGTGATCGGTCCTCGAATGCAAGCGTTTCGAAGCCCGAATGATGGGCGATCCTTGCGGCACAATCCAGTTCGATGCCGCGCCCGGCGATCACAAGCCGCAGGCGCGGTCTATAGTGGCGGATGTAGAAGGTTTTGTTTTCCGGGGCCTCCGCATCTGTGATCGTTTGCCTGGCGGCATCGTAGCTGAGAAAGGCCACTTTCCGGGATCTCAGTTTCGCCAGGACGCGGCGGATAGGGCGGACGTCTTTCAGCACGTGGATTGCGAGCGTGATGCCACCGCCGCAGGGGAGATTGATGTCAAAGAAGATCGATCCCTCTCCGAGAAGGAGAAACCGGTCGTCTCCCGCATGGATAGCGTTGATCGCTTCGGTCGCAATGGCTGCCTCGGTGCAGCCGCCGGAGACATAGCCGCAATAGCCGCCATCGATACTCACAGCCATCTGAGCCCCAAGCGCGCGTGCCGAGCCACCGCGGATGTCGACCAGAGTGATCAGCGCGCTTTTGCCGTCTTTCTCAAACCATTCGGCGGCATAGTTCAGGATCCTTTCCGGCTCGTCGGTCATGATGGCACAGAATGGTACAGCCAGGTCCGCATCAGACAGGGATTGTGCATTCGACGGGGTGGATTTTGTCGGGCTGCCACTGACAGAAATTCCCGGCAGGTCGAAGAACCTTCGCGTTGCAAAGCCAGTGCCGAATTCAAATTGTTGCACGTCGTTGGCTCCCTTAATGCGCTGTCGAAACGACGCGTTGCATTGCGCCCAGTGTGTCGGCCCATGCAGGTTTGTCCGGCGCGAAACGTGCCCGCAGGTAGGCGGCAAGATCCGCGATCTGGGTCTCGTTCAGCGTTTCGTGAAACGCCGGCATCGACATGACTTCCGGTGCCTCGCGCCCGGTGGTTTCGGCAAGGATCGCCGGTGCCTCGACCCCGTTCAGGATCACTTGCAGAATGTTGTCGGGCGTCTCGGCATGCAGGTTGCTGTTCAGCGCCAGCGGCGACAGGATCGTATTGCCTTGGTGGCAGGTGGCGCAAGCGCCGTTGAAAATGCGCTCGCCCTTCGGCGAAATGCGCGCAGCTATCGCCTTCGCGGTCTCGCTGGCGGCAATCGCGGCCTCGCTCTGCGCTGCCACCTTGGCCGGCTCGGTTCCATCGTTCAGGCTGGCGAGATAGGTGGCCATCGCGCGGATATCCGCGTCGGGAAGCGGCTGCATGACTTCGACCACATGCGCCATCGGTCCGGCGGCGCTGCCGTGATCACGCGAATGGCCGGTGCGCAGGTAGTCGTAGAATGCATCCGCCGTCCAGCCGACGGGACCCTTGGCGAAGGCGTTGAGAGCGGGTGCTTCCCATCCGTCGGCAAATCCGCCGGAAAGGCGGGCGTTCCCACTCTTCTCCGCGCCCAGCACATTACGCTCGGTATGGCAGGCCGAACAGTGGCCGAGCGTTTCGACGAGGTAGGCCCCACGGTTCCATTGGGCGTCCCGCGTTTCGACATAGCGGAAAGGCTCATTCTTTAGAAACAGCGCGTTCCAGCCGGCCATCATAGAGCGGATATTGTAGGGGAACTTGAGCGCCGTTTCCGGCGCCTTCGCGGCAACCGGCGCCTGCGTCATCATATAGGCGAACAGCGCCTGCAGATCGGCATCCTCGGCGCCGGCAAACGATGTGTAGGGATGGGCAGGGTAGAGATGATGGCCGTTGCGGCTGACGCCTTCGCGCATCGCCCGCTCAAAGGCCGGATAGGACCATGAGCCGATACCGTTTTGAGCATCGGGGGTGATGTTGGTGGCGTAGACCGCCCCAAACGGCGTGTCGAACCGCCGCCCGCCGGCAAAGGGCCTTCCGTCCGGGCCGACGTGACAGACATTGCACGCACCAGCCGCCGCGGCCATACGCCCCCGCTCGATAGTGGCAGCGCTGTAGACGTTGGCATCCGGGCGAGGGATCGTGCCGATCGCTGGGCGCCATGGCGACGACATCGTCACGATGCCGGAAACGGCGGCGGCGACACCGGCCGCTGACAATCCGATATTCCACCATCTACGTTTTTTCGTCGGAGCCGCGGGTTTTGGTTCGTCCATCTTGCCGTTCAAGGCGGCTAGCACCAGTTCCGGCGTCAGGGGCAATTCCCGGAAACGGATGCCGGTCGCGTCATAGACGGCATTGGCGATGGCCGAGGCGCTCGGCACCGAAGCAGATTCGCCAACGCCGAGCGGCGGTTCATCCTGCCGTGGGATCATCAGCACGTCGATGTCGGGGACTTCAGGGAAAGTGATGAGCGAATAGCCGCCCCATTCCTTCGAAGTGACAGCGGTGGAGGAGAATTCCACCTTTTCTTTCAGGACGCGGCTGGTGGACTGGATGACATTGCCGTGGATCTGGTGACGGACGCCATCGGGATTGATCATCATCCCGGAATCCTGCGCGCAGGTCACTTTCGTGACCGCGACCTCGCCCGTCTTGGTGTTGACGGCGACATCGGCCACCCATGCGGCCCAGGCGGCGGCCTTGCCAGGGAAGGGGCCGTGGACATAAACGGCATAGGCAAAGCCGCGCCCGTAAAGCAGGTCACCCTCGCCGCCAAGCGTGCCCCATTTCGTGTGTGGAACCCATTTCGCCCGTTCTGCCAATGCCTTAACCAGATCGACCGCGCGCGGATCGGGGAGGTAGCGCAGCCGGTATTCAATGGGATCGACGCCGGCGGCGGCGGCCAGTTCATCCACGTAACATTCGTGGGCAAAGGTGTTCGGCATGGCGGACACGCCGCGAAACCAGGAGGCACGGGCGATCGGCGGCATGTCGTGCACCGTCACGCGGAGATTGCCATAGGCGTAGGGTGGGATCGCTGTGCGGTCGCCCATCTGCACCACGTCGGAAACCGGCGGCACCTTGCCAGTCAGAATGAGGGGCAATGTCGGTGCGAGGTTGGAAGGGTAGCGCGTCTCGAAATCGTAAGCCGATGGGCCACCTTCCAGATCGAGGCCGCCGCGCACATCCATCACCTGTGCGGCCCCCTTCGGCTCCCAGACATGTTCCTGTTCACGGGTCAATTGTACCCGGACTGGAGCCCTGACCGCGCGCGACAGAAGCGCGGCATCGGCGGTGACGTCGTCGGCACAGTTGCGGCCGTAGCATCCGGCCGCCTCCAGCCGCTCCACCAGGATCATGTCTTCCGGCATGTCCAGAAGCAGCGCGAGGTCGCGGCGCATCGGAAATGGGTTCTGGGTGCCGGACCAGACAGTCAGGCCGTCGTCTCGATAATCAGCCACTGCGCAGGATGGCCCGATCGAGCCGTGCATCTGGTAGGGCCAGACATAGGTGCGGTTCATCGGTTGAGCGATGCCGGCGATCGCCATATCGACATTGCCGCGGTCGGCGAGCTTGCGCGGAGTTGCCGGATTGGCGCGCAGAGCCATTTCCGGCGCGTTCAGATCCGGGCGTTCCGGCGGAACGCGCCAGACGACCTTAAGGCTTTTGGCCGCCTCGATGGCGATTTCCTCGCGCGTCGCAACGATGCCGACAAAATCGCCGATGGCGACCACGCCGACCAGCCCGTCAATGTCGGATACGGATGAGTCATCGACGGAGATCAGGCTATTGCCGACATGCTCGCCATGATCGAAGCCAGCATAGGGTGGCCGCACGACACGGCCATGCAGCATGCCCGGTATCCGGACATCATGAACATAGGTCCATTGCCCCGTCGCCTTGGCCGGAATATCGACCCTTGGCCGTGACGAACCGACGACCGTATAGGTCGATGCCGGTTTGAGCGCGGCATCCACATCAATCGATAGGCGCACATGCTCGCCGACGACGAGATCGGCAAAGGTCAGGCTCCAGTTCTCGCCGGAGTCAGCACGAATGATGCCCTCGTTCACGGTCAGCCGGTCAAATGCGAAGCCGGTTTGGAGGGCTGCCTTGGCCAGCAGATGATGGCGCGCGGTCGCGGCGGCCAGGCGCAGGGGAACGGCGGTGATCTGGATGGTTTCGCTGGCGATGGTGGCGCCCTGATTGGGTGCGACCGAGGTTGCCCCAAGTACCATGTCGACCTGCTCGAACGGAATACAAAGCTCCTCCGCCACGATCTGTGCCAGCGATGTGCGGATGCCGGTTCCAAGGTCGACATGGCCGTTGAAGGCAGTCACGCGTCCATCCGTGCCGATGGCGATATACAGTTCAGCGTCATCGCCGCGTGTGACATCGGACACGATGAGCAGCGTTTCGGCGGCGGCCATATAGGCCGATTTGGGTGTCTCGCGGTGAGCGGTCATGGCGAAACCTCCATCGTATCTGCTGGTATCAGACCGGCATCCCGCGCTGCCCCGGCATAGGTCACAGCCCGCCGCGCGGCGGCCAGAATTTCCATATGGGTTCCGCAGCGGCACAGATGATGGCGCAATGCCTCGCGAATATCGTTCTCGTCAGGATCGGGATTGCGCTGGAGCAGGCCGACGACGGCTATGATCATGCCATTGAGGCAATAGCCGCATTGCGCCGCCGCTTCCTCGATAAAGGCACGCTGTACGGGATGAAGGGTCCCGCTCACAGCCAGTCCCTCAAGCGTCGTCACCCGCCGGGTGCCAACGGCGGCGAGCGGCACCGTACAGGAGCGCACGGGACGGTCATCGACTAGAACGGCGCATGCACCGCATTCACCAAGGCCGCAGCCGTATTTCGGGCCGTTAAGGGAGAGGTCGTTCCGCAGGATGTAGAGAAGCGGTGTTTCCGGCTTTGCGTCAACGTGCCAGATGGCGTCGTTCACATTCAATGAAACGGAAACGGGCCGCGTCAAGGTCGGTGCTCCGGCCTTGCGGCGACGATAAAGCCCACGCCTTTTGCTATCGGACGAATCGCCACGGCACAGGCATCCCGCAGATGCCCGCATTCCATAACGATGCGACTGTCACCGACATCACGCATCAACTGCCCCTTATTTTTATATTAAAAGCGTATACGCTTCATATCGTTCACTGGCAAGCCGAAATTTGCCGTTGCAAACAACCAAAAACGCGGTAGGATTTGATTTGAAAACCGCAGGCTTGGCAAGAAATCGCATAACGCACTTGCTATTTATAGCGTACACGCTACAAATTATGCTACGCTTCCAATTCTGAGAACAACACGTCGAAAGACGGATAGAGGGGTCGCCATGTCCAACGGAAATGAAAAGATTGCGATTATCGGCGCGGGCCTCGGCGGCGCCGTCGCGGGTGCGTTGCTCCAGCATGCCGGCTTCGACGTGAATGTCTATGAACAGGCGCCGAGCTTTGCCCGCCTGGGTGCGGGCATTCATATGGGGCCGAATGTGCTGAAGATTTTCGAGCGTATCGGAGTCGACCAGAAGGTCATCGACATCAGCAGCACCCCGACCCACTGGTTCAGCCGTGACGGCATCACCGGCGACTACCGCTCGCGCATTCCGCTCGAAGGCTATGGCGCGACTTATTGCACCGTGCATCGCGGCGACCTGCAGGCAATCCAGTGCGATGCGCTTCAGCCCGGCACGCTGCATTTCGGTAAGAAGCTCGCCCGCGTCGAGGATAATGGCGCCGACGTGCTGGTGGAATTCGAAGACGGAACGTCGGTTCGCGCCGATATCGTCATTGGCGCCGACGGTATCAACTCGCGAGTTCGCGAGACGTTGCTTGGTGAGGAAAAGCCCAACTATAGCGGCTGGGTCGGCCATCGCGCGCTGATCTCCTCCGACAAGCTGAAGAAGTTCGATCTCACCTTCGAGGATTGCGTCAAGTGGTGGGGTCCTGACCGGCATATGATGGTCTACTACACAACGGCACGGCGCGACGAATATTATTACGTCACCGGCGTTCCGCATCCGGCATGGGAGTTTGATTCCGCCTTTGTCGAAAGCAGCCGAGAAGAGATGGCGTCCGCTTTCGAAGACTATCATCCGATCATCCAGGCGCTGATCGAGAGCACCGATACAGTCACCAAGTGGCCGTTGTTCAACCGCAATCCGTTGCCGTTGTGGAGCAAGGGGCGTCTGGTTCTGCTCGGCGATGCCTGTCATCCGATGAAGCCGCATATGGCGCAAGGGGCGGCCATGGCCATCGAAGATGCGGCCATGCTAACCCGCTGCCTGCAGGAAACCGGCGTCAACGATTTCCGTACGGCCTTTCAGCTTTATGAAACCAACCGCCGCGATCGCGCGACCCGCGTGCAGACTGTTTCCAATGCCAATACCTTCCTGCTCGACCAGGAAGATCCGTCCTGGGTCTATGGTTACGACATCTACGCCGAACCGCTGAAGAGCGAGAACGCGGCATGAGCGGGCAGGCGCTCTACGGGGCGAATGTTTCCGCCAACGGCATTCGCCAGCACTATCTGCGCTACGGTGGCAAAGGCCCTTGCGTCATCCTGATCCCGGGCATCACCAGTCCGGCGATCACCTGGGGTTTCGTCGCCGAACGGCTCGCCAAGCGCTACGATGTCTACGTACTCGACGTGCGCGGCCGCGGCTTGTCCTCGACCGGCCCCGATCTCGATTACGGGCTCGATGCGATGGCGGCCGATGTTGCCGGGTTTGCTTCAGCGCTCGGATTGTCAAAGCCGGCGCTTCTCGGTCATTCGATGGGCGCGCGCATCGCGATCCGCGCGGCGGTCTTAGCGCCGGCGGCGTTTTCGCGTCTGGCTTTGATCGATCCGCCGGTTTCCGGACCCGGACGCCGGGCCTATCCGAGCAAGCTGCCATGGTATGTCGACAGCATTCGCCTGGCGCTGAGCGGCATCGATGCCGATGGCATGAAGGCGTTTTGCCCGACCTGGACCGACGAACAGTTGAAGCTGCGCGCCGAATGGCTGCACACTTGCTACGAACCCGCCATCGTCACGGCGTTTGAAGACTTCCACAACGACGACATTTTTCCGGACCTGCCGAAACTGACGCAGCCCGCCATGCTGATGGTGGCCGGCCGGGGCGGTGTGATCGAGACAGTGGATGAGGACGAAGCGCGCTCGCGTTATCCGTCGCTAGAGATCGTTCGTGTGCCGAACGCCGGTCACATGATCCCCTGGGATGATTTCGATGGCTTCTTTACAGCCCTTGGAGACTTCCTCTCCCGTTGAACGACAGCGGCGGATCAAACGGTTTGCCGCTGTTTTTATAGTTTTTTGCGAAGCAGAGGATGTCATCCGTGCAGACATTATACCGTATTGGTCAGATCGTACCCAGTTCCAATACCACCATGGAAACGGAAATTCCGGCCATGC
This sequence comes from Rhizobium sp. PL01, assembly GCF_033447125.1. NCBI lineage: Bacteria > Pseudomonadati > Pseudomonadota > Alphaproteobacteria > Hyphomicrobiales > Rhizobiaceae > Rhizobium > Rhizobium sp. PL01. The sequence continues at coordinate 69,594 of NZ_JAWQUM010000011.1, read as the reverse complement.
TGACGGCTCGGCAATCCATCCGTCCGGAACGTTTCACCTTCCATTCCAGTCGCATGCGCATGAAGAAGGTCGTCAAGGAAGAACTGGCGGCAATGGACGCGGAGTCAGACCGTTGCGCTGTCGAACTGTCCGATGCCCGTGTCGATGTGCTGGGCTACGCCTGCCTCGTGGCGATCATGGCGATGGGCCTCGGCTATCATCGCCAGTCCGAAAAGCGCTTGACCGGCCGCACGATCGACGAAGGCACGAATATTCCGGTCGTCACCAGCGCCGGCGCCTTGATCGAGGGGTTGAAGGTGATGAAGGCAAAGAAGATCGCCGTCGTCGCGCCCTATATGAAGCCGCTTACCGAACTCGTGGTCGATTACATCCGGGAGGAGGGTTTCGAGGTCGTTGATTGGCGGGCACTGGAAATTCCCGATAATCTGGATGTGGCCCGTCATGATCCTGAAAACCTGCCGGCGATCGTCAAGACGCTTGATCTGACCGATGTCGACGTGATCGTGCTGTCGGCCTGCGTGCAGATGCCGTCCTTGCCGGTGATCGCAAAGGTGGAGGCCATGACCGGCAAGCCAGTCCTGACGGCCGCCGTCGCCACGACATACTGCATGCTGAAATCGCTCGGTCTGGAAGCGGTTGTGCCGGGTGCTGGCGCGCTGCTGTCCGGGGCCTACTAAAGCAATCCAGGAGAAGTGTGAAGCGGTTTTCCCTCCGGGAATGCCTGGAACAAAACAGACCATGGAGACGATCATGCAAAGCGCTGAAGCAAATTATCAGGGCGTCTGGGGAAACCGCATCGGCTTCGGCAAGAGCCCGGCGCTTCTCGTCATCGATTTCCTGAAAGCCTACACGATCGAGGGGGCTCCTCTCTATGCCTCCGGCGTGGTCGAGGCCGTGGCGCAGACGCCGGAACTGATCGGGGCCGCCCGCGCCGCCGGCATTCCGGTCATCCACACCCGCATTCTCTATCTGGCGGAAAACTGCGCCGATGGCGGCATGTGGGTGAGGAAATCGCCTGTCATGAAAGCGATGGTCGAGGGCAATGTGCTGGCCGAGTTCTGCGACGAGGTGGTGCCTGCCAAGGGCGACCTCGTTATCGTCAAGCAATATGCCAGCGCCTTCTTCGGCACCAGCCTCGCCTCGCAACTGCACACACAGGGCATCGACACGGTCATCATGGCCGGCTGCTCGACCAGCGGCTGCATTAGGGCGAGTGCCGTCGATGCGGTTCAATACGGTTTCAGGGCTATCGTCGTGCGCGACTGTGTCGGCGACCGGCACCTGGACCCGCACAATGCGAACCTCTTCGACATTGACAGCAAATATGGCGATGTCGTTTCGAGGCAGGAGGCGATCGCCGAAATTGCCAAGCTCAAGTCCGGCTGTCGGTAACGATACGAAGCACTGAAGCCTTCAATCAATAAAAGGGAACGAACATGGATCAATTCAGCTTCACGGAAATTTGCCTGCATCAGTTGAAGATGTCGGGCGTCCACGAGGGCGAAAAACTCATCGTCCTTACCCAGGGCAACGAGCGCCTCGACTACGCCGATGCCTTCATGGCGGCGGGCATGCGTCTTGGTGCCAAGATGTATCACATGCGTTTGCCGCCGGCGCCGCCGGCAGGTGCATGGGCGGTCGGCCAGACCGGACTGGCGGCCATGCCTGAAGCGGTCGAGGCCCTGAAGGCCGCCGATATGCTAATCGATTGCATCTTCCTGCTCTTCAGCCCTGAGCAGATGGCAATCCAGGCATCCGGAACGCGTATTCTGACCGCCGTGGAACCGCCGGAGCTTCTCGGCCGCATGTTGCCGACAAAAGAACTGCGCGAGCGCGTCGAGTTTGCGGGTGACCTTTTGTCCAAGGCGAAGGTGATGCGGATCACCTCTCAACACGGCACGGATGTCACCTACAAGCTCAACACCTATCCCGCCATCACGGAATATGCGTGCACGGACGAGCCGGGCCGCTGGGACCACTGGCCGTCTGGCTTCGTGTTCACCGGTGGTGACGATGACGGCGTTGACGGTACGATCGTCGTTGCTCCCGGCGATATTCTGCTGCCGCAGAACATCTACGTGCGCGACCCGATTGTCTATACGATCGAAAACGGTTGGATCACCGACATTCGCGGCGGCCTCGACGCCGAACTGGTCAAATCCTATATGGCCGGTTTCAACGACCCGCGCGGCATGGGCATGAGCCATGTCGGCTGGGGGCTCAATCAGAACGCCAAGTGGCATCGCATGCTGCCGGGAGAATTCCCGGGCGGCATGGGCATGGAGGCCCGATCGTTCTACGGAAACGTCATGTTCTCCACCGGCCCGAACAACGAGCTGGGCGGCCCGAATGATACTGCCTGCCATCTGGATATTCCAATGCGCAATTGCTCGCTGTTCCTCGATGACGAACCGATGGTCCTCGACGGCGATATCGCCGTGAAGGAAATGCAGCACAAGTTCGGCTAATCCATCGGCTTTCAGCCGGATCAGCTTGAGATCAAGGGAGAAGTTCAGTTGCTCCGGCCGCCTCGCAACGCGGCCGGAGCATGTCAAACCCGTGCGCTCGCTGTCGAAAGTGACAAAGGTGGCAAAGACCACCGCTTTCGAGCAGCAGCGATCGTCACATTATAAAATGAGGGGTACCATGCAGAAACCAATTACAGTTGAAGACGGTATCAGAGCGGCCGGCGTCGGGCGCTTTCAGAGGCAGTTATTCGTTATTTTCGGGCTGGTCTGGGCAGCCGATGCCATGCAGGTTCTAGCAATCGGCTTCAGCGCACCGTCGATCGCCAAGAGTTTTGGCATCACCGTTCCGCAGGCGTTGCAGACGGGTACGATGTTCTTCTTCGGAATGTTGATCGGTGCCTTTGTCTTCGGACGGCTGGCCGATCGTATCGGCCGCCGGCCGGTTCTGTTCATCGCCATCATCCTGGATGCGATCTGCGGCGTGGCATCCGCCTTCGCTCCCGATCTTCAATGGCTGCTTGTTGCGCGGTTCCTGACCGGCCTTGGCGTCGGCGGAACGCTTCCAGTCGATTATGCCATGATGGCTGAGTTCCTTCCCTCCGACCGGCGTGGTCGCTGGCTCGTTCTGCTCGAAGGTTTCTGGGCGGTCGGCACGGTGGCGCTCGCGCTTCTGGCGCTCGTTGCCGTGACACAGGGCGGAGAAGCGTGGAGAACGATCTTCTTCGTGACCGGTCTCCCAGCCCTGATCGGCGTCGTCTTGCGCTTCTACGTGCCGGAATCTCCGCTCTATCTCAATCAGCAAGGACGTTCCGACCAGGCGCGGCAGGTCCTGCAAAGGGTCGCCAAGGCGAACGGCACCAACGTCGAAATTCCGCCGCTCAAGCCGCAAACGCCACAGAAAACGTCTGTCGGCGCGCTGTTCTCGGGTGATCTCCGCCGACGCACCGTTTTCCTGATGCTGGCTTGGATGCTGATCTCCGTCTCCTATTACGGGGTCTTCGTCTACCTGCCGGTCAAACTCGCAGCCGATGGTTTCGGTTTCGTCCGCGGTCAGGTCTTCCTCGTCATTCTAGCGATTGCCCAGCTGCCCGGTTATGCGCTCGCGGCCTACGGCGTCGAAAAATGGGGCAGAAAACCCACGTTGATCGGTTTCCTGCTGCTCAGCGCTTTAGGTACGCTTGCCTACGGGCTTGGGCAGACGGCAGAAGTCGTGGTGGCAGCAACACTGCTCCTTAGCTTTGCGCTGCTGGGAACCTGGGGCGCGATCTATGCTTTCACTCCCGAGATTTACCCCACGACGCTTCGTGCCAGCGGTATGGGGATGGCTGGATCGGTTGCCCGGTTCGGCGGCCTCCTGGCACCCTCGATCGTGGCGCCTCTGATGACCTCGAACTTCGGCCTCGCGCTGGGGGTCATTTCCGGGTTGCTGGTCGTCGCCGCCGTCAGCGTCTGGCTGATCAACGCGGAATCGAAAGACCAGGTACTCGAATAGACGCCCGATATCTCGCCGCGTACTATCATCTTGCGCGGCGAGACACAGCATTCGCTGTGGAAGCGGCCCGGAGTGACCGACATTGCAGAATGAGCCGGTTGCGATTTGCCGCATTCTGGATGAATACAGGCATGACATTCAAGCGAGCGCCACCATCATGGCTGATAATAGCGACGTAGCAGAGCAGAAGGGGCGGGGCCGTTATCAGGTCACCGAGCAGGTAGGACATCTGCTGCGCAAGGCCTATCAACGGCATCTTTCCATCTTTCAAAGCAACGCGAGCGATCCTGACCTGACATCGGTGCAGTTCGTAACCCTGTGCGCTTTGCATGATCTCGGTCCAAGCTCACAGGTAGAACTGGTGAAGGCCACGTCGGTCGATCAGGCGACTATCCGCGGCATCGTCGAACGGCTAAAGGCCCGCGGCCTGATCGATCTCTCCAGAGATGAGGTCGACGGGCGTAAAGTGATCATCTCCCTGTTACCAAAGGGTGAATTGGTCCTTCAGCAAATGTATCCAAAAGGCCATATTATCAGCGAACAGACCATGCGGCGGCTTAACCCTGCAGAAAGGGTCGCGCTGTTGTATCTTCTGCGAAAGATTGCAGACGAAGACGATCCATAGGGTTGATTGCCGGGATATATTTGCGCGCGGCTATTGGATGATGATGGCTCTATGCCTCGACCATCAGCAACCGTAAAAATCTCGAACGGCAGCGTGTGCTGAGAAACGGCGGGTGTGCGCTTGATCTGAACAGTCTCCGCCAGGGCGCGAACGAGCGTATTGCCCAGCAAGCGCGCTGGATGAGAGAGAACAACCTTGATGATGCCCTCGACCAGCCCCGCGCGGGTCTCATGGGTGAGTTCGTGCCCGACAACGATTATCTGCTTAGCGATTGGACCGTCGTCCTCGCGCAGCGCGCGCATGACGCCGGTAATGCCTCCGCCGTAGAAGTCCATAGCGGCGGCGAGGCGAACCACCCAACCGGCAACGCCGTTCGCAGCGCCCTTGAAGCTATTGTGCGCTTTTGCCATCCCGACAAGTCGGAGTCTTTGTCAGGCGTTATCACGTTCCTCGCCGGTGAGGAGAATTTCACCATCGAGAGTGTCCTCATAAACAAGACTGAGCTGGCGATCATTATCTGGGTCGGCGTCTATAAATAGACCGCGACAGGAGGCCCCCATCACATCTTCCCTTTTTAATCCCGAGGCCTTTTCGGGCAAGGTTGCTTTTGTTTCGGGCGCCGCTTCTGGTATCGGCGCCGCGACTGCCCTCAGGCTTGCTGATCTCGGTGCTAGACTCGTTCTTGCTGACTGGGACAAAACGCGGCTTGACGCGTTTGTCGAAACGATAGGATCGGACGATGTGCTGGCGCTTCATGTCGACGTCACAACGACGGCAAGCGTGGAAGAGGCGATTGCGAGCGCGATCGGCCATTTCGGCGGCCTCGATCTCGCTGTCAATTCCGCGGGCATCGACATGCCACGCTGCGAGACCGCTTCTTATCCGTCTGAACAATGGGACAGAATAATCGCGGTCAATATGACTGGCGTGTTCAATGCGGTCCGGCACCAGATTCCGGCTATGTTAGCGCGCGGCGGCGGTTCTATCGTCAATGTATCCTCCGTCATGGGGTTTCGCGGGTTTGCAGGCCAGCCGGCCTATACGGCGGCCAAACATGGCGTGATCGGCCTCACCAAAACAGCCGCACTCGATCATGCAGCTCAAGGCATCCGCATCAATGCCGTCGCGCCGGGTTTCATCGATACGCCGTTGCTCAGTCATCTGAGCGAAGAGAACCGGCAAGCCGCGGCCGCGCTTCACCCGATGCAGCGAGTCGGCCAACCGGGTGAGATTACGAATGTCATACTCTTTCTGCTCTCGGACGCGGGATCATTCGTAACCGGAGCATGCTTTGATGCAGATGGCGGCTACTTGGCCAAATGAGATGCAAGCGGCGGCCAGTCTCTCAAAGGGGTGCAGCGGTTCAAGTCTCTGACGGGTGACGGTGCATCGTGTTGGTTATCGCCAGAATTTGAGCCACTTTTTCACCTCACGGTGATCCGCCTAGATACTCGAAAGACGTTTTCTGTCAGCACGGTAAATCAAATCAGGTGGGGCTGTGCGAAACGAAAAATGTGGAGCAAATCCTGCTGAAACTCAACAATAGAGGAACGGAAGATGCCCAAGGGCTTGAAAGCCGTCTCAAGCGACCTGTTGAAACCAGTGTTGCCGTCGGCGGAACTCCGCACAAGCGAAATTTGCCGTCAGGCGAGGGAAGCGCTATATTGCGAGCAAGGAGATCGACGATGCTTTTGAACAAGTACGACGAAAACAAAGAAGCCCTGAAACAGATCGGCCGGGAAGCAATTGCCGAGCGCCGCCGTCTGGGCTTGCCGATCTCCGCTCAGGATCTCGAAAACGAGGCGAAGGATCGCGCCGAACACGAGGAAATCCGTGTTCATGCTGCCATGGGGCGGTAATTGTCGCAGCCATCCTGCATCATTCTGGGCGGTCCCAATGGGTCCGGCAAGTCCTCCGCTTATGCCAAGCTGAAGCTCGACGGCGTTTGGATCAATGCCGACGAGATCGCGAAAAAGCTAACCGGAGCCAGCGATGGTCGGGCTGCTGCGATGGCAGCGGGCAGGGCGGCTATCCGGCAGCTCGCAGAGATGATCACCACAAAGACATCGTTCATCTACGAAACCACCCTGAGCAGCCAGCAGTCCATCAACTTGATGCGCGATGCCAAGGCGGCCGGGTTTTCAGTAGACCTCTATTACACTGCTCTGGACTCCGTTGAGAAGAACATCGAGCGCGTCAGGCAGCGTGTCGAGGCTGGCGGCCATGATATTCCAGAAGACGACATCCGCAGGCGATGCAAGGGATCCCTGGATAAACTTACCGCCGCCCTGAAACTGGCCGATGAAGCTCTGCTGATTGACAACAGCGGGATCGAGCCTCAAGAAGTCATCCGTATCAGCGCCGGGGTGGTCACGGCCACCGACATCGATGACAAGAAAGAACTGCACAAGCTGTATATTGCCAAGGTCTGCGAAGCCCTTGGACTGGTGAAGACGTACGGCAGCTTCAGGACGCAGGAACCCTCGACGCAGGAAGTCGATGATCTGACTGGGCGGATACTCAGGGGTGTGCCGGGACACAAACCCGAACCACCAGATGCGAAGTGAGAGCCGCATGCTCGAATTGATTAAGCTGTTCGATACCGTGTACCGGACTATATCGACCGATCTCGAGACATGGTTTGACGAAGGTTCGCGCAGCCCTGGTCGGCGAACAGGGAACCGTCTTTGCCCAAGCCGACGATCGGACCGATGCGGCGGCCGGCCCTGAGCGTGTCCTCGACCAGATACTCCATCTGGCCGAACAGGTCCTGGCGGCCCCGGCGCAGTTGTCTGTCATGGGCGTCGGCGTGTCGACGCCTGGACCGGTCGATACGATCGCGGGGGTCGCAAGTGATGTGCCGACTCTGGCCGGCTTTGCCGGCTTTCCGCTCAAGGCAGAATTGCAGAAGCGCTTTGCCTATCCCGTCAGCCTGGAAAACGACGGTATCGCCGCAGCAATCGGGGAGTGGCAGTTCGGCGCTGGCAGGGGGTACGACAACCTGATCTTTGTGACCGTCAGCACCGGGATTGGCGGCGGCATCATCACGGACGGTCGAGTGCTGCGCGGCCGCAAGGGCATGGCTGGTCACATCGGCCACATGTCTATCATGCCGAATGGCGAACTTTGCCCTTGCGGCAACAGGGGATGCTTTGAAGCGTACGGACCTGGAACCGCCTTTGCTCTGCGGGCCTGCACGAGGGCGTTGTCGTGTACTGAAACGGCGCTCGGAAGGAACGGCGTCGAGATTCACAGCCGTGACGTCTTCGCTGCAGCCAGGAAGGGCGATGCTTTCGCCAACAAACTGATCGAAGAGGAAGCCGAAGTCCTGGGACGCGGGTTCACGAGCCTCATCCACATATTCAGTCCTGATATTGTTGTCATGGGGGGCGGGCTCTCCCATGAGTTCGACCGGCTTTACCCGGGCATTCAGGACTATATTGCGCGTTGGGCCATGCCGGCCTTCAACAACGTGCAAGTCATTCGGGCGGCGCTTGGCCAGAACTCGGGCCTTGTGGGTGCGGCGGCTCTTGCATTCCTCGCAGAAATGCGGCCCGAGACCAGACCGGCTTTTTCGCAAACTTCTAAGTCGAGGACTTAAAAAATCGTGCTGACAATCAAGAGACTGAGCCTGGAAGATGCTCGCAATCTCATCGCTGGTGGGCGCGCAAAGGCAGAAGACATCGGTGTTCCGATGTGTATCGCCATCACGGATGAATCCGGCCAGCTGATCGCCTTCGAGCGGATGGACGGAGGCAAGGTCACGAGCACGATCATAGCGCAGGACAAGGCCTATACGGCAGCCGGGGCAAAGCGCACGACGCAAAGCTATAGCGAAGCAAGTCAGCCAGGCAAACCGGCCTACGGGATCCATTCTGCTATCGGTGGCCGATTGCTGGTGGTTGCAGGAGGCATACCAGTGTTGATTGATGGCGAAGTCGTGGGTGCGGTTGGCTTTAGCTCTGGATCGCCAGCTCAGGACGCCGAATGCGCCCAGGCCGGCATTGACGCGCTGCTCTCGCAGATACCTGGCCGGTGAAGTTTTATCGAATCAACGAGGTTGTAATGTGATAGGGATACGTAACCCGATGTTCTCGAAAACAGTCTCTCCTGTTCAGGGTATTATGCCGTCGCGCTCCGGTGGTGACACAGAGGGGACCTTCGAGTTACAAAGTAACGCAATACACCGAAAAGTGGTAGACCAAGCTGGAGGCGCTTGGCGATCTCGAATGACCTGACGGTGGTTCGAATCGGTTCAAGGCGAGCGGCATCTACCGATTGAATGCTTGAGCCTAGCCATGGATGCCGAAGCTCCGCTCATACAAATCGCTCTGAATCTTTCTGCGCGCACGATACCAGTCTGCTACCAAAGGATGGGTGAGCCATCGTACGCGATGAAGGTACCGCTCTCATCAGCGTTTACAGCATTCAGCGTATTCAACATCCTCGATGCTGCGTCTTGGGGGCTCATCCGGTCATGCCCACGCGAGAATGGTTCGGAAAGGCCGGTCTCGACGGTCCCAGGGTGAATGCCGACAAGAATCGCGCCGGGGTGCGTCCGCTGCAGCTCAATGGACGCGGTGCGGATGATTTGGTTGAGAGCCGCCTTCGACGAACGGTAGGAAATCCATCCCCCAAGACGATTGTCACCGATCGATCCAACCCTTGCAGAGAGAAATGCAGAGATCGTGCGGGTGCTGCGATCGAGAAGCGGCAGGAAGTGCTTCATCACGAGAGCAGGCCCGATTGCATTCAACCGGAACTGCGCCGCCATTACGTCCGGATCGAGCTGCCGGAGAGCTTTCTCCGGGCCGATGCCATCGATGGTCAATGCACCCGTCGCGCAGATCATCAAGTGGAATCTTTTGGCCGCAAGTCTTTCCCTAGACCGTACTACTGCGGCCTCATCGGTAATGTCCAAACCGTCATTTTTGCGTGAAAGCGCGACCAGCTCGCCGCAGCGCCGGTCGTTGGCGAGGATTTGGCGCAAGGCTGAACCAATCCCTCCGCTCGCGCCGATCAACAGAACGGAGTATCGGTCGGGTAGCGAAGACATGTCAGGCATCATAGGATCCAGTTCCCATGGACGACAGGAGGTCGTTGGCAGCTAGCAGTATACCCCAAACCATTGTCGGCGCAGGCGCGGTCATTTGGGTGCTGACTTGGTGCGACGGCATCGCTCCGAACAGAATTTGACCTCACGCCAGTTCTTTTCCCACTTCCGTCGCCACGTGAAGGGTAGGCCGCAGGCGGCGCAAGTCTTGGCTGGAAGATCGGCTTTCTTGATATGTTTCGGCATGAAAGCTCTTTACTCCCCGTTACGCCCTGCAAAGTCGTAGGTTCTTATTTCAAATCTGCCAGAAACCCTGCCGCCTGACGGCGTATCGCACGTTGAGTGCCCTCGTCCATCCTGTCCCAGGTAGCGTAGGGCTGGGCAAGGCGGCGGTTCGCTCTCAGCTTGTTTCTGTTGCGGGCAAGGAAATCCCAATAGAGAGCGTTGAAGGGACAAGCATTGTCGCCCACCCGTTTCTTTGGGTCGAAGCGGCAGGTGCCGCAGTAGTCGGACATCCGGTTGATGTAGTTGCCACTTGCCGCGTAAGGCTTGGTGCCGAGAAAGCCGCCGTCAGCGAATTGGCTCATGCCAACCACATTGGGTAACTCCACCCACTCATAGGCGTCGGCATAAACTTCGAGATACCAGACATGCACGGCCTTGGGATCGATGCCGACCAGCAGCGCAAAATTGCCGGTGATCATCAGCCGCTGAATGTGGTGGGCATAGGCATGCTCGATCGTTTCATTGATCACAACGGATAAGCAATTCATGTCCGTCTTGCCCGACCAGTAAAACGCGGGCAGGGGGCGCGTGTTCTCGAAGAAGTTGCTGTCAGCATAAACTGGACCTGCATGCCAGTAGATACCGCGCATATATTCACGCCAACCGATGATCTGGCGGATGAAGCCTTCGACAGCGTTGATCGGCGCACGCTCATCAAGATAAGCGCGTTCCGCGGCGCGACATACAGCGAGCGCATCGAGCAGCCCGGCATTGATGTAGAACGACAGGAGGGAATGGTTGAGGAACGGGTCGTCCCGGAGCATCGCATCCTGTGTCTCGCCAAAGCTCGCCAGGAAATCCGCGATGAACCTCTCCAAAACACTCTCCGCATCAGTTCGGGTAACTGCAAAACCGAAGCCGGCGAGCATGCCAAAATTCTCTGGAAACAGCTTCTCGACGATCTGAAGGACATCTGTGGTGATCTTGTCTGGCGCAAAGCGGAGATGTCGCGGTCGCAGCAAGTCCGGCTCGGCGGGCTTGCGGTTGTCGGTGTCGAAATTCCATCGGCCACCGACAGGCTCATCACCCTGCATCAACAGCCCGGTCCTTCGCCGCATGTCGCGATAGAAGAACTCCATCGTCAGTGATTTCCGACCGTCAGCCCAGCGCGCGAATTCTTCATGAGAACACAGGAAACGCCTGTCGGGACGAATGTCGACAGGAAGTCTCAGGGTTTCGGACCAGAGCTTCATTTCTTCCAGCACCCGCCACTCGCCGGGCTCGGTGACACACACCGATTTGAGCTTCAGGTCGTTGACGGCGCGCTTCACCTCACCGGTGAAGGAGCCGGCGTTATCTTTGTCGGTGATCTTCGTATAGCGGACCTGATATCCGGCTTCCTGCAGCTCCTCGGCAAAATGGCGCATGGCGGAGAAGATGAAGGCGAGCTTCTTCTTGTGGTGGCCGACATAGGTTGCCTCACTCATCACCTCGCACATGAGGACGACGTCATGCTCCCGGTCTGCGCCGTCCAGCGAGGAAATCTGCGGACAGAGCTGGTCGCCGAGTATCAGTATCAAATTTGTCAAAAGCGAACTCCTGGCTGCGACCCATCGCCGGGATGTATTGGGCGCCGTCGTGATGGTACGACACCTCGGCTGTGCCATCCTATAAGAGATCTAGGGCCTCGGACGCTGCCTTGTCGGTGGAAACAGCGTCCGTTGTTCACCCCGGCAACTCCGGGGATCAGCAGGTTGTCTATGAAGATCTTCAATCGCCGAACTCGATCTACCCGAAGGGAGATGCGATGGCCATTTCCGCGGCGTGACGACCAACGACGATCCGCACCAGCTCGTCCGGATTGCCAAGCCGTTTAGAGCCTGGGATGACCTGAGCGGCCTCTCTCAAGCTAGAGGTTGACGTTCGACGGACCTGGCTATTCTTCCACGCTACTGAAATATGGCATCAGTGCAACACCATTGGGCGGCTGACAGCGATCGGATCAACAGCTTGCATTGGGCGCATGTCTCGACCACCTCTTTCCAAGATATGCCAATAGACCAAAAGATAAGCCGCCAGCATTGTTACTGCCGACGGCTCAGCCCAATCAACTAAACGCATTAGTTGTGAATATGGTCCAAAGTTTCGGTCCGGAGCGCGGCATTTATCGTTCCAGCCGCTCCACCGAACCAAGCTGAGATAGCGCTGAATAAGAGGGCGAAAAATGCGAGTATCGCGCCGGTTGATACGACCTTGGAGGTGGCCTGCGCCGCATCAATAGCCTTCTGCTTGGCTGCCTCCATCGACTGTTTGTATTGCGCTTCATACTGGATGACCTGCGTCTTGGCCTGATCGACGGGGATACCCTGTGCTCGCGCCAGTGCCTCAGCGGCGCGGTTACGGGCATCTTCTGCCTGTGCCTGGTCGCCAGAGATCGCAGCCTGCACCGCTGCTACAGCAGCATCACGAAGTGCTTGCGGATCGTTGCCGCCCGTAACCGACCTGATCTGCTGCTCAATGCCTGAAAAGGGATTGTTCGCGTTAGTGACCACCGGTGCAGCTGCCGTTACAGCCGTCGTCGCTGTCTGGCCGACGCCGCCAATGAGGCTGCCGATCCCGCTGAATGCACCACCTACGATCGCACTCAGGGACGTCGTCAACAGGTAAAGAATGATGAGTGTTGTCGCAGCCCAGGATGCTAAGCCATGATAACTACCCGTCGATTTGCTCGGGCGACCAGAGAGACGGCTGGCGATGTAACCTCCAGAGAATGCTGCAATCATGCCGGCGGCAACGAACCAGATGGCGCTGACGATCGAGAAGGTGCTTGCCGCCGGATTGTCCGAGGTTGCGGGATCGATAACAGCAGAACCTATGCCAACGCCAAGGAGGCTCAGCATAAACTGGATACAGAGAGCCAGGGCGACGCCGGCAAAGACGGCCCCCCACGACACTTTGTTGAGGAATGCAGTGTCAGATAGATGGGCAGAATATGCAACATCTGCGCGGCGGGAAACACCAACGGATTCAGTCATGAGATTTTCCTGGATTTTGAGAAAGCGTCCCAAGCGGTGGGCGCAGCGAGCACGGGGCGTACCGCCCCGTGCTGCGACAATTTGCAGAAGGTCAGAGCTTCTTGTTGATGTAGTCCGAGGCGGCGTCCGCGCCCTTCTTGGTGGCATCCTTGGCGTCGCCAAGAGCCTGCTGACCTTCGCCCTTGATTTCCTGAAGCTTACCTTCGGCTTGCAGTTTCTCGCTACCGACAAGCTTGCCGACGCCCTGCTTGATGTTGCCGATTGCTTCGTTAGCGAGGCCGGAAGCCTTGTCACTCGTGCTGCTCATAACCGATTCCTTTCGTTGATGTGTTCGCGAGCGCTTAAATGCGCCATTTTAGTTTTTGTTCCACAGCGGCACTTTGCTGTTGTGAAATGCGTTTCGATATAGAGATCACCCGCGCTGCGTTGGTCTTGCGCTGGATGGTCGAAAGAGATCAACGCATCGTGACTGTTTGGTGATTCAGCTTGCTCTACGTAGCTGCAGGCGCGAAACGCCGGCCGCCACATTCAGACCCGTGCCCGCCTCCGCACTCAGCGGCTGGAGGCCGAAATTCTCAGAATTGCCGCCGATCAGTGCGTTGGCGCCAAGGCCGACACCCAGCGACGCGCCAGCGGATGCACCGACATAGGTGCCGGCAAGGCTGCCTTGGCCGACCTTTGTGGGTGCGGTGTTGACGACAATCCAGCTAAGATAGGATTTGCCCGTCACGCCAACGTCGATGCCGAGCTTGCCGATCGTGCCTGTGTAGCGCTCGACCTTGCCGGTGCGCTGCCTGAACTGGCAATCGACCGCCTTGCTCGATCCGATCAAAAGGCCGATGCCGCCGGCCACTTCGCATGTCAGCGTTCCCAGCCGTTCCTTCGGCTGCGAGGCAACCTGCTGCGCATGCTGCTTCTTGGTGTGATGCATGTTTGCTGCTGAAGCGACGGAGACCAGAGCAAGCGTGCTTGCCACTGCGAGAATGAGTGTTTTCTTCATCGATATGTCCTTTTCCAAATAAAGCGGGGGCGGCCGCTCTGGCCATGGCACTTCAGGGCTCCGGTGAGGCGGTGGGTGACGTGGCCTTAACCTGAATGTGGTTTAGCACCGGCTTTGACGTGAGGTCCGTCGCGATCCCTACTGCCTTGCGCACAGCTGCATCACACGGCGCACTGCCTGTCAGGATGATGACGCCGTCAGCAACCTCGACCTCAATCTGACTGTCTTCCAGCTCACGGCTATAGGCAAACAGGCATCTGAGCGCGGCACTGGTGGCACAATGGTTTGGGAACGGTGCCAACTGGGCGGAGAACGGGAGTAAGAGCATCGTGACTGCCTCCACTGGGAAACGCCCGGCTTGCCTGTTGTCGCAAGCCGGGCTGCTGACCAGATGCCTATTTCACGGCGTTCTTGACGGCGTCTTTTCCCTTGCCGACAGCGCTCTGTACTTCACCGGCAGCCTTGTCCACCTTGCCTTCGGCTTCCAGTTTAGAGTTCCCGGTCAGCTTGCCTGCGGCTTCCTTGATCGTGCCCTTCAATTCTTTTGCGGCACCTTCGATACGGTTCTTGTCCATAATTTAGCCTTTCCACGCAGAGCGTTTCGAACATCTGACGCCGGTCGTGCCGGTGTCATGACGTTGGAGATAGCGGCGCCTGGGAGAGATTTTCAGATTGGAAAGTACTATTGCACCTAGTAGGAAATGACCTTTTTTGAGGAATAAGTGCTATTTTCCCGATTATTTTTTGCCGGGCCGGATTGGCGGCTTCGCTTCCGGACCGCCCGTAAAACCGCGTTCACGCGCCCAGATCACCGCTGCAGCCCTTCGGTTGACGCCGATCTTTCCATAAAGCGAGGCGATGTGGTTGCGAATCGTATTCTTCGACAGATGAAGGGTTTCTCCCATCTGCTCATCGCTCTGGCCGGTACAGATCAGCCCGAGGATTTCGCGTTCCCGGTCGCTGAGTTCCATCAGTTGTGCGGTTGGTGCGGCAGTGGATCCGTGTTTGAGTGTCGCCAGACGATCAACAATCGAGCGGCTGAACCAGGACGTATCGGCCATGACGCTTTCGATGGCCTCGACCAGTTGCGCTTCGCTGCGCCTGCGTTCGGTGACATCCTGAAGAGCCCAGATCACGCATTGCTCGTCATTGATCTCAACCCTCTCGGCAGAAACGAGGCAGTCGGCCATACCGCCGTCCTTCTGCTTCATGCGCAGCGGCTCATTGCGCACAAATGTGTTATCGCGCAATTTCTGCTCCAGCGCGCGCCGCGCTGTTATGTCTTCCCAAAGGTGAAGTTCGCCCGCCGTCCGGCTGACGACCTCTGTCAGGCTGTAGCCTGAAATCTGCAGGAACGCGTCGTTGGCCTCCGTGAACACAAAGTCGTCAAGCCGGGATATGGCGGCTGGAGCTGGCGAAAGCCGGAACGACTTGGAGAACCGTTCTTCGCTCTGCCGTAGCGCGTTCTGGGCCTTTCGGCGGGCATCGAGGTCCGCAAAGGTGAAAAGCATGCAGGGTTCTTCGATCACGGAAATCGGCTCGCCGGCGACGATTACCAGCCTGTCTCCACCCTCGGGGAGCGAAACTAGCGCTTCGCGGTGGCGGATCACCCGCCCTTCCCCCAGCTTCAGCAGTGCGTCCTCGCCCGTCTCGCAGTTGGAAAACAGGCCGACGGCTTCCACGGTCTTTCCGACGACATCTTCCTTGGCGAAACCCGTCATCTCCAGAAAGCCTTGGTTCACGCGGATGAAGCGATGATCTTCGAGGCGGCAGATAAGCCCTGGCGCGGGATTGGCATTGAACGAACGTTCGAACCGCTCCTCGGCTTCGAAGCGGGGCGTTTCATCGCGCAGGATCAGCGCCAGCACATCCGGCTTGTCGCCGGCATCGGCAATGACCATGCTGCGGATAGTGTGGACCCAGACCAGATCAAGATCGCCTGAAGGAGAAATCTCGACCGTGACATCGTCGATCGTCTCGCCGGACAAGAGGCGCTCGATCGGGTATTGGCCTTCCTCCAGCGGATGGTTGTTGCGATACCGCAGCGTGAAATTCCGGCGATAGCCAGTTGCGTCGCCGCCAAGGTCATCGATCCCGTCCACGCGGTGCATTTCGATCGCGGCAATATTCGCCCAAACGATGCGTCCCTCCGGTTCGACAAGTATGATGCCGTCGCTCAAGCCCCCTATGAGTTCTTGAAGGCTGCCACGGTTGATCCTGGGGGGCTGGGAAATGTCGCTCATGTCACTTCTCTAAGCGGGACGGTTGGCAGATAAGTCGCATCCTTTCGGCCGCAGCAAAAGAGGAAATTCCATTAAGGCTCCCGTCAAGGTGAGGGTGGTGATGGAGACACCGTACTCGACAACGATCTGCGCCATGGTCGCGGCAGGCACCGGCGTCGGACTTGTCGATCCACTGACAGCCGAACCCTATATCGGTCGCGGTCTAACACTGATTCCGTTTGAGACTGGGGTGACATGGCTGTAACCTGGATGCGGCTGAGCACCGGCTTTGACGTGAGGTCCGTCACGATCCCCTACTGCCTTGCGCTCAGCTGAGGTCCCTGACGCGCCCGTGGCACGGCGGCAAGCGACATCATGAGCGGTTTGGCAGGCGGTGATACGCTATATGGGGGGATGGAGCCGACGCCTAAAGCATTGAACGCATTGAGAGGCGGTACGCATCTTCGTTGCGGCTCCAATCTACCCTTTGATCAGTACCAGAGGCAGGAAAGCGGAACAGCCGAGAGACGATCACTGAAAGGGATGACGACCTCACCGTCGTAGAGCACGATACCGCACGAAAACCTGTCCTTGCAGGTTTCCGCCAGGGTCCGGAGACCCCCGAAGTCGTTTGATCGAACCGTGGCACTTGCTTTGATCTCTATACCCGCGATTGTCCCATCGTCGCGTTCGAGCACAATATCGACTTCCTTCATCTGCTGGTCGCGGAAATGATAGGCATTAAGTCGGAGGTCTGAGCCGGTCATAAGTTTGACCACCTCTCCATAGACGAAGCTCTCCAGCAAGGCGGCGAATTCACCTTTGTTTTGCAGGACCCGATCAAAGGTCAGCCCGCGGCTCGTTGCCAGGACACCGGAATCGACGAAATGAACTTTGGGAGTTTTAACGATGCGCTTGAGGGCGTTCGTGAACCACGGCTGCAGATTATCGACCAAAAATACTTGCTCGAGCAGGCCGACATAGCGTTGACCGGTCTTGTGGCTGACGCCGATGCCTCCCCCAAGCTGAGAATAGTTGACCAACTGACCTGAATGCTCGGCCAGTAGACGCGCAAACTTTGGAAGCTCACTTAGCCTCGCCACGTCAGCAATGTCGCGGAGATCCCGCGTCAAAACGGATGAGAGATAGGCTCTAGCCCAGTCCTGTCGTCTGCGCTCTGTCGAACGACTGATAGCTTCGGGAAATCCACCGGCAAGAACAAGGCTGATCAGTTCTTTGCCGACGACCGGTTCATGATCTACTTTCAGGCTCGACTCGAAAAGTCTCGTTAGGAAAGTCGGGTGCCGTCCAAGGATTTCCGCTTGGGCGAGTGGTAACATCTTGATCGTTTCAATCCGGCCCGCCAGGCTATCTGCAACCTGGGGGAGGGTTAGTACGTTCGCTGAACCGGTGAGCAAAAACCGGCCGGGCCGGTAATCCTCGTCAATTGACTTTTTTATAGCGAGCAGTAGCTCTGGCGCTCTTTGTATCTCATCGATGATCGCTCTATCCAAGCCGCGAATAAATCCGACCGGATCGGCTTGGGCGGCACCAAGCGCAGTCTGGTCATCGAGCGTGATGTAGGTGGCACCTGTGTCACTAATGTTGCGGGCCAGAGTCGTCTTTCCCGACCGGCGGGGGCCAATGATCAGCACGACTGGAGTGTCGGAGAGAGCTTGCTTTACACGGGGTTCGATGAGGCGCTGATACACGCTAATTCTCCTGTCGTTTGGAGGTATCATGTATGATAATTGGAAGTCAACAGGAAGACAATTGGGAGTCATCCCGCCGATAGCTGGAGCCTTCGAGTGGTCGTGTTGAACGGGGTGGGATGGCAATTTGGATCCGCGTGAAGATAATCCGGGACGGTCAGGTCAACAATCCTAAGTAGCATTTTTTGAATTCAATTACAGTGGTCCGTGCGCGTGCTTATGCGGCGCGACCTGAAAGATTTCAGGCGCCTGGAGAAATCAAATCAAGGGAGGTGTCAAAGGTTCGTATTCCGTCAAGGCGATTGATTTGGTCAACATGTCAGATGACATTTTCAGCGCCGGTTGAGGCATTATCCGTGAACAGCTGAAAAGAAGTCTCGTTGACAGGGCAGAGGTGCGATTGTATGTATGTTTACACACATGGGGCATTTTATGGAAGATCGCAGGCAATCGATTCTGGACGCGGGCTTGGCCATTCTCAGGGAGGACGGCCTCGCGGGGTTCACTCAGCCAAAAGTGGCGGCGCGTGCCGGACTGCGGCAAGGCAACCTCACATATTACTTTCCGACGCGCACGGACATGCTGGCTGCGGTCGCGCGAAATGCGATCGATATCCAACTTGCCGTGGCTAAGAAGATGGTCGACGGCGTTTCGTCTGTTACCCAAGCCATTGCTGTGATCGCTGCAAACATCGTTCGCCACGAGAACACCAGAGTACTCGTGGCACTGAACCAGGCCGCCGATAAAGAACCTGCATTGAGTTTGCTTTTCAATGAACTGACCGAGGGCTTCATCGCCGAGCTTGGCAACCTGATGTCCAAGCTTGGGCTGCCGGCGGATCGGTCACACATCGATTTGATCCACGCACTTTTCGTTGGCCTCTCGGTCATCGATCTCGCAACGACAAGGCCGCAGGGCGAGGCCCGGGCCACGGACGCCCTCGCTAACGCATTCGAGATGCTTTCCACAACGCAACGCAGATTCGAGGAGAAATGACATGTCTACGACGGTCCTGATCGTTGGAGCTGGCCCTGTTGGCCTGACGATGGCAATCGAATTGACCCGCTACAAAATCCCTGTCCGCATCATCGACGCCGCTCCTAAGCGCACGGAGAAGTCCAAGGCCCTTGCCGTCTGGAGCAGGACGCTTGAATTGCTGGACCGCAGTGGCTGCGCCGAAAAACTTGTTCCTGCCGGGCTGAAGACGCGCGCTGCCCGTATCATGGACGGCAAGGATACGCTCGCCCGTCTCCCGTTCGATGCGATCCCATCCCAGTTCCAATACGTCCTGATGATCCCGCAATCGGAAACTGAGCGTGTTCTCGAGGAACATCTCGCTTCGCTAGGGGTGACCGTCGACCGAAATGTGGCTTTCGTCGGTTTGAACGACAGCGGTTCTGAAGTCACTGCAAACCTGAGACATGCAGACGGACGCATAGAGGAAGAACGCGCCAGTTGGCTCCTCGGATGTGACGGGGCTCATTCCGCGGTGCGGCATCAACTCGGCCTGCAGTTCGACGGTGAGACGATATCGAGCAATTTCGTGCTGGCGGACATTCATGTATCGGGCCTCGAAGTCCCCAACAACGAATTTCCGATCTTCTGGCATCGGCATGGCATCGTCGCCTTCTTTCCGATCTCTAGAGGCCGCTACCGCGTCATCGCCGATATCGGCCAAACGCCGAGGCATGATCCGACGATCGAGGAAGTGCAAGCAATCGTCGATGAGCGCGCGGCGCCTGGAATCAAGCTCTCCGACGCGAACTGGCTTGCGGGCTTCGGGGTGAACGAACGCATGGTCAAGGATTTCCGCAAAGGACGCGTCTTTCTGGCGGGAGACGCCGCACACATCCATAGTCCGGCGGGCGGGCAGGGTATGAACACTGGAATTCAGGATGCGGTGAACCTTGCGTGGAAACTTGCCTTCGTCGAGAAAGACGGCGGAAACAGCGAGCGTCTTTTGGACAGCTACAGTGCTGAACGCAGTGCCAATGCCGCACAGGTTTTGAAGGACTCTGGCTACATGCTCAGGATTGGTCTGGTGGCCAATCCCATTGCCCAGTCGGCACGGAATTTCGTACTTCACCATCTTTTCGGCCTGACTGCCGTCCAGCACACGGCCGCTGAGCGTCTGTCCGAACTGTTGGTGGGATATCCGGACAGCCCCTTGAACGGTGAGATGAACAAGGAGTTGAAGCTGCCACGTCCCGGTCAACGTATCGAGCACGACTTCCCGTACGGCGCGGGCAACTCCCCCCGGTTTGCGATCCATGCTCACGAGGACGGTGAAGCAAAAGCGCTCGTGCAGCGGCACGCAGAGATAGTGGAGACTGAAGTGCGCGCCCCGTTGGCAGGCGGCGGTATATGTGTCGTACGCCCGGATGGCTATGTAGCGACGACGGCTCGGGCAGGAGACTGGAAGACAATCGGCGATTATCTGGCTGGCGTCCAGCATGGGTGAGGGTCTATTCGAATTTAAGGTTGATTGCCAAACCCCTCCGTAGGATTTGGCGAAGATGCGTCGAAAGTTCAGGCCCCTTCAAGGCGTAAGGGTTGACTCCGTTTGGAACGGATACGGGCCGAACTATTGCCGGCCGAAACCGGCTGCAATTGAGGGCGTTATGGTTTTCGGGCTGAACGACGTATCCATACTGGCGCGCCTTGTAGGATGGCGTTTCTTAATCGCCCAATGCGATGACACGGTTCATTTCGGGGAAGTACCCGGCTACAGACCCGGCTGGGACGTTACAGGCGATTTTGCAAGGTTATTGGGCAGAATATAAAGGCATAGGTCGCGTGATGGCTGCTTGCGGCAGGCAGCTTGGTGCATCGGCACTCTCATTACCGGCCGGATGCCCTCACAGAACTCAATCGATCCGCCAGCATTCATCTGCGGATCTTTTGAGTTTGGGAAAACGGTGAATGGGTTACCTCGGTACGCGGGAGAAGCTCAGCGCCGCGTGGATTTGCGAGACGACGGCGGCACCCTCGCCGACGGCAGCAGCGACCCGCTTGGTTGATCCAGCCCTTACGTCGCCGATGGCAAACACGTTGGGCAGGCTGGTTTCCAGCGGTAATGGATTGCGGATGAAACTGCAGCGTTTGTCGAAGGATTGACCAGTAACAATGAAGCCTTTGTCGTCGGTGTGGACGCGGTCGCTGACCCAGCCCGCATTGGGATCGGCTCCTATGAACAGGAACAGATGGTGAAGTGGCAGTTGCCGTTCGCTCCCATCCAGCAGATTGCGAACGACGGCAGAGGTCAGGCCGGTTGCGGCGTCGCCTGCGATAGCGTTCACTTCGCAGTTCATATGAAGTTCCACATTTGGCAGAGCTTTGATCCGGTCGATCAGGTATTGCGACATCGTCGCCTCCAGAGCGCGTCGGACCACGAGATGCAGTTTCCGGACCTGTGGTGCGAGAAAGGCTATTGCTTGGCCAGCCGAATTGCCACCGCCAACCAGCGCGACCTCTTCTCCGGCACAGAGCTTGGCCTCGATCGGCGAAGCCCAGTAAGAAACGCCGTTGCCCTCGAAGGTTTCGATTTGGGCCACATTGGGCCGCCTGTAGCGGGCGCCAGATGCGATCACCACGCTACGGGCCCGCACCGCCTTGCCGCCGGAAAGTTCGAGCCTTAGCGCACCGCGCTCGTCTTCGTGTGGGACCAGACTGCTGACTTCTACCGGCAACACCATCTCCGCGCCGAATTTCAGCGCCTGATTATAGGCGCGACCGGCCAGCGCTTGGCCGGAAATGCCTGTGGGGAAACCCAGATAGTTCTCGATGCGTGAGGAGGCGCCGGCCTGTCCGCCCACGGAACGCTCGTCGATAACGACGACGTCGAGGCCCTCGGATGCTGCATAGACGGCAGTGGCTAATCCCGCAGGTCCCGCGCCGACGACAGCGACATCGTAAACTTTACCGGCTTTAAGCTCTGGGGTCATGCCCAGGCATGTTGCGGCTTCCGCGTCGGTCGGCTTCTTCAGTACCGTGCCGTTTGGGCAAACCATAAGGGGAAGTTCGGAAGCGAGGATGCCCAAACGCTCGATCAGCGCACGGCCCTCACCCTCAGCGGCGGCATCAAGCACGATGTAGGGAAAAGCACTGCGGGCAAGAAATCCCTGGAGACGCGCCAGCGCCGCGTTGCCCGCGGTTCCGATTAACACGGAACCTGCCCCCGCATCGATCAGGCCGACACGGCGCAAAATGAAAGCGCGCATAATGATCTCGCCGACATCCGCCGAGCCGATGACCAGCGCGCGCAGATGAGCGGCATCGAACGCGATAGCCATACAGCCCGCACCGGCGGCGCGGGCGCCGGCAAGCGTTGGTCGGCCGGAAAGCTGGTTGACCTCGCCTGATAACTGGCCGACACCATGCGTGGTAATCGGTGCCTCATGCGAAAGGCCCTCGTGGCGAAACACATCCATAGAGCCTTCGAGCACCAGCCAGGCGGGTGCTGCGTAATCGCCAACCCGATAGACGAAGTCACCTGGTTCGAAACGTTTGGGTTCGCCGCTGGCAAAGCGTTTGGCGGTCTCGACCTGATGATGGTTGAGCACTGGAAACATCTGGTGCTGTCGTGCGCTGAGATCCGCCATCGATTCCCCTCACGTCCCCATTCACATGTGTGGTGACCGCTTCTGCCTCGCGTGATGTCTGTAACATCGCGGTATCGGTCCGCGCTGCAGTGGCTGGTCAGAATGTCGATACCATCTTCTTTGGTCAGTGTACGCAGCACGATGCTTTATGTCGTTGGCGCTCTTTGAAATGTCCAGTCCGATTTCCCTCTTGCTCACGATTGTCATCTACTTTGCCAAAAGTAGTCATCGGTCACTGGAGGCTTTACCGTTGATCGAACGGAATGTGGGCCGCTGGAGATTTGCCGAGCGTCGGGACTATCGGAGCGGATCAGTCCTATCAATAATCAATGACATCAACAACCGCCTGAGCGAAGGCATCGGGTGCCTCCTGAGGTAAATTGTGGCCGATACCACCTGTGGTGACCCTGTGCGCATACCTATTGGAAAATTTCTTAGCATAGACGCGGGCTTCCGGATGGGGGGCTCCATTTGCATCGCCTTCAAGGGTTATCGTCGGGACGTTGATTAGAGGCGCTAGCGCGAGCCGCATTTCCAGATCGTCATATTTCGTTTCACCTTCCGCGAGGCCCAGCCGCCAGCGATAGTTGTGTATGACGATATCGACGTGGTCTGGATTTTCCAGGGACGCTGTGGTCCGGTTGAATGTTGTGTCGTCGAAGTGCCAGCCCGGAGACGCGATTTGCCAGATGAGTTTTGCGAAGTCTTTGCGGTTCGCAGCATAGCCATTTCGACCCCGCTCCGTCGCGAAATAGTATTGGTACCACCACTGTAGCTCGGCCTTTGGCGGCAATGGCATTTTGCTCGCTTGCTGGCTGCCGATCAGGTATCCGCTCACAGAAACAAGTGCCTTGACGCGTTCTGGCCAAACATTTCACCTCCTGTACGGTAAGCGCAATCCCTCTCGGTTCGTCATGGAAGTTCAAGAACGGCTTGCAAATTCGTGGACTGACAACCAAGCCAAGCTTGAGTGTAGAATGCAAAACCCGCACGGAGTAATGCGGTGACGCCCAAGTACGACAGCGGCACGATACGTCCGCTTTCGCGAGCAACCCTCCTCAAATCAGTCGTTCCGCAAGGCTAATTTCGTGTCTTGCCCAGATAATCTGTGACACAGCGAATAAAAAACGGCGTCTTCGGCTCAGATCTCTTCAAGGCGCCTGGGTTCTGTCGTGTAATGCGATGATAACGCGGCTGATTAATATATTAGTCAGCGCATTCCATCGTCAGCCCATGCGCTTGGAGGCATAGCTTCCCGGACTTGCCGGAAACACCAGGGTGCGATTGCCGTTGATGAAGGTGCGGTGGTGGATATGGGCATGTACGGCCCGCGCCAGCACCTGGCTTTCGACATCGCGGCCGATCGAGACATAATCCTCGGCCGACTGCGCGTGAGTGATGCGGGCAATGTCCTGCTCGATGATCGGGCCTTCGTCGAGATCGGCGGTGACATAATGCGCCGTTGCACCGATCAGCTTCACCCCACGCTCATAGGCCTGCTTGTACGGGTTGGCACCCTTGAACGATGGCAGGAACGAGTGGTGGATGTTGATGATCTTGCCCGACATTTTCTGGCACATCTGGTCCGACAGGATCTGCATGTAGCGGGCCAGCACGATCAGCTCGGTGCCGGTCTGCTCGACCACGTCCATGATCCGGGCTTCGGCTTGAGGCTTGTTGGCCTTGGTCACCGGGATATGGTGGAACGGGATGTCGTGATTGACGACCACCTTCTGGTATTCGAAATGGTTGGAAACGACGCCGACGATCTCGATCGGCAGCGCGCCGATCTTCCAGCGGTAGAGCAGGTCGTTGAGGCAATGGCCAAAGCGCGACACCATCAAGAGCACCTTCATGCGGTGCTCTGAATCGAGGATATCGGCGACCATGCCGAAGCGGGTCTTGACCGGCTCGAAACCGGCCGTCAGCTTGTCGAGCGAGGCCCCTTCCTGGCTGATGAACGTCAGCCGCATGAAGAACAGACCGGTCTCCATGTCGTCGAACTGCGAGCTGTCGGTGATATAACACCCCTCGTCCGCCAGATAACCGGTGATCGCCGCAACAATGCCGCGGGTGGATTTGCAGGAAACAGTCAGCACATAGCTCTTCATCGGTATCGGTCTCATTGGTGGCGGGAATTGGCGAAGGCTCAGGCTGCGCGCGCCGAACGAGCAAGCGTCCGGAATACCATTTCGCGAGATAGGATGCCGACCGCCAGGCCGCCACGCGTGACGATGATGGCGTCATTCGCCTGCAGATGCGGAAAACTCTGGCCAATCAACGTATCCGCTTCGACTGAGACTGTCCGGATGGGTTTCCCGAGCGAGGCGGCAGTGACAACGCGCTGGCCGCCGTCGCCATCAACGACGATCAACCCAGGCGCATCCAGCAACAAGGCGGCGCATCGTTCCTCCGTCGCTTCGATTGACCGCAAAACAGGAACCGTCGTGAACGCACCATGTGTATGGACTGCGCGAGAAATATCGACCTTGCGCACGAAACGCTCGACATAATCGTCCGCAGGCCTGAACAGTACGTCTGCGCCGGTGCCGACCTGCCGCAGCTCTCCGTCCTTCAGAATGGCAATGCGGTCGCCAAGATGAAGCGCTTCGTCAAGATCGTGGGTGATGAAAACGATGGTTTTCTTCAGCCGTGCCTGGATATCCTTCAACTGCTCCTGCATGTCGCTCTTGATCAGAGGATCGAGCGCGCTGAAGGCTTCGTCCATCAGGAGAATATCAGCCTCGGTCGCCAGCGCTCGCGCAAGCCCTACACGCTGCTGCATGCCGCCGGAAAGCTGTTTCGGGAATCTGTTCTCGAACCCTTTCAGTCCGACCTGCTCAATCTGTTCCATGCCGCGCCGCAGTGCTTCACGCCGGTCCACGCCTTGCAAGGTCAGTCCGCAGATGACGTTTTCCAAAACGGTCTGGTGAGGCAGCAGCCCGAAACGCTGAAAGACCATCGAAATCCCCTTGCGGCGAAAGGCGAGCAGCTGGGCGGCGGTCATCTCCAGGATGTTCTCGCCATCAACGCGAATGCTGCCAGCGGTCGGTTCGATCAGACGGTTGAAGTGGCGGATCAGAGTGGATTTCCCCGAGCCGGACAAACCCATGATGACGAAGGTCTCGCCGGTTTCGATCTTGAAATCGATGTTGCTGAGCCCGACCACACAACCGGTCTTTTCCAGGACTTCTGACTTTCCCGCACCAGCCTGGACAAGCGACATGGCCTTGCCAGCGTTGCCTCCGTAGATCTTGAAGACGTTGTCGACCTGAATTTTAGTGTCCGCTGAGATCACTGCTTTACTCCCCGGCAGCAAGATGTTTCTGGGCGCGCCGTCCATAGGACTGGGCGATACGATCGAAGATCACGGCGAGGAAAACGATTCCGGTGCCGGCCAGCAGGCCACGGCTCACCTCCAACCTCTGGATGCCTTGGAGAACCTGATAGCCAAGTCCGCCGGCGCCGATCATCGAGGCGATGACCACCATCGAGAGTGCCATCATCGTCGTCTGGTTGATTCCAGCCATGATGGTTGGCAAGGCGAGCGGGATCTGCACCTTCAGCAGTTTTTGGCGCGGCGTCGCACCAAAGGCGACGATCGCTTCAACCACTTCACCATCCACCTGCCGGATGCCGAGATCCGTCAAGCGGATGACCGGCGGTATGGCAAAGAACACGGTTGCAAGGATGGCCGGGATTTTTCCAGGTCCGAACAGCATGACGAAAGGGATGAGGTAGACGAAAATCGGTAGCGTCTGCATGATGTCGAGAAGCGGCAGCATCATAGCCCGGAGCCGGTCCGAACTTGCCATGCAGATACCGAGCGGGATGCCGATCACGACAGCGACGACAGTTGCTGCAAGCATCAGAGCAACAGTCGACATGGCGTCATTCCACAGGCCGAGACAGCCGATGGCCAGCAGCATGATGGCGGCACTGATGGTCGCTTTCAGATCACGTGCCGCGGAGTAAGTGAGGGCCGCGACCAGAGCAATTGTGACGTACCAGGGCAACCACTGCAAGAAGGCCTCGAGTGTGCTCAGCAACTTGAGCAGGGGCATGAGAATCTTTTCCAGCAGGTCGCCGTAGTTTGCCACGATCCAGTTAAAGCCATCGTCGATGGCGAAGCGAAGACCGCGCGTATCGAAGATTTCGGGAAAATTGTCCGTCACGATGGCACCCTTTCGAAAGTTGGCGACCGATCCGCCCTTGTGAGACGCGGCCTGTCCATCAAGGACGGCCGCGCCAATCGCGATTGCTGGCGTTTAGAACGATGCCTTCAGTTTTTCGGCGACATCGGCCGGAACCCATTTCGTCCAGATCGGCTCATAGTTTTCGAGGAAGTGCTGCGCAACCTCTTCCGGAGACGCCTTGTTGTCGTCACCCCAGGCAAGCACGTTGCTGATGTCGGCGTTCGGAACCTGCATCTTCGAGAGGAATTCAGCCACCTCCGGTGCCTTGTCCTTCAGGCTCTTGGTTGCGGCAACCGCAACTTCGCCGACGGCCCAGCCGGTCACTTCTGGTTTTTCGCATTTGATGTCCGTCAAGCAGGTGAATTTGGCCTGGTCGAATGCGGGCATCTCCAGCGTCTTCAGCTTGTACTTGCCGATGACTTCGGTCGGCCCCCAATACCAGCCAACGAACGGCTTCTTACGGGAGACCTGACGGGCAATCGTCGCCTTGAGATTTGCACCGGAGCCAGTCGGATAGATTTCGAACGTTTCCTCAAGCCCGAGCGCCTTCACCAGGTTATTGGTGATGATCTCGCAACCCCAGCCCGGAGGGCAGGCGAAGAAGCGCCCCTTGCCAGGGTTAGATGCATCCTCGAAGACTTTCCAGTTGGCCTTGAGGTCACTGACTGAGCGGATTTCCGGATGTTCCGCTGCGAGATAGTCGGGGATCCACCAGCCTTCCTGGCCGCCATCGCCAAAGATATCGCCTGCCTTGTAGACCGTACCTTTGGCCAGCATGTCGTCCCAGGTGGACTTGACCGTCGAAACCCAAAGTTCGGGGGCGATGTCGGGTTCACCCTTGGTCAGCATCGAGGTGGCTGTGGGCACCGTATCGCCGGGAACGATCTGGACGTTGCAGCCGTAACCGTCTGCCAGGATGGTCTTGGTGACGTAGGCGAGGGTGCCCGCCGAGAGCCAGGTCATCTCGGCAATCGTAATAGGATCGGCAGTGCCGCATTCGGTTGCCTGTGCGGCGGTAGTACCGCCGGCCAGAACGGCGCAGGAGAGAAAAGCTCCCGCCAGAATCGACGTTTTCAACTTCATGTCAGTTCCCTCTTTGCTTTTTTGAATTTTTCGATGCGGCAGTTCCACCAGCACCTTTCAAACAGGATGTCGAAACCGATGACTTTTATCAAACCGAAATAACTGATCCGGATTTCAGAAAAACTTTAGCGAATGAAGGCCTCAATACGTCCGATCAACGCGCCGTCCACCCGAATGCCCTCGATTTCGGTTATGGCTCGCGCATGCCGGCGGCCCGTTCCGGGTAGCCTTGCGCCTTCCTGTTCGGCAATCGCGGCAACGAGGGTTTCGATCTGTTGCGAGAAGCCCGAGGAGAAGGCCGCCGGGTCGAATGCGATAAAGCATTGTCCGGTTTTGGGCGGCCCGCCCGCTGTCCCGGAAAACGGGCTAGCGTCCTTGCTTAACACCGCGCCGGAAAGACAGGATGCGAGAATCTCGACGAGAAGACCGGCGCCGAAGCCCTTGTGACCGCCGGCCGGCAACATCGACCCCTTCAACGCCTCGGCCGCGTCGAGCGTTGGCTTTCCCTGTGGATTGATCGCCCAACCGGGTTCGATCTGCCGGCCTTCCCTCGACCGCAGTAGAATTTCAGATTTTGCAATGACGCTCGCGGATTGATCGAGGATGATCGCCGCCCCGCCTGCGCCGTCTGGAACGCCAAGGGCGAATGGGTTGGTTCCGATGACCGGTGATCGGCCATTTGGAGGTGCAATCGACGCAGGTGCGTGGGTTGTGCAAAGACCAAGCAGCCCGGCTTCGGCGATTCGCTCGGCATGGTGGCCGAGCACACCGCAATTATAGGAGTTGAAGACCGTCATAGCGGCGATGCCGTTCGTTCGCGCGGCATCGATCAAGACCGGCCAGCCCTGGTCGATGGCCGGATGGGCAAAGCCGGTGGCGGCATCGACAGTGACAGCACCTGGCCGTGGGCGATTGACAGCGGGCACGGCCTTCCCATCCACCTTGCCGCACCGCAGGTGGTCGGCATAGATCGGCACATAGAGCAAACCATGGCTGCGGATGCCGTCACGTTCTGCAAGCATGGTGGAGCGGGCAACGGATCGCGCATTGTCCATGCTTGCGCCGGCTGCCACGAGCGTTTTCAGGCATAGGTCTTCGACCGCTGAAAGCGTCATCGTCAATTCTGTCATGATGGGATCCTCAGTCGTTGTCAGTTTTTGAGGTGCCGGCACCCCGATTGCGGGACGCTTCCGAAGCCGGCACATGGGTGCGGGCCGCTAGTCGCATGGCCTTTCGATAGGCAATTTCGTCGCAGGCGTGCGGTCTTGCCGGAAGGCTCTGATCTGCTGGATTGTTTCCGATTTCACCCAGACACATCAGGGAGATGTCAATTTCCAAGGCACCGTCGAGTGCGGCCGCGATGTCCCTGGCGTGCGGCAGCAGCAGATTTTGACCGTTTGGAAATGTCAGCTGAATGGCAAGCCCGAGATTTGCCGCAGCGACGCCCGCAAGTCCAGCGAGCAGAGCAGGCGCATCGACGCGGTCAAGGACGATGCTATCACCCGTTTTCCCAGCACAGAGGGTATCGATAGCAGCCAGTCCCTCGATCGCTACTCGCGTTGCGGACGCCGGCGCGATGTCCTTGCGGCGATCGGGAGAAACGGTTTCCACTGCCCGGATGGTTGCGGCAATGCCGTCGATACCGCGTGCGGAAAGCCAGGCGGCGGCAATGCCGATGTCTTCGGCGACGCCATAGGCCAGACCCGCGCCGGCGGCCGCCTTGCGAGCGCTGGATTGGACTTCGTTGAAGGAAAGCGAAATCTGCATCATGTCAGCACCGGAAGCCAGCAATTGTCGGTTTCGCCCGCAGCAATTTCATTCGCGGTGGGCGCCCCTTGAAACAAGGTGATGCGCGTCCATCGATCCGATCGCGGATCGAATTTCGAGGCACCGAAGAAGGCGAGCTTGCATCGCAGCATGTCGATCGGCAGGCAGGTGGCCGAAAGCAGATTGTCGCGGATCTCGGCATAGGGCGCGTTCGCGGCTGCCTGCACCCGGCGCATGGCGTGACGATGAACCGGATAGAGTGCCAGGAAGGCGGCGACGGAAAGTGCTGGAGACACCGCCTTGATGTCACGCAGGAGCTGTTGCACCTGCCGCGCAATGTCGAGCGGCAGTTCGAGGTCGGCGCCAGCTTCCCGCATACGCTCGCCCAGCCGGGGTTCAAGCTTTTCCTCGGAAACATACCAGAATTGCGCAGTCTCGGTGGGATCGGAAAACGCGAAATCCAAGGCCCAGCGGTAGTGCGTGTGGATCAACTCCTCCAGCGTGGACAGTTTCATCGCCACCTGCAGATGCCCCTCGCGAGCCGTTGCCATGGTCTCGGCAAGGTCGTCATTTTCAGCGCCAGCCATCTCGATCAGCAGCGCGGCCAACAATTCCTGAAAATCCAGGGATTTCTCTTCGGAATAGGTAAGTAGCCTCGAAGCAGATATGGGCTCGGCCAGCAGGTGGGAGGGGGCGATCATCCGTCCCACCTCTTCCCATTCCCGGCGCAGGCGCTCAATCCGGCCCGTCAGGAGCGCGTCTTCCACGGTCCACTGCGCGAGATGCCGTTTTGCCTGCAACCACAAGGCCGCGATGCGCTCGACGTCCGCCTGATTCAGCGAAGCCGAGGCGCGGATTCGGGCGGTGGCGGTTTCCCGCGCCATGATCCAGTTGTTGAGAAGCACGGGATGGTTGGCGAGGAATGGCGCCATGCCAAGCCCGGTAGAGTTTCCAACGCCGAGATGGCGCTTGAGCTCCGGCGCAAGCTGCACGGAGGTTTCCGGCGCCCGAACCTTGGCAGCATGTTCGGCAAGATCGTGTGAGAACTCGCGGATCAGCCACACCGTTAGCATTTCCGCCTGGAAGGGACCACCAAAGCCCTCTCGTTTCTCGATGAGCGCCCGGTCCGCAATGCCGAACTTGCCGTTGCCATAGACAGCCGTCGTGCGTACGAGATAACCGACCTCGCTGAGGCGTTGACGATCCGGCTGCTTTCCTTTGCTCAGGCTGTCTACCACGTGCTCGAAGAAGCGCACGGATTTGTTGGCGCGGCTGAGAACCAGATCATGCGGGCCGAAGCGGCCGGCTTCCTGTAGCGGTGCATTCTGCCGCAACCGCTCGATGTCGGCCCGGCCGGGGATGCCATCATAGAGCACGTAGCTGGTATCCCAGGCCTCGGCGATGACGCGGTCTGAACGCTGATCGTCCGGTAGCGGGCAGGAGAATGCCACCAGACTATAATCATGACAGCCAAGATGGACGGTGTAGACGGCGTCGCCGTAGCCTTGGTGATCGATATTCCAGACCGTTTTGCGCACGACCGCGCCATCGCTGGCAAGACGGCGGATCAGGCTGCGCAGGAAACTCAGCCGTGTGGGGAAGGACGCACCCATTCGCTTCAGCCGCATGACCATATCAGGCGAACGCAGTGCCAGGGCCGGCCCTTCCACCAGACTTGCGGTCTCCTGTGTCATTTCATCGGTCCAAACGACGCGTGATAGAACCGCAGCCAGTTACCGCCCATGATGTCGCCAACCTCTTCTGGCGAGAAGCCGGCAGCACGTAGGCCCGAAGGCAGATTGACGAGATCGGAATTGGTCTTGAACCACTCTGGCTGCGCTGGAAAACCGGCCGCCGAAGCCGAGCCTTCGCCGTAGTCCGTTGTTTTCGACCAGCGGCCGTTGCGCATCCAGGATACGACCGAATCCGGTTGATCCTGGCAGAGATCACTCCCGATGCCGATATTCTTGACGCCGTAGCGCGCTGCCGTCTCCGCAACCATTGCGCAGAAATCCGTGAGCGTGCAGGCGGAGCCACCCTTCAGATGGTGCGGATAGAGCGATAGGCCAAGCATACCGCCTGATTGCGTCAGCGCCTTCAAAACCGTGTCCGACTTGTTACGCAGGGCCTTAAACCACCAGTGCGGATTGGCATGGGTGATCGCGATCGGCCGGTTGGAGATTTCGATCGCTTCCAGCGTTGAGCGTTCCGCTGAGTGGCTCATGTCGACCACCATGCCGACGCGGTTCATCTCGGCGATGACCTGGCGGCCGAAACGGGTGATGCCGGGATCCTCCGCTTCATAACAACCGGTCGCCAGCAGCGACTGGTTGTTATAGCTGAGCTGCATGAATCGGACGCCGAGCGTATGGCAAACCTCGATCAGGCCGATATCGTCTTCTATAGGCGACGGATTCTGCAGGCCAAAGAAGATGGCCGTTCGCTTTTCCCGCATCGCCTGTTCGATATCGTCACCGGTGCGCCCTGGAAAGACGAACTCTGGATGGAGCTCGAAAAGACGGTTCCAGGAGGCGATGTTGGCGACCATTTCCCGGAATGTCTCGTGGTACGCGATCGTCGCGTGCACAGCGTGTACGCCGCCCTGCCGCATCTGGGAAAAGACGTCGCGGCTCCAGTTGGCATATTGCAGGCAATCGATCAGCGGGCTGGCAGAATGAACGTTCATGGCTTACTCCGGCTCCCCGGCCCGAATATAGGCGGTTTTGACCTGCGTGTAGAATTCTGCCGCAGCACGTCCCTGCTCGCGTGAGCCAAAACTTGAATTTTTTCGGCCGCCAAACGGCACGTGATAATCGGTTCCCGCCGTCGGAAGATTGACGGTGACGCAGCCGGTTTCGACATTGCGCCGGAAATGCGTGGCGCGGCCGAGCGAACGGGTGAAGATCCCGGCGACCAGCCCGTAGTCGGTGTCGTTGACCATGGAAAGTCCTTCCTCGTAGGAAGCTACGCGCTGTACGGCTGCAATCGGCGCAAACATTTCCTCACGATTGAAATCCATGGCATTGCTCGTTTCCGTCAGCAAGGCTGGAGCCATGTAAAAGCCGTCATGGGCAAGCTGCAACCGCTCGCCGCCAACAGCCCGATGGGCACCGGCCGCCAGCGCCCGCTCGACCCAAGAAAGGTTGGCGGCCAACTGGCGAGCGCTGACCACCGGTCCGATTTGCGTACCGTTTTCAAGCGCATGCCCGACCTTGAGGGCGGCAATCGCGGAGGTCAGCTTGTCGACGAAGACATCATGGACAGCCTGGTGCACGACGAGCCGCGAGGATGCAGTGCATTTCTGCCCGGTGCCGGAATAGCCACCGCTCACCGCGGCAGCGACGGCGAGATCAATGTCGGCATCGTCCATGACCAGGAGGGCGTTTTTTGAGCCGAGTTCCAATTGGAACTTCGTCAGGTTTTTGGCGGCTGAGACGGCACCTGGCAACCGACTTCATAGGAGCCGGTGAAGGTGACGGCATCAACGCCTCGATGTCCAGAAAGCCGGTTGCCGACGACAACGCCTGAGCCCATCAGCAGCTGGAATGTTCCTTCCGGTATTCCAGCGCGATGGATGATATCAGCCAGCATCCAGGCCGATGCCGGGGTCTCGTTTGCCGGCTTCCAGATCACCGCGTTTCCATAGGCCAGCGCAGGAGCGATCTTCCAACTTGCCGTTGCCGTCGGGAAATTCCAGGGGGAGATCACCGCAACCACGCCCATCGGCTCGCGGCGCATGTCGATCTCGATACCGGGCCGGACGGAATCCGCATTCTCGCCGAGTTGGCGCAGCGTTTCCGCTGCGTAATACGTAAAGAACTGCCCGGCGCGATAGATTTCTCCGCGGCCTTCCGCCAACGGCTTTCCCTCTTCGCGCGACAACAATTCGCCGAGCTCGGCGGAGCGCTCCATCAGTTCATTGCCGATCTGCATCAGGATTGTCTGGCGCTGTTCAAGGCCCGTCGCGCGCCATCTCGGCATCGCTGCTCGTCCCGCTGCCACCGCTTCATCGACGTCAGCGGCATCGGCCTGTGCGTACAAGCCGATCAGATCGGTCAGGTCGGAAGGATTCCTGTTTTCAACCGGCGTTCCGCTTTTCCGCCAAGTGCCGCCGATCAGGTTGCCGTAGGTCGTTGCCATTGTCACTCTCCGTGTTACCGGGCGAAAATCCAGCAATACATCGCTTCAATCAAGCAGATATTTCTGTTACTAATTTCAGAAAAATTGAAGGTAATAGAGATGATCAAATTGGAAGCACTGCGCGTTTTTGTGACCGTTGCCGAAAGCGGCAACATCAAGGATGCCGCTGATGCCGTCGGCCGGACTGCTTCGGCCGTTTCCATGACACTGAAACAGCTGGAGGAGGAAATCGGCGGCCCGCTGTTCCAGACGGATCGCAAAAACAGCTTAACTGCGCTTGGCAATCTCATGCTGCAGCTTGGCCTTCAGCAAATCAAGAGCTTTGACAAATCGGTGGGGATCATGCGGGCCTTTGCGCATAGCCGTGTCGGAAGCTTGTCCATTGCCTCAGTTCCCTCCGTGGCCGCCAATGTCCTGCCGCCGATCTTGCAGAGGTTTCTCTCGACACGGCCGCAGGTGGAAGTGGAGTTATTCGACATCGATAGCGTCCAGGTACGCCGCATGGTGGAAGCGGGAACGGCCGATATCGGCTTTGCGGGTGAAAGCCGTACCGGCGGTGCCGTTGAGTTTACTCCGCTGTTCAGCGACCGTTTCAAACTTCTCTGCAGCGCCGGCAGCGAACTCTGCAGTCTGAAAAGCCCGCTAACTTGGAGCGACCTCAGCCAATCGAACCTGATCCGCAACGGCGCCTCGGACCGGATAGAAGCGGAGGAGTACAAGGCGCTTGCGGAGCGATCTTTGATCACGGTCTACAACGTTACCTCGCTGATGGCGTTGGTAAAGGCGGGACTTGGTGTGACCATACTGCCTTCGCTCACCATGCTTGGCCCGCCCGAGGGCGTCACGGTCATCGATCTCCTCGACGCGAAACTGAGGCGGTCTGTTGGTTTGGTCGAACGACGGGATATCTCGCCGTCACCCATCGCAAAGGCGTTCCGTGAGTTCGTCTTGCGGGAACTTCCCGGCGTGATGGACGAATTATCGATAGCCTAGCCTCAAACCAGATCCGTTAAACCGGGCGATTCTTGGCGATTTTGTTTCGCTCGTCTCGGGAGGATCCTTCCACGTGCGATGTTTTTCTGCTGACGCAAGCGCAACTCGGTCGTTTCATGCGATGTTGCCCTTTCCCGCGGGGGATGTTTATTCCATAAACATGCTTACGGTAGAAAGGCTGGATTTCAACGGCTTAGACTGGCCAATTGCCGAGACTGCAAGCCCAATGTCCATATCCGCGCAAGGCGTACCGAGATTTTGACAAACTTTGCCAAAATTAATTATTATGGCCCTCAGATAGAGATTTCAGATGGCCACGATGAATGTATCGCTTCCAGATCCAATGAAAGACTGGGTTGAGGCCCAGGCTAAGACCGGGCGATATTCCAACGCCAGCGACTATGTGAGAGACCTGATCCGTCGTGACCAAATACGCAACGATAAGATCGCCATCACGCAGAGCTTCGTCGACGACGGTCTCAAAAGTGGTGTTGGCCTTCGGTCGAAGGACGAACTCTTTGCGGTTGCTGTGTCTCGTGCCAGTAGGTCATGAGGTTTAGCCTTTCTGGAGAAGCGGAAGAAGACATCATTGCAATTGCCGAGCAAGGTGTCCGCCTGTTCGGTTCAGGGCAAGCAAAGCGATACCATGATGAACTTTTCGCCATACTCGATGTGATCGCCACCAATCCACGCATCGCGCGCGAACGGGATGAGATCTATCCGCCGGTCAGAATCCATCCATTCAAAGCTCAGGTCGTCTATCGAATTGAAGACAACGAGGCCATTTTCGTAATACGAGTTCGCCACGGGAATGAAGACTGGGTGAACAATACAGTTTAATGCTCTGCGAACCCAAACCTGTAAAGTTTTCAATCGAGACGCTTAAACTGTCTCGGCATCAAAGAGGCGAGGACTTTTACGCCGCAGGTTCGGATTGGTTCAAGGCGTGGGCGGTAACCGCCGGACTTCAGGTAGTGTCCGGTCGCATTCAAATGCGTTCATATGAGCTTGGCAAACGAGCCCTGCTGACATTGCGCAAGTAAAGTCGCAATCGTAGTCGCCACGTCGTGGAGGACGAGGTCCACGTCTTGGACGAAGTTGCCAACTGTCGGAGCAGCCCTGCGGGTCGACCATCACAAGCCAGGCTATACCTCAAATCGCACGTGTCACGCATGTGTCACGCGACCACTCTCAATAAGTGTGAATTAGTCCAATTGATACTTCGTTTCGCTATTAGCCTGGCGGAAGCGCTGACACGGTAGAGGGGTTGCATATGTTTCAGGGGGGAACCCTTCAAGAGGCCGATCAGGAACGCTCATCATCGGGGGAAATCTCTGGCCTTCTTAAGGTCTTTCTCGCCTTCGCTTTTGTGGTGGCGCTTTCGTCGC
This sequence comes from Rhizobium sp. PL01, assembly GCF_033447125.1. Classification (NCBI taxonomy): domain Bacteria; kingdom Pseudomonadati; phylum Pseudomonadota; class Alphaproteobacteria; order Hyphomicrobiales; family Rhizobiaceae; genus Rhizobium; species Rhizobium sp. PL01. Next base: position 33,594 of record NZ_JAWQUM010000011.1, on the reverse strand, counting down.
TTGCATTTTCTCTTTTAGGAGTTCCATCCACTCAACAGTGGTGATGCTCAAAGTCCAAGGCTTGGACAGCCGGAAGCTGGTGTTCTTCCGGCTCTTGCGGAGGGGCGACTAAGGGGAGTGAGCCGCATCCGGGTAAGTGTTGCATTGCCGCAACTAACCCCTCGATATGTCTACAAGTCGAAATTGTGTACTTGCTGATCAACGACCCTCATGTGTTTTGGCATTTCTGGCAATTTAAAGCAGAGGAGGCGTAGTATGGGTACTATTCGAGTAGTACGCCTCTTTGGCAAAACGGGTCTCCCGGGTTCGATGCGTCGCGCATCTACCTCAAGCCGATCTTGCTCCCGAGGCCTTTGAGCCACGGATTTTTGCCACTTGGCATTTTCCCCACAGACCCGACGTGAACGGCTGACGGAGCGATTGTTCGTATTTCTGCGTCCGCGTCTGCGCGTCTTTTTGATCCTTCGAGAGGACCTGGTTGCGTAGTTGCGCCGGGTAGGAAATAATGCGCGAAGCACAATATATAATGGCGATGTCACGTTGTTTGAAACCGTCGGCATAGGGTTGCGGGCTGGGAATTCCGGCCAGCATTCCAGTCACGGCTTTCCATTCCGCCATGGTCTTTAGACGGTGGATGTGGGTGGCGACTGCCGAGTGTTTGGAACGTGGTGGGACGAACATATTTCTGAATGCCGAGAAGATATTGGTGAAGCGCTGCAGGCTGCCCGCCGATCGGAAGCCTTGCATCATTCGCTCGCGTTTTTGTAGTGGAACATGAGAGCCTTGCACGGTTGCTCAATCCCTTATGGGATCGATGCTCGACCTGCGGCATGGTCTGGCGTTTTGCCGCGCCGTATGATCGCAGTTTATCGGTGATGATCCGCTTGGGTGCAGACCTCTGTTTCTTGAGAAGTCGGACAAGCAACCGCTTGGCGGCCTTGGTGTCGCGGCGGGTCTGGACGATCTCATCAAGAACATATCCGTCCTGATCAACGGCGTGCCAAAGCCAATGTTTTCGGCCGCCGATGGAAATCACGACCTCGTCCAGATGCCAGATATCATGATGCGACGGTTTCTTGCTGCGTAATTGCCGGGCATAGCCGGGGCCGAACTTCCGGCCCCATCTGCGGATCGTTTCATAGGAAACAACGATGCCGCGCTCCAGCAGCATCTCCTCGACCAATCGCAAGCTCAGCGGAAAGCGGAAATACAGCCAAACCGCCCGAGCGATGATCTGTGGCGGAAAACGGTGGTTCTTGCAGCTGACAGCACGGGTACTCATACCCGCCGATTACGCTCGATCCGTTAAGTCAAAAATAACGTGACATCGCCCGGTGAAGAGGTCCGTTCGCTCGCCGAAATGATTGCTCTTGCCAGCCAACATGTGCTCGACTGGTTCCACATCACCATGCGGATCACTGTGCTTCGCCAGTTCGCACAGGGGCTGGAAAACCGCGATGAAAAGGCAGGCTTGGACATGGTGGACGCTCTCAAAAGGATCAAATGGTATCTCTGGCATGGCAACAAGCACCGGGCGCGCGAGGAGATTAGCAACCTGTACTGCGACGCCGAGTGCGTAGACACTGACTGCCCGAACATGCGGAAACTCCTGACGACGATCGGCGAATTTCAGTCCTACATCGCTGCCCACAACACCAGCTTGATCAATTACGGCGAGCGCTACCGTTCCGGAGAGCGGATATCCTCCGCTGTCGTCGAGGCCACCGTCAACGCCGTCGTCAGCAAGCGCCTCGCTAAAAAGCAGGAGATGCAATGGAGCAAGACTGGGGCGCATCTGCTGTTGTAGACCCGAACACAGACCCTCGACAGCTCGTTGCGATCGACATTCGAGAAATGGTATCCGGGGATGGCAAACGACAATCAGGTTTCCGCCGACAAGCGGGCGGCAGCATGAATGCCACACAAATCCTCATGCTCCCCTGCGTTATCGCATCAACAATCCGTTGGCGAAGGTCCGATAAATAGGCGCGAGACAAGGCCAGTCCTCCTGCCATGTTGAATCATGAAATCGAAGCCAAAGGAACCGCCGGCTTCACAAAAGCCGCCCGGCATTCTAACCGATCGATCCATGCAATCCGGACCACGTCTCAGCCGAAAACGACACCCTGCGGCCGATCAAAGGGACGCCGGTCGTCGCCAAGTTGGCGTATATAAAGGTGCCGGAAATTCGGATTGGTATTCACGAAAATCGGCAGACTGGCCGCACCGATGACCGGCGCGTCATCGGTCAGCTGGCCGACGACCAGCCGGGGCCAGCGGCGGTCCTTGCGCTCGCTGAGCGACCGGTGCAGCGGATAGGCGCGCTCGACAAGTGCCGCGATGATCGATGGCGGCAACGAGCCGCCGACGGTGATGAATTCGGGGTCGATCGTGCTTTCGAGGATGGCAGTAAGGAAGCGCAGGCAAAGCCCGGCCTCTTCCATCCACGTCGAAAGTTGGGTTTCTCGGCGGGCGTAAATATCGGCAAGAATCGACAGGTCGGCGACAGCAGCGTCGGCATCCTCGATGCCCCATTCGAGTGCTGTCGCAATCCCGTTGAGTGAAAGCACGGCATCGATGATCGGCGGTTCGCCATTGTCGCGCATGCGTTTCGGCTGAAACGGTAGCAGCCCCAGTTCGCCAGCGTTGCCCCACGCGCCTTTCATGGGCATACCATCGACGATCATACCTGCACCGACGCCGTAGCCAATATAGAGATGCGCGAAATTGCGCTTGTCCTTGTCGCTACGAGCGAAATGCTCGCCGATAGCCGCCGCTGTCGCGTCATTCTCGACAAGCACCGTCAGCTTACAAAGATCTTTCAGGCGCTGCGCCACCGGAACGTTGGCCCAGGCATCCCATCCGGGCTGCTTAGTGGCAAAATCGTAGATATCGTCGTCGAGCGTCGGCAGCACCAGACCAATGCTCCAGATCTTTTCACGCGGGACTGATGCTTCGGCGATCAGGCTCTCGGTCAGGCTGGCAATGTGCTTCAACGTCGATTCGGGCTCGCGCGTATCGCCCGTCCAGGTTTTGCGGCCGATGACTGCCAGCAGCAGATTGCACACGACCAGGACGACGCGGTTGCGGTCGAGATGGATGCCGATCGAGAAGCCGGCGACGGGGTTGGCGCCGAGATAGATCTGCGGCTGGCCGCGCTGCCCCTGCGAGCGCCCGGTCTCGATGATGAACTGCTGGTCCAGCAACTCCCTCGTGATTCCGGATACCGTTTGCGGCGTCAGCCCGACACGCTTGGCGATGTCGATCCGGCTCAGCGGTCCGGACTGATGCAGCGCCTCGAAGATGAGCCGCCGGTTGAAAATACGGGAATGCTCAAGATTGGTGCCGGTGACATCGGGCAGCCTTTGCCGCCCTTCGGCGAGCTTGGTTAGCTTGGTCGCTCGTGTCTTTGGCGTATCGGTCATTCCGTTTCCATTCAGCGTGCCCGGAATTCCTGGCCGAGGATGCCGTAGGCTGGGCCTGAGCGCCGCCCGAGCATGGCCTGTCCGGCTGTGTCGAAAAGATGAACCGCGGCGACCGGGGCGTCAGCCACGAAGCGGTCGCCGGCCGTGCAGAAAATATCACCTGGATAGCGGACCGTGATCATTTGCCCGTCGGTGAGTCGCAGATAGACAATGCTGGTTTCGCCGAGATGTTCGACGAGGTCAACAGTGCCCTCGATCTTAACAGATGGGCCGTCACCCGGGATCCAGTGTTCCGGCCGGATACCCATGGTAACCGTTGCGCCGGGGGTGACAGCGGCCCCTGAGTAAGGCAGGCTAACCTGCTGCTCACCGACAGAAAGCTGCAGATTACCGTCCTTAAGAGCGTTGACCTGTGCCTCCATCAGGTTCATCGCAGGAGAGCCGATGAAACCGGCAACAAACAGATTGGCCGGAGCGTGATAGAGGTCGAGCGGCGTGCCGATCTGTTCGATGCGGCCCGCATTGAGCACGACGATCTTATCGGCCAAGGTCATCGCTTCGACCTGGTCGTGCGTCACGTAGATCATCGTCGCGCCGAGCTCGCGATGCAATTTGGCGATCTCGATACGGGTGTTCACGCGCAGTGCTGCGTCAAGGTTCGATAACGGCTCGTCGAACAGGAAGACTTTGGGCTGGCGCACGATGGCGCGGCCGATAGCGACACGCTGGCGCTGGCCTCCCGAAAGGGCACCCGGCTTGCGGTCGAGAACTGCGTCGAGCTTCAGGATGGAGGCCGCCTTGCGGACGCGCCGGTCGATCTCGTCCTTGGGGATCTTTGCGAATTTCAGGCCAAAGGCCATGTTGGTGTAAACATCCATATGCGGGTAGAGGGCATAGGACTGGAACACCATCGCAATCTGGCGTTCGGCCGGCGGCACATGATTGACGAGTTCGCCGCCGATGCGGATATCGCCGCCACTGATGTCTTCAAGACCGGCGATGGCGCGCAGCAGGGTGGACTTGCCGCAGCCGGAGGGGCCAACGAAGACGACGAACTCGCCATCCTCGATCTTGAGGTCGATCCCGTGCAGCACCGTGAAGGCACCGAAGGCTTTGCGCACATTGGATAGGGAGAGGTCAGCCATCGGTGTTTCTTTCTTTGGTAGCAAAGGTCATCATTTGACGGCGCCTGCAGTAAGGCCGGAGACGATGCGGCGCTGGAAGATCAGCACGAGCAGGATCAACGGTACGGTGACGATGACGGAGGCCGCCATGATTGTGCCGAACGGCAACTCAAATCGGCTCGAGCCGGAAATCAGCGCCAGTCCGACCGGAACTGTGCGGACCGTATCGCTGAGTGTGAAGGTAAGGGCGAAGAGGAATTCATTCCATGAGGCGATGAACGCAAGAAGGCCGGTACTGGCCAATGCCGGAGCCAGAAGCGGAAAGTAGATCTGCCAGATCATCGCCCAGGTGGTGCAGCCGTCCATGCGCGCAGCATCTTCGAGCTCGCTGGGGATCTGCCGGATGAAACTGGTCATCACCCAGACCGTGAAGGGCAGGCTGAAGATCATGTAGGACAGGACAAGGCTGCCGAGGCTGTTATAGAGCCCGAGCCAGCGGATGGTGCCGAACAGGCCGGAAAGCACGACGATCTGCGGAAACATCGAGGCGCCGAGAATGCCGGCTAGTACAATGCCACGGCCGCGGAACTTCATTTTTCCAAGCGCATAGGCCGACGTGATGGCGAAGATCAGCGACAGCGTCACGACGCTGACCGCGACAATCGCCGAGTTCAGGATATTGCGCAGGAAATTGCCGTTGGAGAGCAGGTCGCGGTAGTTGGTGAGGTCGATAGGCGGAAAGAAATCGACGGAGAACAGCGCTGAGCCGGATTTGAACGACGAGACGATCGCCCAGTAGAACGGGAAGATCGTGTAGAACACCACGACGATCTTGAGCAGGGTCAGCGCGATGGTTTTGGCAAGGCGTTTCATCGGCATGTTCACTCTCCGATCAGTCTGATCTTGGTCACCTGCACGTAGACGGCAGCGACCAGAGAAATCATCAGGAAGACCAGCATCGCCACCGCCGAGCCGTAGCCGACATCCTGGAAGTCGACCAATTGTTGACGGGCATAGATCGAGATCGTCGCGGTCTCACGGCTCTTCGAACTGAGAACATAGGCGAGGTCGAACATGCGAACGGCATCCAGCAGGCGGAAGAGGATCGCAACGGCAAGCGTCGGCCAGAGCAGCGGCAGGGTAATGTAAAAGAACTGTGCCCAGCTCGGTGCGCCATCAACCTTGGCCGCTTCATAAAGGTCGCGTGGTATTATCTGCAGGCCAGCGAGGATGAGCAGAACCATGAAGGGCGTCGTCTGCCAAACATCGACGGCGATGATTGCAGCCATCGCGGTGCCGGCCCCGGCTGTCCAGGCGATGCCATGGCTGATAAAGCCGAGCTTGATCAAAAGCGCGTTCACAACACCATACTGGTCATGCAGCATCCATTGCCACATCTGCGCCGACACGACGGTCGGGATGGCCCATGGGATTAGCATGACGGCACGCAGCGCCCCGCGTCCCTTGATCTGGCTGTCGATTAGGAGAGCGATGGCGACGCCGGCCAATGTTTCGAGGGTGACCGAAATGACGGCGAAGAATGCTGTGTTGCGCACGGCATGCCACCAGTCACCATCTTTCATCAGTGCCAGGTAATTGCCGAAACCGATGAAACGCGGCAGATCGTCGGCTTCAAGCGACGCGTGCATGAAGGAGAGATAGGCTGTGCGCGCGAGCGGCCAAGCGGTGACCGTTGCCAGCACGATCAGCATCGGTGCCAGTAGCAGCCACGGTTCGATACGTTTTACCCAGCTGGATTGAGGTGCCGTCTGCGCCATCATGCCCCGACCTTGATTGTTTGCCGGCGATTGCCGGGTGGTTTTGCGAGAGCGGCGCCAACGACACCTGCACCTTCGCCAAGTGCTGCAAGCTTGAGCGGAATCGATTGGCAGTGTTTCGCCCAGATGTTCTCGCGCATGTGTTGTTCTAGCTTTTCCCGATAGCGCCCGGTCGAGCAGCCGAGCCCGCCGCCGAGAACCACCGCCTCGGGGTCGATCATGTTGATCATCTGCGCCAGCAACCGCCCGGTCACTTCTGCAGCCTCATCGAGAATGCGTGTGCTGAGAGGATCACCTTTGCTGCTCATAACTTCGAGCGTGCGCACGCCGTCCTCCAGAGGCTCCCCCGCACGGCGGGCAAAGCAGCGTTGCATGCCTTTGCCCGACGCAAAATCCTCGGCATTGGCAATCGTCAGCCCGGTATCGTCTTCCTTTGGAAGCGCAAGCTCGGAGCTGGCGAAGTGAATGGCAAAACCATTGGCGCCGGACCATGGCCGGCCGTTGATGACGAGCGAATAGCTGATACCTGTGCCGAGCGACACGTAGACGAAACTCTGATGAGAACGGCCGGTTCCGAAACGGGCTTCGGCATGGGCGGCGGCGCGCACATCGCTGTCGGCCATCGTGGGAATGCCAAGCAGTTTTTCAACATCCGCGCCGATGGTCTCGATCGAGAAATTCCAGTCACTGCAGACGCGGCCTTCGAGATCGACCAGTTCGGGCACGGCAATTCCGACCGAAAGGGGAAACCGGCCCTCTGCCTTGGCGAGCGCGATGATCTCCGCAGCGATCTCCGCAACATCGCGGATGATTGCCGCAGGGCCCTCGGAAACGAGTGTTGGCCGCCGCCGGAAATGGGTCATCGCGCCCGACTGGATATCGACCAGACCGGCGGCAATCTTGGTGCCACCGAGATCGATGCCGACGCGATAATCGCCGCTTTCCATCACTGCCGCTGCCGGTTGTGTTTTGCCGGCGCCTGTCATGCCTCAGCCGCCGCCGCAGTATCAAGCAGGATACGAACCCGCTTGCAGTGATGAATGATGGTGGCTGGCCATTCCGGATCGAAGCCATCGCTCTGCGTCAGGCGATTGGCAGCACCCTGCTTGTGGGCACCGTGGATGACCATGGCAACGGCTTTGGACAGATTGGCGATCGTGCCGAGACCGACAGTCAGTCCGTGATGCGGCACCGCGTCCAGCGACGGAAAATCGGGGAAAGTGCCGAGATTGTCGCGGCGCGTTTCTTCTGCGAGTTTGACGATGCAGCTTGGCCCATCGGCCGGGCTTCCCGGCGGGTTGAAGGCGACGTGGCCATCTGTCGCGCCGGACGCGAGAATGAACAGGTCGACACCACCTGCCGCCTTGATACGGTCATCATAAGCACCGGGATTTTCCGCATCCGGAAACCAGACATGCTCCTTCGCCACCTGATGTGCGGGCTCGATACCGGCGTTCAGCCGCTGGCGAATATCGTGTTCGGCGAACCGGCGGCAGCTGTTATGCGCCTCGGGCGGGCAAAGGCCCAAACCGTCCTCGCCGCCGCCGAGATATTCGTCCATCATCACCAGAACGAGATTGGAAAGGTCGAAATTGCCGGCAGCGGCCTTGTCCGCCATCGCATCATAGACCGGCTTCGGCGATCGTCCGCTCGGGCAGCCCAGCAAATATTGTTTGCCATCGGTGCGCGCGGCAGCAATAGCGGCCAGGATATCGACGGCAAGCACGTCGCCGATATCGGCCGGTGTGTTCAGGATTTCAGCGGAATGCGCGGGCAAGTCAATTCTCCAGTCGGATCGAGTGCGGCCAGCAGTCACAACCGCTGGCCATGCGGCTCGGCCTTAAAGGCCGAGCGTCTTCAGGTAGTCACGATTGTGCTTGGCGATCGGATAGGGCTTTTCCGGCGGGCAGGGATACATGTCCTGCTCGACTACGGCGAAACCATCATAGTTGCGGGCTTCGAGGAACTTCACCACCTCGGCGAAATCGATGGCGCCCTTGTCCAGTTCGCACATGACGCCCATCTGGAACGCGTCCATGAACGAGATGTTCTCGTCGGTGATGCGCTGGCGCAGTGCGCCGTCCATGTTCTTGAAATGATAATAGGGAATGCGGTCGGCATGCCGGGCCATGAAGGCGAGGGGATCGGCGCCGGTATAAATATGGTGTCCAAGGTCGAAGCAGAGCCCGACATGGTCCGGGCGTGTATCGGCCAGCAACCGTTCGATCTCGGCTTCGGTTTCAATGCAGGTGCCGACATGCGGATGGAAGACGAATTTCATCCCGTAGTCTTCGACGACATGCTTGGCGGTCGTGCTGACAATGGCGATCATCTGTCCCCACGCCTTGTCGTCGAGCAAACGATCACCCGGTGCTGCATAGGATTCAGATTCGTCCATCAGCACGAACCATTCGGCACCGGCAGCCTTCAGTAAGCCGCAGATCGGCCCGACGCGGGCGGCAAGGGTTTCAGCGGAGTCAGCAAGCGACAGGGGATGCACGACGCCCGTGCCGCAGAGCTTGATGTCGCGGCGGCCAAGTTCTGACAAAAGCGTTGCTGGATCTGTCGGAAGGTAACCCCAGGGGCCAAGCTCGGTGTAGCCATAGCCGGCCTTCTGCACTTCATCGAGATAGCGTTCCCATCCGACCTGCTTTTCGTCTTTCGGATACCAGACGCCCCAGGAATCCGGTGCTGTCGCAACTTTGATCGTCATTGTCTTGTTACCTTGCATTTGGGATAGGCGGTTCGCACCGCCCTCCGGCAGTGCGAACCTTGTTTTCGAGGGGAGTTACCAGCCGCCGCGCGACTTCAGCCCGTCAAGCTTGGAGGCCAGATCGTCGATAGCCGCATCGGCTGCCGAAGGGTTGGCGAGGCCAGAGTGGAGATTGTTGGAAATTTCTGTCGATACGCGCGGGTAATCGCTGCCGGTAACGCTGGTCGGCCGGGTTACGACGTTCTCGAAAGCTGCTTTCGCGGTTGTCAGGAACGGAATGGCCTTCAGGATATCCGCGTCAGAAAACAGCGACGATACACTCGGAATGTAAGAGCCGGCCAAAGCCCGGCGCTTTTCTTCCTTTTCACCGGCGAGATAGGCAACCAGTGCTGCGGCTTCCTTCGGATGGGCCGAATATTTCGACACGCCGAGATAGGCGGCACCGTCGATGCCAACATGCTGGCCGCTTGCGCCCTTCGGCAGCGGCGCCACGCCGACCTTGTCCTTGATGGCGCTGTCGGCGCCGTTGGCCAGCGACCAGGCGTAGGCCCAGTTGCGCATGAACACCGCATCACCGTTCTGGAAGACGCCGCGCGAGCCTTCCTCGTCATAGTTTAGAACGCCTTCCGGAGAGATAGTGCCGATCCAACCGGCTGCCGTCTTCAGCATATCCTTGGCTTCGGGCGAAGCAATGGTGATCTTGCCTTCCGCATCGATGAAGGTGCCAGCACCGCTGCTTGCAAACCATTCTGTGGCGTTGCAGACGAGGCCCTCATAGGCCCGGCCCTGCCAGACATAACCCCACATCTTTTCGTTGCCGGCTTTACGCTCACCATCCTGCACAAGCTGCGCTGTGGTCGTGAGATCGGCCCAGGTTTCCGGAACCTTGGCGCCGTACTTGTCGAGCAGGTCCTTGCGGTAGAACAGCAGTCCGGTATCCATGTACCAGGGCATGGCAACGAATTTGCCGCCGACCGTACCGGCGGCCACTGCCGACGGGAAATACTTGTCGACGGTGCCTGCAGGCATGGCTTCCGCCAGATCGAGAAGGTGGCTTTTCAGCGGACCGACCCAGACGCCATCGAGGATCATCACGTCCACATCGGTCGACTGCGCTGACAGGAGCTGCTGATAGAGCGACAGGACGTCGTCCCAGTTTGCCGGCATGGTGGTGATCTTCACCTCGTTGCCGCTTTCCTTGCCCCAGGCCTCGGAGCCTTCCTTGCACAATTGCAGTTCGATGCCCGAGGAAGAGCAGAAGATGTTGATGGTTTCGGCCTGCGAGACGGCCGGATAGGCGGCCGATAGCCCGAGGGCGGCGATACTGAATGCGACGGCTTTGCGGATGGACATGCTTTACTCCCCTTTTATTAAATCCAAATTATGGATCATAATATCGAGAAGTTTCCGTCTGTAAATGGAAAATTTCGGTTTACGACATGAAAAATCGAATGTTCATTCCATTTTCACGCTTGAGCAAGGGATCGGCTTCCGGTATTTAAATTCACGACCAGAATTTAATTCGCGCAGAAAGCGCTATACAGGAGTGGATTATGCGATTGAGAGTTGGCCTGGTTGGGCTCGGAGAAGTGGCTCAGCTGATGCACATTCCAACGCTGCACAAATTGCAGCAGCAATTCGAGTTGGCCGCGGTGCATGATGTTTCGCCTTCGGTTCTGGCTGAAGTCGCCGATCACTGGAAGATCGCCAAGCGCTACGACACGGCAGCCGCGTTGTTTGCCGATCCGGATATTGATGCCGTCCTGATCCTCAGCCCCGACCAGCACCATGGCGAGCAGGCAAGGGCAGCGATCGCAGCCGGGAAACATGTCTTCATCGAAAAGCCGGCCTGCCTGACAGCGGCTGATCTGGAAACGCTAGTAGCAGCCGAGGCCGCTTCCGACCGCGTCGTCATGGTCGGCTATATGCGCCGCTTTGCACCGGCCTTCATTGCGGCGAAGCAGGAACTGGAAAACTTCGGCCCCATCTCTTACGTCCGCGTCCGCGACGTGATCTGCGAGGGTCCATGGTTCTTCAACCAGACGGACAAGGTCGTCACGCCCAAGGGGGATATTCCGGCTGCACTGATCGACGAGAGCCGGGCGCTGCGCAAGGAGATGATGGATGCGATGTGCGGTGCCGACGCACCTGCGATCGTCAAGCGTGGCTATGAAGTCATGACCGGGCTTTGCTCGCATTCGCTGTCGGCCATGCGCGATCTTCTGGGTGGCTCGCCCAAGCGGGTAATCGGAGCGCAGTTGTCGCAGAATGGCGAACAGCTCACTGCCATGTTCGACTATGGTAGCTTCACCGCCATCTACGAATGCCTGATTGACGATATCGCCCGTTTTGATGCCGGCATCGAGGTCCTGTCGAAGACCAAACGCTTGCAGTTCCGCTACAACACGCCCTATCTGCGCAATCTGCCGATGACGCTGGAAGTGCAGGAAAGCACCGCCGACAGCAATGTCGTCCGGACGCTCGGGCCGTTCCATAGCGACGCGTTCCGGATCGAACTCGAAGCCTTCCACGACACGATCTTCAATGGTGCGGCGAACCGCACACCACCGTCTGACTCAAGAGAAGACATCGAGCTTTTCTCCAAGATCCTGACCGTTGCCAAAACGACGCTTGCTTTGTAAGGCGCTGAAGTATCTTCCGCCGCTGACAGCTCAAAATACGGCCAGCGGCGGACATGGAGATTGGTAAGTTCGTCGCAAGCGAGCGGGCGTACCGTTTCAATGAGACGAGCTGGCCGATCCCGTCGAACTCGCGTGGCTCGTCGGGATATCAATGTTCCCCAACGACGATCGCTCCTCGGTTATTTCGAAAGCGCATTGCGCGCTGCGCGATTTCAGTCGGTGGACATATCAGACTTTACGATTTGGCTGGATGTCAGTTCTTGCATTCGAGGTCGGCCGGAATACTTCAAGTGTTTCTGGTGCTACGATTTGTCGAAGATCGCACCTACCATGGAAGGAAAGCCGGCACGTTCTCGACGAATGCTTCGCGTTTACGCCGCTGTGATCGGCGAGTTCACGCGAGATCGCATCGCCATTGGGTTCGAGACAAAGCTGGAAGCTTTCGATATCATGGCTTCGTATCTAGCCAGGGAGAGCTCTCGTAGCGAGATAAACCAAGACAATCGCCTGACACCCTTTTGCCCACTGCGGCCTCTTTGCGATCCGCGTATCACGCCAGGAAATCGGCTCGCTGTGGGGTGAAATTGTCTATCAGGCGCCCGGCTTCGAGCGCTTTGACTCCGTGGACTAGACCTGACGGCACGATGAAAGCATCGCCGGTGGAAAGCACCTCCGTAATGCCATTGATGGTCACCTCGAAATGCCCCTCGGCTATGAAGCTTGACTACACATGCGGGTGCGAATGCAGAGCACCCTGTGCGCCCTTCTCAAACTTAAACTCCACCAGCATCAGCTCATCCGTATGGACAAGTACACGGCGAAGATTACCGTCAGCAGTCTGCACCCAGTTTTCGCCACCGGCGAACGTGAAGCATTTCGTCGTCATTGCGTATCCCGTTTTTGTGTCGTGGTTTCCCGCGTCAACGTGCGAGCCAGCCGCCGTCGACCGGTATCGTTGCCGCATGCAGGTAACGCGAGGCATCCGCCAGCAGGAAAACTGCGGTACCACCGATATCATCCGGTTCGCCCCAGCGCCCCGCGGGAATACGGGCGAGGATCGCGGCATTGCGCTCTTCGTCGGAGTGAAGTTCGGTCGTGTTGTTGGAAAGGATATAGCCCGGCGCAATTGCGTTGACGTTGATCCTCTTACCAGGGCGTTGGTGCACGGATCATTCAGCGATCGCGGTGTAGGCGGGCTGCAATCTCAATAGCCGGTTGCCGCAGCCATGCCTTTCAAACACAATTCTTCCCGCCGCCATCGTATCGGCAAGATGACATTCAAGGTGACGAACTGGCCTGAATATGAGGCGGGGCTACGCGAACGCGGCAGCCTGACCCTATGGCTTACGCCGGAAGCGCTTGTTGGTTGGGCTGCGCCACGACGCAAGACGCGCGGCGGTCAGCCGCGCTATTCCGATCTCGCGATTGAGACCGCCTTGACGCTGGGCCTGGTGTTCGGTCTACGACTGCGCCAGGCCGAAGGCCTGCTGGGATCGCTGCTGCAATTGATGGGGCTGACGCTCGCCGTCCCGGATCATACCACGCTCAGCCGACGGGCGCAGACGTGGCGATCACCCAACAGCCGGTTTGATCGGCAGGGACCACCGCGCGGGCCGGTGCATGTTCTTGTCGATAGCAGCGCTCTTAAGATCTATGGCGCGGGTCAGTGGCTGGAGGAAAAACATGGCGCCAAAACCCGTAGCGGTTGGCGCAGGTTGCATCTGGCGCTGGATGCCGATAGTGGCGAGATCATCGCCCACACGATGACCGACCAGGATACGGGGGATGCCTCGCAGGTGGGCCCACTTCTCGATCAGATCGACGGTCCAGTCGGACGGTTCACCGCCGATGGCGCCTATGATGGAAGCCCACCTACGACGCGATCATCGGCCACAGCGCCGATGCTGCCATCGTCATTCCGCCACGCGTCAACGCGATCGAACTGAACGAAGATCAACCGCCCGGCCAAAGGGATCAGCATATTGCGGCAAATCATCAGAGACGGCCGGATGAAATGGCAAGCCTCCACCGGTTACGGCCGGCGCGCGTTGGTAGAGACCGCCATCGGCCGATACAAGTCCACCATCGGGCAGCGTCTGCGGGCTCGGTCGTCTCACGCTCAGCAGACGGAAGTCGCCGTCGGCTGCGCCATCCTCAACCGCATGCTTGCCTCCGCACGCCCAAAATCCGTTCGCCGCAAGCCAAAGGTAGCATAGCTTACGTCATCAAAGATCGACATCCGCGATCCTTCCGATCCGTGCACCAACGCCCTTAGCTAGTGCTTTAAGACAGACCACCAACTATTTTGACCAGATCAGCGACTGATGTCGCCTTCATCTTCCGCATCATATGACCCCTGTGAAGTTTCACGGTCGGCTCCGCGAGTTGCAGTTCAGCGGCAATCTGTTTGTTTAGCTTGCCGGCGACGACCAGGGTCAGGATCTGGCGTTCACGTTCGGTAAGCGATGTATATCTTAACTGGGCCGCAGTCTTCGAGGTCCTTTCCTCTCGGCGAGCTGCATCATTGGCAATTGCGCGGTTTACGGCTTCCAGTAGATCCTGTTCACGGACTGGTTTAGTCAGGACATCAATGGCACCAGCCTTCATTGCCCGCACGGCCATGGGCACATCGACGTGAGCGCTTATTAGGACGACAGACCTGGGCAGGTCGCTTTGAGCCAACGCTTCCTGAAACTCAAGCCCGCTTTGTCCAGGAAGGCGGATGTCGAGGACGATGCATCCCGCTTTTTCGGGATCGTCTGCGGCGATAAACTCCTTCACGGAGCCGTGTGTCTCCGCGCTAAGTCCCACAGACTCAAATAGTCCCTTTAGAGCTTCGCGGACACTGTGATCATCATCGATGACGATAACCGTGGGGCGCCTGTTCTTTCTGTCATCAATCAACGGCTGTCTCCTCGAAGCTGGACAGCGTGAAGGTGAATGACGCGCCCCTGGGGTGGTTGTTCGTAGCCCAGATTCGGCCGCCATGCGCTTCGACGATAGATCGGCAGATCGAAAGCCCCATCCCTATTCCATCCACTTTCGTCGTGTAGAACGCCTCGAAAATATGGTCGAGCTGATCTGACGCTATTCCTTGTCCCGTGTCGGACACGCTGATTTCGATATTGCGATCCTTATTGCGCGCACACCTGACAGTAACGACTGCCGCTTCATCAGGATGCATGGCTTCAGTGCTGTTCATTATGAGATTGAGAAGCACCTGCTGCAGCTGGGTACGATCACCCAGAACGAAGAGGGCATCGGGAGGCGTATGCGTGGCGACCTGCATCCCTCGTGAGTGCAACTCTTTCCGCAATAGGAACAAGACATCATGTAGCACCGTGTTGATGTCGGTTCTCTCCATCCGCACTGGAGATCGTTGAGCCATGGCGCGAATACTGGCGACAATCTCGCCTGCACGGTGCCCGTCGTGCACAACTCGCTCTGCGGCTGATCGGGCCAGTTCAAGGTCTTTATGCCCGTCCTGCAGCCAGCGAAGGCAGGTTCCCGCATTGGTCACGATTGCCATAAGTGGCTGATTGATCTCATGAGCTATCGAAACAGCCAATTCGCCGATTGTGGTTAACCGGGTAACATGAGCGAGGTCGCTTTGACTCCGGTGAAGGGATTCTTCAGCTCGTTTTCGATCTTCGATGTCTACCACAACGCCATACCACCGCACGACATTCCCATCCGCATCCAGAAGGGGATTTTGCCGCAAGTTGAACCACCGATATTCGCCATTGGAACTTCTGATCCGTGCGTCTACTGGCCGAGGTTGTTTGGTAACGATGATCTCGTCCCAAGTCTCCCGCATTCTTTCCGTGTCCTCCTCGTGGAACATCTTATAGAAGCCAAATCCAACGAGGTCTTTAAAAGGCAGGCCGACGTAATCGGTGAGGTTGCGATTGAAGTAGTCAAGACGCCCGTCCGGAGTGCAAGACCAAGCCATGGCCGGGATCGTGTTAAGGACAAGGCTGAGCCGTCTTTCGCTTTCCTTCAACGCAGCTTCACCTTCTCGAAGCGAGTTCTCTGCTGATTGAAGATCCTCAATGTCAATATTTACCCCAAACCAGCGCTCTTCGCCTTTGGCGTCAGTGAGCTTCCGACCCGAGAAATAAAACCACCGGTAATTGCCATCTGCGCCGCGAATGCGCCCTTTCAGCTGGGTATTGTCCGAATGCTGAAGATCTCTCTTCCAGATCTCAACCATCTCTGGGATGTCATCCGGGTGATAGAGGTCCAAGAAGCCCCAATCTAGGATCCGCTCAGCTGGTAGCCCGGCATAATCCAGCCAGCTTTTGTTGACAAAGTCCGCGCTGCCATCGGGTCGCGCCGACCAGACGAGGACCGGAAGCGAGTCGATGATGAGCCGGAGATTGTGCTCGCTCGCTGCAAGCGCGGCCTCAGTCTCCTTGAGCGCATTTTCAGCTTGCTTTCGATCCTCGATATCAAGAACAACGCCGTACCATCTGATGACGATTCCTTCCGGATCGTGCCGGGGCTTTTGCCGAAGACTACACCACCGAAACTCGCCGTCCGCGCGTCTTAGCCGCCCCTCGACTTCCTTGGCGGTCTTGGAAGTCATGATGTTCCGCCACTCAGTGCCGAGATTATCAAGATCGTCAGGGTGGAAGAGACGGTAAAAATTTTCGCCAGCAATATCAGCAAGTGGGAGGCCGACGTATTCGAGGAAATGCTGATTGGCGAAATCCAGCATTCCGTCCGATGTTGTAGACCAAGCCATTGCCGGGATCATGTCAATGATCTCGTCAGTGTGTGTTTGGTATTCCAATTCGATCCCCCGGCTGCTCGTAACGCTGGCGCGAGGCTGAGAATACGCTGTTCCGTGAATTCAGGTTAGCTGAGATTTATATACGAAGGTCTACTGTTGCAGTCCCTTCGTCTAGTCCGCAGAGATCATGATCTCAATTGAGAACTGGCCTCGTCAGCCCTACAAATGTCCGCCAAGGAAGTGGGGCGAGCCTGTCTTAGCAGTGCATCATCACACTCATCGACAGCGATGCATATCCGCCAAAAACTCAGCGTTGTTGAGCTATCGCGGGCAGATCAGTCAAAAATGGTGTCACCCGGGAACTCGTGCAATGACCCTAGATACTTCTCGTCCTCTATCCGAATCCATTTCAGTTGTGCTCGTGCATGGGGCCTTTGTCGACGCCACGGGCTGGCGGAAGGTTTACGAGATCTTGTCGCAAGACGGTTATGAAGTCCTTGTCGTGCAGAATTCCGCAGTCACGTTTTCCCAAGATGTGGAGCGCACGAAGGGCGTGATCGCAGAGGCTTCACACCCGGTTGTGCTCGTTGGGCATTCTTACGGTGGCGCCGTTATTACGGAGGCAGGAATCGAAGAAAAGGTCCTGAGTCTTGTTTATCTGGCCGCCTTCGTTCCGGACGCCGGGGAATCCGTGTTCGATTTGGCCTCGCAAGAGGTCCCTGGTGTGGAGAAAGCCCCACTCCTTCCGCCGAAGAACGGCTTCATCAAAATCGATCCACAGAAGTTTACGGCCGCATTCTCGGCCGACATAGATCCCGCCGAGGCGCAGTTCATGGCTGCCGCCCAGAGGCCGTGGGGCCTTGAAGCCGTCCAGGGCAAGATCACCTCTGCGGCATGGAAAACCAAGCCATCCTTTTACCTGCTTGCAACGGAAGATCGAATGATACCCGCTCAAGCACAGGCAGCGATGGCCGCGCGCGCAGGAGCCGCGGTCGTAGAGGTCAGCAGCAGCCATGCGGTAATGCTGTCCCAGCCTGACGAAGTCGCAGCGCTCATTAGAACAGCAGCTGAGCCGAACCCGCAAAACTGATGCTGAGCGTCAGCTGCTGTCCACATCAACCACCGACTGGGGGAATACCATGCGCAACTTTCTTATGCCGACACGTTCACAGGCACCACAAATATCACCCACTAAACCAGAGGAGAACGGCATGCCTCAGCTTTCACGCCGCGCTTTCGCGAGAGCTCTGCCTCTTGGTCTCGTTGGAGGAACCCTTTTCGGAGGAAGTCTGCTCGGCGACTTGACTGTCCAGGCTGCAACATCCAAGGCTGCCGGAACACCGGTCGCAACAACGCCGTTTGCACAGATTCATATCGGCCGTTTTACGGTAACGGCGCTGACCGATGGGTATGCTGATATGCCCTACAACTACTTCCCGGGACGCTCAGCCACCGAAGTGGAAAAGGCCGCAAACGGACAGTTTACGGCCAGACCCAGCGGGGTTCGTTTTCTGTTCAATCAATACCTTGTTGAAGACGGTAAGCAACGCATCCTGATCGATGCCGGGGCTGCAGGTTCTATCGGGGAAACCGGGCATCTCCCGCAAGCGCTAGCCACGCTTGGTCTAAAGCCGAGCCAGATCGATGCCGTTATCGTGACCCATATGCACCAGGACCACATGGGCGGTTTGGTTTTCGGCGGTAAGAACAATTACCCAGATGCCGAGGTCTATGTAGACCGTCGCGACGTCAAGCACTGGACCGACCGGGCTAAGCGCAATGGCGCGCCTGATTTCCTGCAGCCCAGCTTCAAGATGGCAGAAGAGGTGGTGCGTCTCTATCCGAAGATGCAAGCGATCGACGGAGAGCGTGAAATCGTTCCCGGCGTCTCGATTGTCGACCTAACCGGCCACACGCCTGGCCATATCGGCGTCCGCATCGAGGACGGCGGCAAGAGCCTGATCATGGTTTCCGACATGCTTTTCCCGGTCGTCCATCCGGCTGCAACGGACGTCTTCTTTCTGTTCGAACAGGATCAGGCTGCTGCGAAAGCCATGCGCAATCGCTTCTTCCCACAAGCTGCCTCGGAAGGTGCCCTGATCGCTGCGACACACATGCCGTTCCCGGGTCTTGGTCGCGTGGTCTCCGATCGTGGTCAGATGCGCTGGGAAGTCGCCGACTGGGCCTTGCAAGACTGATGCTTTAGCGGAAGTATTTAGCCGCCTGAAGATAGGTTAAGGCCCGCATTGTCCGCTGATGCGGGCCTGTTCAAGTATGGAGACGAGGTATGCCGTACCGCTTTCTAGAAGTCGCCGTGACGCCAAGCGTCCGAGCTGCGCAGGCGAATATGGGGGTGGAGCAGATAGGGCTGGGCAAGCACGATCGCCCTTCGGATACTTTGACGGAGAACGAGATCGCTTTCATCGCAACGCGCGACAGCTTCTATATCGCGTCCGCGTCAGAAACGCGTTGGCCGTACGTTCAACATCGCGGTGGGAAAACCGGTTTCCTCAAGGTTGTTGATCCGCAAACGATGGCATTCGCCGACTATCGCGGAAACCGCCAGTACGTCAGCGCAGGAAATTTCGCAGCCAACGACCGCGCCTGTCTGTTCCTAATGGACTATGTCCGACGGACCCGGCTCAAAGTCTATGCCCACGTCGAGCGGCTGACGCTCGACGCCGACCAATCGCTCACGGACCTCGTATCCGATCCGACATATAAGGGCCGTGCAGAGCGGATATTCAAGCTCCGGCTCGAAGCATACGACTGGAACTGTCCCCAGCACATCATCCCCCGCTACACCGAACAGCAGGTTGAGCAAGCAGTCGCACCGCTTCGTGAGAAGCTGCAACAGCTGGAAGGTGAAAATGCAGCGTTGCGAGCAAAATTAGAAGGAAGATCCGAATGACCGACGCTCAAAGGCCGCCTCTGCCGCCGTTTACATCAGAGACTGCTGCCGAAAAGGTGCGGCTTGCTGAAGATGGCTGGAATAGCCGGAATCCGGGCAAGGTCGCGTTGGCGTACACCGTTGATAGTCAGTGGCGTAACCGCGCCGAGTTCGTCAACGGCCGGGAAGCTATTGTCGCTTTTCTCACCAGAAAATGGCAGCGGGAGCTCGACTACCGTCTGATCAAGGAGCTGTGGGCGTTCGACAACGACAGGATTGCCGTCAGGTTTGCATATGAGTGGCATGACGACAGCGGCAACTGGTTCCGATCTTTCGGCAACGAGAACTGGGAGTTCAATGATAGTGGCCTGATGTGCAAGCGATACGCCTGCATCAACGACCTGCCGATCGGCGGGGAAGACCGTCGCTTTCACTGGCCGCTCGGTCGTCGGCCCGACGGCCACCCGGGGCTCAGCGCGCTTGGTTACTGATCGACCTCGTTTCCATTTCGAATTCGCACTTTTCACAACGTTCATCTCCGGCAGAAGAGGAGGCTATCGAGGTCAAAGCCTTCATCGATCTGTACAATGCCTCACCGGCAACGCTCAAGGCCGAAGAGCATTTTGAATACCTGCCCATCAACCGCGGATGCGCAATCTCGCTGCCAAGCGCCGGCCATCGGCCTGAACCGTGTATTGGGACTGAACTCCGTGAAGGATCTTGAGGAAGCCTATGGGTGGATGAATGGGAAGACCGGACAGCGGTTTTTGCAGGTAAATATAAGGTTTCGGCGGAGATTAAAGACTGGATCCTCGCCAAGGGTCTGCTTGAGTATGGTGTCGGCTGGGCGAAGCCTGTCTACGACGGCTCATCAGTGAACCTTTCGGAACCCAACTCTTTCCGAACGCGTCCCGTTCATGTTGAGGAAGCCACGCTTTTCGGATCGATGGTATGCAAAGGCTTTAACTTTCCAGCGACCCTGACGAGGTTGTGGTCTGCAATCGTTGGAAAAGTGGGCTGGTCGTGTTTTTTCGCTTTGGATGGTGACTATCCAGTCGGGACGGCCGCCATGTATCAATCTGGCACCTACGCATGGTTAGGCGGCGGCACTACAGTTCCGGAGTAACGAATCGCGGCGTTCAAAGACAATGGTTGCCAGGCTCGACGACGAAACGAAAGCGATGATTGCGGCCAGGATTATCGCGACAGGCAAAGCATTGCCAAGCAATTGAATGAATGCTGAGAGTGCCGGTGTTGGTTAAACGCTCAAACGCAACGGTTCACAAACCAACAAAAGTTCCATAAATATGCATACGCCAAAAACCGCGCTAAAAATATGAAATATGTGGATTTTTCTTCGTAGCGGCGGCAGTGGTTCCCTTCCGTACGAAGACACTGGACTATGGCGCGTATCGAAAATTTGGGGCGCGGCCTGATGTATATCCCATTGACATATCCCAGACGGAAGGTTATGTAAATCTTATACTCGGTGATGCAATCCGGAGGGACTTAGGTGGAGCAGGGTGCAGTATTCCAGAATAATCGAAGCCAAGCTATCCGTCTTCCAAAGGCAGTCGCTTTGCCCGATGATGTAAAGCGCGTCGATATTGTCGCCGTCGGACGCACTCGCATTATCGCACCTGCTGGCGAGGTCTGGGACAGCTGGTTTGAAGGAGCAGCGGCCACGTCCGACTTCATGAGTGAGCGTGATCAGGCCGCCTCGCAGGAGCGCGAGGCGTTTTGATGCTGAAGTACATGTTAGACACCAACATTTGCATTTTCACGATCAAAAATCGACCACACCACGTGCGCGAGGCGTTCAATCGTTTCCATGATCAATTGTGCATCAGTTCGGTTAGCTTGATGGAACTGATTTACGGAGCGGAAAAGTCAGCCAGTCCTGAAAAGAACCTTCCCGTTGTTGAGGGCTTCGCGGCGCGCCTTGAAGTTTTAGCGTACGACGAACCGGCAGCAAGCCATACGGGTCAACTGCGGGCCGAACTGGCGCGCAGCGGTACTCCAATCGGTCCATATGATCAATTGATTGCAGGACACGCTCGCTCGCGAGGCTTGATTGTGGTTACGAATAATCGCAGGGAATTTGATCGCGTTCCCGGGTTACGGGTGGAAGACTGGACGGGCTAGTCTCAAACGTTTCACTATAGCCATCGATAGCCCTGGATAACGCCTCTCCGTCGGCACCCGCTGCCGGGTCGCAGGTTCCTATTGTTTCAAGGCGATCGATTTCCAACCCTCGTATAGCTACCTTCTTACTGATTGATATTTGGGGGGGTACCTTGAAGCTGCAATTGCGAAACTCAAGGCTGGCTATGGCGTGCTTATCTTAAGCCGCACGCCGATTCCTCCTTGGACCATTTCGCTTTCGTCCACGAAAATAACCCCAGCTGCGTCACACGTGAAGCGAATGAGTTTCAGGTTGCTTTCACGCATTTCACCGCCTCTTTCGAAAGCACGGATGGATACCGTGCTGATGGCTGTCCGACTGGCCAAATCGCTTTGTGTCCAATCCCAAAGAGCGCGCGCTGCGCGGCATTGAGCAGACATTGCGAGATGTTTCGTTTGATGGCTGCTTTTGAAACCTGCCCGTACTCGGCCGCTGCAACGCAGTGGCATATTGCTGGATGCTGAAAGACATAAGCGCCCTACCTTCGTTACAAAAGTTTTTTGAGGCAGCGCGAAAGCACATATTGGACGGCTCCTTCCACCGCATGCGATGTGCACCACAGCCCCTCGACTTGCATAGGCCGCCAGGCTTAGGGTTTCGCCGCAGCCGCCTCTTCCTTGGCGTCTTCTTTTTCGATCTCGTCCCAAGTCTCGCGGAGGTTGGCGAGTGTCTGAACCGGCACCCAATCGATGTCGGCCAGACGAAAGTTAAATGGCCGGATGATCATCTTGTAGAATCCCTTCGTGTTCAAAATCACGACACGGCGAATGCTGAGACCTGCGGGGTTGCCCCACAGTTTCGGAAGGCTCTTTACCAGCTCCTCGTGAGGGATCTTTGTGAAGTCCGAGTTGACTACGATGGTGGAACCCTGACTCCCTTTGCCCGCGATCTCGTTGAACATCGTCTTCAAATTATTGCCCTTAGGGACATAGATGTCGGCGAGCGAGCCCTCGAGGAGGAGGTCTGGGGTCTTGATGCCCTGGGTCAGCGTCAGAACAGGCTTGCCGGTAACGGGATTGATCTTTTGCACGCCCTGCGTCACCTTCACGAAATCTTCGGGCGTCAAGCCCGGCAAGGACACAATCTCGGCGTCGGGCAGGTTTTTGCCGAGAACTTCAATAGCCTCCTTTTCTCCAGGTGCATGTAGTACGTGGAGCAGGATGGTCGTTTTGCCCGCCTTGGATCCCACGTTGGCCGAATTCCTCGCGATTTTCGCCCACTGTGCCGCCGTCGCCACCTGATTGAGTGCGTGGAAAAACGACCAAAACAGTTGGCTTTGCTCGGAAGTCAGTTGTCCGCCCTTCCGCACGATGTCGACGATTTCCAGAATGCGCGTGGCGTTCTTCGCGGACAGCTTCGAAACCGACACCGCGAGGGCCCGGAAAGTGTCCAGCCTGCCGAGGGTGGTTCGTAAGGCGTTCGTACTCTTTCCCACCTGCATAATCTTTAGCGTCCGCGCTGTAATGCGTCCGCCCTTGACCGCAAGCGACAGGACCGCGCCGACACCCACGAAGACGACGCGGAGCACCCGCTCCGTGTTCGTGAGCTTTTGTGCATCCGGCAGGCGGTATCCGGCGATGCCCGTCGCGATGTCGTAGATCGGACCAATGACAGGAAGTAGAGAAATGACAATGTCGACAGAGTGCGCGGTGAAGGCGTTGATGTCCCCATTGAAGTTCTTGGTAATCGCAGATAGCGGCGAACCGTTCCACGCGAGCTCAAGGCTGAGCACGTAGAGCGCATCGCGGCTCCCGGTGACGCGCGTGTCGTATGTGATCAGCAGGGAAATATGGATCGGCTCGATATCGCGGGAGGGGGGTCGTTCGAGGCGGTTTGACAGGACGCGTCTTACTCCCTCGGCGCCGTCGACCGCAATGCCGTAGAGGATGTCGGATAACAGACCGCCCCATCCCATTTGCTTCAGAGGCTCCACCCGTGGTGCCCACGATTTGATCAGGTCGGCGACCTGTTCAGCGATCGCCAGCGCATCCTCCATGTCGGCGCGCGGCACGACCATCGGCTGGGGCTCGTCACGCAAAAGCACACCAGCGGCCAGCTTACGGATCCTCGCCATCGACAGGATTATCCCGTCGACGATTGGACGCATCTCGGCCTCGTCTGACATCGCTGTTTCTCCGCTCCCTCATTCTTACGCCGAGGGAAAGGCCGGAAGCGTGCCATCTGGCTGAAGCCAAACCAGGGTGGTCGGAAGCGTGAACTCCCAAGGATCGCCTTCGGGCGTCGCGCCCGCGAGGTCGTCGGTCTGGTTGCGCAACTCTTCGGCGATCGACTCGTACAGGGGATCCTTGAGGAGCGGTGCGTCACCCCCTCGCCAGACCTTCTTGCGGAGCTCGGTCTCTTTCAAAGGGTTCTGGAGGAGGAACCGGACACTATCGACATAGGCCAGCGGCACGGGCACGAGGACTCTCGCGGAGCCGGCGGTCAGGAACTGTTGGAACAGTGGATCGGGGTCGGACAGGTTTGTTACCTTGGCCCAGTTTGATTTCCGGCCCCAGAAGTACGGGTAGTAGATGTACGTCATTTGTTCCCACTCGAACGCCTGTTCGAAGAACTGCACGATAGGTCCTTCGTAGAGCGCCGCTAGAACGTCCACCTCCGGCGGGTGGAGCGGGTCGCTGAACGGCTCGGTCACGGCGCCGAACTGCTTGAAGTGTTGGCCCGTCATCATCGTAACGCAGAGCTTCTTCAGCTCGTTCTTCTCCACGATGCGGTTGATGGCCGGATTTTGGCCCTCAATCACGATGCCCGCTGCCGATTCCGCTTGGGTTACCTTTTGATCATAGGCCGCCTGCAACGCCTGATACGCGGTCTGGATTTGCCCGAACGTATCAAGGCGCCACTTGATCATAGCCTCGTCGGTCCGAACACATACACCCTGGATGTTGATCGCATACGAATAAACGTCGTAGCAGGCGAGGCTTACGGGGACAGATCCCGCGACGTGCGTGTTGTCGACCGAAGGAGCCCCGATCTGCCTCTTCATCATCGGCGCGCCTCCCGCGCTGTCGGGCGAGTGGATAATCTCCCACACGTCTCCCCGAACCTGAAGGTTGAACTGGGGAGCGTTCAGCGACCAGAGGATCGATGCGGCGACGCTATACGAGCCCAGCAAATAGCCGGCAGGAACGACGAAGTCTTTCGACGCGGCGGCCCCCCTGCCGCCCTCGCCGAGCCCGAGCTCCTTGGTCTGGGCAAGGGCGAGGCCGATGTAGGTGAACATCGCCGGGGGGCCCGACACTCCGGCTGCCCCGTATCTTGCGGCGTACCGCCGGTAGTTGATCTCGGTGATGTCCTCGGCGGTCAGCGGCCTTGGCGTACCGGCTTTTCCCAGACCTACCGCTCCCGGGGCCACATTGAAGCTCGACACGGTGACGAAGGGCGGTGGCGGAGTAGCGTTCACCTTCGGCCCGTTCGCCAAGTGCGTCGCGCGATAGAAGGCAGCCGGCTCCGGAACGATGAACTCCAGCAGGAGGCGGGCACCGTAGTTGAAGACTTGGGCTCTGTATCGCTTGTCCACCCACCGATATACGCCGGTGACGTTGGCCTCGGAGGGAGGACCATTGTCGAGGACGTGCTTGTTGATCTCCTCGACCTCATTTAACGTCTTGGTGGTTCGCTCCGAGCGGGTTTTCGTCTGCACCTTGGTGACTGATTTATCAACGACGTCCCGCGCGAAGTTACTGCTGTTTTTCTGCGAGTCCTGCTTGGAGGTTGAGTAGGCGAAGTCCCCCGTCGCTGTCGCCACGATCGGACCATAGCTTGCCGTAACCGTCAGGCCCGCCTTGATACTCATGTCCTCTTTTACTGTCTGCTCTGCCTCGCGCTTGAGTTCGAACCGGTCCGTCGTCTGGGTGTCCCGCTCTGTGTCCTTCGTTTCTTCCTCGGACGTGAAGATCGTGATCTCGGTTCGGTCAAGCTTGCGGTGGGTCCTCTCCTTAGACTCGCCCTGCAGCACGTTCTCGATGTGCGCGACCTCGCCAGCGACATACGACAGGAGCGTCTGCTTGACTACCTTCAGATCGCCGATGCCCAGGGGAGTAATGCGGCCGCTTACATCGACGTCCGGGGCGGTGACAGGCGCGGGGCTGATGTTCTTGGCAACGATGGGAGCGATTTCGAGCGGCAACGCCAAGGTCGCCTTATTTAGGGCGGCTTCGAACTCCGCGTCCCCTTCAAGAAGGGTGGCGCGGTCGACGAGCGCCTGGAGATGAAGCTGGAGGGTCTGCGCTGCCTGGGGGGCGGACGTCGTCTTTGATAGGCTCAGACGGTCGAGGATCGCCGACTGCTCGCGTGGAACGTCGTCCCGAAGAACGTCGCCGAGGTGTGTGACGGTTGAGACGTGGAATCGTGCGGACCACTCGCCGGGATCGAGCGTCTCCTGCCGCGCGACAGAACCGACGGCCAACGCCGATGCGAGTAGACCTTGAGTGGCGCCGAGGTCGGCGACCAAAGCCTGGATCTGGTCGCTGCGGCGAGCGTCTTCGGGAGACGCTTGCCTCGGTACCGGAGCGGACGGAGTCGGAGGCTTTGACACCTGAGGGTGGAACCCTGAATCGAATGCGGTTGGGACGACGACTGTTGCCCGCAGGATAGAAAGGGCAGCCGACCGCGACGGCTTGGGGAGGTCGTCCACCAACGCCGCGAAGTGGAGCAGGCGCAGCACCGCCATCGGTGTCTCAAGAATCCTTCCTGCGTCAGGGCCGGTCGCGTGAGCCGTATAGAGCGCTTCCCAAGCAAGCGAGAGGGCCTTGGGCTCTGCTCCATCGGTCATCCGGTCGAGTTTGGCGTCCTGCAGCATTGACTTCGCCGCGGGCGGGTCGCCTTCAGGCGTGAGTTCCTGGTAGCTTCGTACCAACGCGCGGTAGCCCTCTTCGAGGGGTGCCAGCGACGAAAGGTCGAGCTCTTTCCAACGCGCTTGCGCGGCGCCGGGGGGCGACAGCTTGCGCGCGAGAACCTCTATTTGATGCGCTCCATCGGAGTTCGCCGCCTTTTGGTCGCGAACGAAGGACTGAGCGGTCTCCTTTTCGCTGAACAGTTGTGCGGGCCGGGTGGCAAGAAACTTGAAAACGTCCGTCACTACTGGAGTGTTCATACGACCTCTCCTGCTGTCCGGTTGATATCAAAACAGATTCAATTGGTTGTCTGATTGTTCCGGCTCTGAACCGTAGCGATGCACAAGAAACGCTTGCTGTATGAGCATTTTTCTCGAACGGTTTGATCGAGAAATCCGTAGCAATGTTCAAAACCACGGATTGCTGTGGAGCCGACTGGCGATGTGGAACATAAGCATAAGATAATAAGCGCGCAAGCGGTCATGGTCAACGTGTGTCGACGGCGACCACCTTCGAGTCAGGTTATCCTGACAATATTCCCTACAAAATCGAACATCGCCTTCAATTAGGTTCGTCCTAAATGCCGAGATGGGCTACCATGAAGCGATCTTCAGCATGCCTGCTCTTAGCATTATGGCATCAGCGTAGGACGGGAGATCTCGTCTCAGTTGGCTCGAAGGATGGCTGCGATTCTGGTTGCCGATGTTGTCGGGTACTCACGGCTCGTTGAGGCTGATGAAGCCGGGACCCTGAAGGCGGTAAATGACCTGCAGCATGCACTCTTTGGTCCACTGGTCGCCACCCATCGCGGCCGAATATTCAAATTGATGGGAGACGGACTTATATCGGAATTCAGCTCCGTCGTCGATGCAGTCAACTGTGCGGTGGACGTTCAGAACGGCGTAGCACAAAGACCAGATAAGGCCAGGCGCCAGATTATGCTCTGGATAGGAATTAACCTTGGAGATGTCGTGGTCGAGGGCGACGATCTGATGGCAGACTGCGTCAATATCGCCGCCCGCTTGGAGCAATTGTGTCCGCCGGGAGACGTCCTCATTTCCGGGTTCGCCTATGATCATCTCGTTGGAAAAGTTGATTTTCAGTTCCAGGATGCCGGGGCGCAGCACCTCAAGAATATCGCACGCCCTATCAAGTCCTACCATCTGGCACTGAACGGATCTGCGCCGATGCAGCGCGCGAACCTGAGCTCGGACAAGCCCGTTATCGCAGTTCTTCCTTTCGATAACATGTGCGCAGAGGCTGAACAGATCTATTTCAGCGATGGCATGACGGAAGACATCATTGCCGAGTTGTCGCACTTCAGTGAACTTATGGTGATCGCTCGCAACTCTTCGTTCGCCTTTCGCAGTCAATCGACTGACCTGCGAGAGATTGGCCAAAAACTGGCTGCAGGGTAGGTTGTCGAAGGGAGCGTCCGCCGGACCAGCAATCGAATTCGCATAACAGCGCAGCTCGTCGAAACTGCCGGTGGGACCCATCTTTGGGCCGAGCGTTACAACCTTGAATTGGAAGATGTGTTCGCAATACAGGAAGAGATTGCTCAGAATATCGTTTCAAGAGTTGTTCAACGCGTGAGAGATGATGTTGAGATGGCAGCCCGCCGGCGCCGGCCGGAGGATATGCGAACCTACGATCTTTTTCTTCAGGGCAATCGCCTGGCGGATGTGATCTCAGCGGAACTCCAAGACCGTTCTCAATCCCTGTTAGAGCGGGCTATCGTTGTAGATCCTACGTTCGCCCGCGCGTATTCGGGCCTGGCCTATGTTTACCTGGATCGGTCGGTGGACAGCGGCGTCGGGGTGCTGCGGGAGGTTGATGACAATCGAACACAAGCGCTGCGTCTTACAAATTCGAGCTTTTGGTCAATACCGTAACGATATTCACGCCTCTACTCAGCTGCTGTCTCTTGCCTGAGCCGACCGGCCGTGTCTGTGTTGTGGCTGCCGCAACGACGATGTCCGGCGTCGTCCTCATGTCATGCGGCGGGATTTGCGTGTTCAATTGGAGAGACGGAAAGTGCCTCGTAACTTGGGTGTAATATGCACTCTGGATGGTCCTGCTGGGCAGGCATGCGAAACGGTTTGGATCACCGTTTGGCTTGAATTGGCCGCGCTTGCCTTACTCTCCACAGCTGCCGCATTCTGCCTGCAAACTGTTGCGCAGAAGTTCACCACGGCGTCGCGTGCAGCGTTGCGGATCTCGGGCAAATTGGTGTTCGGCGCACTTGGAGCGTTTGGGTGGCTGGTTGAGCGGTCGTCGCCGATCGCCTTGGTAGCGCTGCTTTCATCTTCCTTGCTGTCGTCACGGTGGCAGTCTCTCCACCATAGTCCCGCCACAAGCGCTCAACCCCGGAGGCTATTCATGAAAATTCGTTTGATCACAGCGATCTGCCTGTTGCTGACTGTTACATCCACGACATTGCTCTACGGCCAAGATGCTGCGAGATCGGTCGGGAAGCCCTTGTCAGCGCAATACGAAGCCATGGACGCGGCGCTAGCGGAAATTGCAGCACCTCTGCATTCAGTATTGGTCGCTAAGGGCGAAGCGATCGTGTTCGAAAGATACTGGACTGGAGAGGATCAGCCGTGGGGGAAGGCAAGGGGTACTTACGTTTATGGCGCTGAAAAACTTCATGATATGCGATCGATCAGCAAATCGGTCGTGTCTTTGCTCGTCGGAATTGCCGTCGATCGAGGCCAGATCGACATCGAAAAGTCTCCATTCGACTATCTTCCCGAGTATGCCGATCTGATCACTCCTCAGAAGGCGAAAATCAAGATGCGCAATCTTCTCTCAATGGATGCAGGGTTCGTTTCAAACGAAATGGTCGCCTATGACGACCCCAACAATACCGAACGTCTGATGAATATTGCAGAAGACCCGGCACGCTATGCGCTTGCAAGGAATGCGCTGCATGAGCCAGGGGCGAATTGGGTTTACGACGGCGGCAGTACGATGGTTCTAGCGCGAATCCTGCAGAAGCTCAGCGGGAAAGACTTGTTGACACTCGCACGCATTGAACTGTTCGAACCACTTGGGATCAAAAACGTAGATTGGATCCGTCTGCGGAAAAGTGGTGAATTCGCGGCGCAGGGTGGTCTGCGCTTGCTGCCGCGCGATCTTGTCAAGATCGGCGAACTGGTTCTCAACGACGGGCGATGGGGCAAGCGAACGCTTGTGTCCGCGGGTTGGCTTCGCCGTTCCGCCACTCCAGTGCACGACGCCTGGTATACCGAGCGTTATGGCTTGCATTGGTGGTCGGGGTCGACAGTGCTACCCGACGAGCGATCAGTTTCGTGGACTGAGGGTCTTGGGGTAGGCGGACAACGGCTCTACATTGTGCCCGACCTCGATATGGTCGTCGTCATTACGGCCGGGCTATATGGCCGCGCCGATCAGGGAGCGATCGTTCGCAGGGTATTCGAAAATGCCATCGCTTTGTATGGAACGCATTGACGGTGCTCAGCAATTGGTACAGCGTCCGCTGCACGACCCATCGCAAATCTTCGCAACAACCCCTGCTCAACAATGGCGCGAGAAAACGAACGGCTGACATTCAATGCAGGCGTCTATCGTTAACTGGCAGGCCCGCAAGGCGAAGTCCCTCGCGCAGGAGCGCCTCGTCAGCTGGAAGTTTGAGATAGCTGGTATTGATCAACCACTCGGCGTAGTCAGCTGGGCCCGCGTTTGGATTACCGCGCCATACTTTTCGAATTCCCTCAATGAACCATGTTGCGCACTGTAACGCTTCTTCCCTACGTCCCATGTGCCCAAAGGCTGCAGCCAAAATCGACATGTCCCGAATGTGATATGTTGGGTCACCAGACATACGGTACGCAAGGTGTTTGATAGCCTCGTCGTATTGTCGCAATAGAAAATGAACGCGCGAACAGTAACTGCTATACCAGTGAGGATGGCGCGGATTGAGCCGAAAGGCCATCTGTGTCGCGGGTATGCCGAGTTCCGGTCTCCCAAGGCACGCCTGTGCCCACGCCCAGAAAATCTGTATGGTGGCATCGTTCGGGTTCATGGACGATGCTAGGTCAAAATGACGGCTCGCTCGGTCGAACTCTCGCCAGGTCAAGAAAATGTAGCCTGCCGTAGACTGTACGCGAGGTTCAGTGGGATCAACGGTAAGGGCCAGTTCTGCCAATCTTCGCGCTTCTTTCCGGTTCGTGTCTTCCTCGTGGGGCACTCCAACTCCAAAGTCTAACGAACGGTTGAGATAGTTGAATGCCAGGCCCGTATACGCCCGGGCGAAAGTAGGATCGAGAGTCCGCGCACGTTCGAAAAAATCTCGCGACCTTTCCTGCCCGTTATCAACAAAGACATCTGAAAGCCGCTGTCCCTGTAGGAAGAGGTCATAGGCCATAATGTCTTGGGGAGGGCGACGACGCGCCACGACCTCCGTTTCCTCTTGGATGCGCTGTGCGACTGTCGCAACGACCCCCCTTGCAACGTCGTCTTGGATGGCGAACACCTCCTCGAACGAGCGGTCGTAACGCTCCGCCCACAGATGTGTTCCTGTTTCAGCCTTAATGAGTTGAGCTGTGACACGGACCCGATCGCCCGACCGGCGGATGCTACCCTCCACCACGTAGTCAGCGCCCAAGGCCTTACCGATAGCGCTGATTTCTACGGCTTTATCCTGGAAAGCGAAGGAGGAGTTACGTGCGATGACAAGAAGCTCCCGGAACCGAGCTAGCTCCGTGATGATGTCCTCCGTGATCCCATCACTGAAATACTCTTGCTCAGGCCCACCCATGTTTTTGAAAGGCAGCACGGCTACCGAAGGGCGATCGGCGCGGAGACGGTCCTGCCAGTTCGGATTGAAACTAGATCGTTGTGACGGCGCAGAACCGTGCTTGATCGCAAAAACTCTGATGGGTAGCTTTATGCCTTTTAGAGATTGTGGGCCGAGGTCGTTAACTGCGACCAGAATAGCGCTTCGCACGTAGTCTTGCACCATTGCCGACAAACAGATGCCACCTGGCTCAGCAATAGCCTGCAAGCGCGCCGCAATGTTTACGCCGTCGCCGAACAGGTCGCCACCCCTCACCATCACATCTCCGACATGCACGCCAATCCTAAACCACAGACAGCGCTCTATCGGAAGTTCTTTGTTGGCGGCAGCCATGGCGGTTTGAGCTTCGAGCGCGCACTTCACCGCATTAACGGCTGAGGGGAACTCGGCCAGGACACTGTCTCCGGCTGTATTTGCAATGCGCCCCCTGTGCTCTGCGACGCACTCGTCCAGAATGGCGCGCTGCGATGCGAGCGCTTCGAGCGTGCCGACCTCGTCTTGGCTCATAAGCCTTGAGTATCCCTCAACGTCCGCTGCGAAAATAGCAGCCAGTCGGCGCTCGATCACGGGACCCCCTGGGTTTACCTCGTTAGATTGGTTGGCAAACGACCTGATCTTGCCTCTCTAGGCTTGCCAAGTATGATCCTGCGAAAGAAAACGTGCAACCGGTCCGCACGTGTAATTTGGACAAGCTATCAAGGCAGTCGTCGGCGACGTCAGATTCGACGAAAAGGGCTACTTGAAAAACGTCAGCTGCGACGTCAACAGTTGGAGCAAGGAAAGCTACGCACCGATTGGAAAGTAAGCGCGAAAATCGGACCGCAGCCCGCCGGGTTCGGTCAAACACGGGGCCTGTACAATCGGTCTCGAATCTCACTTTGACGGCTTGCCCGACCGCCAGCCTGTGCAGAACTCCTAAGGGGCGCTCGTCATAGCAATACGACGGCATGGTACTAGCTCGTCTGAAGCCGAACAACCGACGAGAATAATTCCATAAATATGCATACGCCTCAAATCGAAGCTAAGTTATTGACTCTAATGAAAACCAGATTGTTTCGCGGTGTTCCGTTAGTGCAATTGCAGCTTTGATGCTGCTGGAGTCTTGCCCAGGAGACACACCGCTTTTACAGCGTTTTCGGCCACTTCTGAGAGGCGTGCATCACCGTAATGATCTCGATGTCGTGGCGACAGAAGCTACGAGCCGGGCAACCACCCGTGCAGCGGCATCCGGGTCGTCTTTTTCAATGTAGTCACCGATTTCATCAAGCCGCCGCAACGCTCGCACGGTCAGAGGTGGCTCGGTTTGTCTGAACAGTTCCGGGCGTTTCGCTAAGTGGATTTCCGCCTCGATTATGCCGCCACCATCATTGGTGCCAGCGCGTTGAAGTAGGCCTGATCCGGTGTCTGCCGGTCAAGGGATGAATGTGGGCGTCGGCTATTGTAAAAGGTCAGATATCGGCCGATGCCAGCGCGAGCCTCGGACACTGTTTTGTAGGCGTGGAGATAGACCTCTTCGTATTTGATCGACCGCCAGAGCCGCTCGACGAAGACATTGTCCCGCCACGCGCCCTTGCCGTCCATCGATATGGCAATCTCAGCCTTCTTCAGCACGGCGGTGAAGTCGATGGAGGTGAACTGCGATCCCTGGTCGGTGTTGAAGATGTTGGGCTTGCCGTAACGCGCAAGTGCCTCCTCGACCGCTTCGATACAGAAGTCCGCCTCCATCGTGATTGACAATCGCCACGACAG
This sequence comes from Rhizobium sp. PL01, assembly GCF_033447125.1. Lineage (NCBI taxonomy): Bacteria > Pseudomonadati > Pseudomonadota > Alphaproteobacteria > Hyphomicrobiales > Rhizobiaceae > Rhizobium > Rhizobium sp. PL01. Next base: position 675 of record NZ_JAWQUM010000011.1, on the reverse strand, counting down.
AACCCGCCGACTGAACCAGTCCACGACGGCGCAGAGGTAGACAAAGCCACGCGCCATGGGGATGTAAGTCAGGTCCATCGCCCAGACCTGGTTGGGTCGGGTGACCGCCAACTTTCGCAGGAGATAGGGATAAATTTTGTGACCTGGCGCTGGTTTGGAGGTGTTCGGGCGACGGTATATCGCCTCAATGCCCATCTTCCTCATCAGCGTGGCAACGTGCCGCCGCCCGGCATTCAGCCCTTCTCCCTTCAAAAGCCATTGCAACATCCGACTCCCCGCAAACGGGTATTCGAGATGCAGTTGGTCTATCCGGCGCATCAGTGCAAGATCGCCGTCAGGCACGGGACGAGGCAGATAATAGACACTGCCACGGCTGAAGCCGAGAAGCTTGGCCTGGCGCACGACGGATAGCTTATGCTGGCGGTCGATCATTTTTTTCCGCCCAGCAATCCCGCCTTGCCGAGCGCTCCGGCTAAAAAATCGTTTTCCAGCGTCAGCTCCCCGATTTTGGCATGTAGCGTTTTGACGTCCACAGTTGGGCCTGCCGGTTCCGTCTTCGCTTCATCACCGAAAACGCCGGTCGCCCCCTCAAGGAGCTGCTCTTTCCACTGCTTGATCTGGTTGGCGTGCACGTCAAACTGCTGGGACAATTCCACCAACGTCTGTTCGCCCCGG